>NC_022663.1:5779366-6105821 GCF_000157895.3 Mycobacterium kansasii ATCC 12478 | reverse complement strand
CTGCAGACACTCGGCCAGAAACGCCTGCTCGTCGAACGCGTCGTCTTCGCAGGCGGCCAGGCGGTCGGCGACGATGTGGTAGGCGTCCAGGAACGGCCGTAGCACCAGATGCGCCAGCAGCAGATCGGCCGACTCCAGCAGTTGCCGTACCTGCTCGGCGGTGGCCGCCTTGGTGGTGTCTTCCACCGGCCCGATCAGCCGTACTTCGTCGGCGAGGTCCTTCTCGAACTGCGCGCGCGCCGAAAACAGGAACTCGAACTTGAGTAGCTCGCGAAGCCGCAGCGCCTCGTCGCGCACGGTAGCCGGTAACACGGAACCGTTCCCGGACCGTTCGGAGATCTCCGCGGCCGCCAACAACGCCATCTCCGCGATGGCACGGTCGACGAAGATGTGAATTGCGGTGTTGCGATAGAACGCGGCGACGAGGTGCTGGTCCTCGCCGATGCCCCACACCGCTTCGGTGCCGGCCTCGTAGACGCGCACCACACCCGACGCCACCATTTGGTGCAATGCCCATCGGATGGTGGAGCGATTCGTCAGATCCGCCGCGCCGGCCACCGCCCAGTGACGCGCCGCGATGTAGCTGGCCAGCGGTTGCACCGTGGCCAGCACCTCGCTGATGGACAGCGAACGGTCGGCGCCCAGCAGCGCCAGACTGACCACCGCGGTGGGCGTAACCGGCGTGGCGCGGTTGATGCGGTGCTCCACGTCCAGCGCGATGCGTTCGATCTCGGTTCCGCTGCCCGATTCGTCAGCCCGCAACTCCTCGAGGCGTTTGCGCAGCGGCAGCGGCTCGCCGAAGTCCAGGTAGGCACGGCCGAGCCGCTCACCCTGCTGGCGCGCGAGCCGGATCAGGAAGCGCAGGTCCTCCGGCGGTTTTACCGCACCATAGGCCTCGGTGGTCATGGCCTCCACCTCGTGCAGCTGGTCGTACACGATGGACGTCGGCACCAAATACACCTCCGGACCGTCGATTTCGTCGACGGCGTCGGCGATGTAGCGCAGGATCCCGAACACCGGAGGGCGCAGCTTGCCGGTACGGGTCCGGCCCCCTTCGATCGACCAGGTCAGGTTGGCGTGGTTTTGCACCAGCTGCGCGGCGTAGGCGCGCAGCACGAACCGGTAAACGGGAATGTCTTTGGTCTGGCGCCGGATGAAGATGGCCCCGGTGCGCTTGGCCCACGCACCCATCGGGAAGAAGTTCAAGTTTGCGCCGCCGAAGGTCAGCGCCGGGGACAGCCGATTGGCCAGGATCACCTCGGGCAGCAGTAAGCCGTCCAGGTAGGAGCGATGCGAGAAGGCGAACGCCAGGGTGGCTTTGCGATCCAGCTTGCGCAGCGCGGCGATCTGGTCCTCGTCGACCAGCACGTCGTAGGCCCGCATGAGCCAGCGACTGAAACCCCGCCACGCCTCCACGGCCCGCTCGTCGAGCGAGGCCGCCATCTCCCGCAGGTAGCCCGCGGCCTCGGCACGGACGCTGTCCGGATCGCGCCCGAGCTCGTGTGCCAGCTTGACCAACCGTTCGTCGTACCACGGGGTGCCCAGCAGCTGGACGACCTCGGCCGGGTCGGTCGACAACGGTGTGATCGATTCGTCGACAATTCCGGTGCGCTGCAGCAGCTTTCGCAACGCAACCCGACCTGCCTCGCGCGCCGTCACCGCCGCTCCCCCAGTGATGCCGGTTGTGCGGACGCCGTGACGGCCGGTTCGTGGACATCGGGTCCCGGCTCGGCCGCGTAGAGTTCCTCGATCTCGGCGGCGTACTTGGCCAGAATCGGGCGGCGCTTGAGTTTCATGGTCAACGTGATCTCGTCACCGCCGGGCTCCCACAAGGTGGGCAGTACCCGGAAACGTTTGATCTGCTCCACGCGGGAAAGTTTGGCATTGCCCTCGGCCACGCCGGCCGCGATGCGGGTGATTACTTCCGGGTCGGCGGCCAGGGCCGCGGGTGACGCGTCGGACAGCCCGTGCCGGGCGGCGTACGGACCGACCGAATCGGCGTCGAAGACCATCAGCGCGGTGTTGTAGGGGCGCCCGTCACCGATGGCCATCATCACGCCGATCATCGGGCAAGCGGCCAGGATGGTGTTCTCAATGTTGGCCGGCGACATGTTCTTTCCGGCCGCGTTGATGATCAACTCCTTCTTCCGGTCGACCACCCGCAGGTAGCCGTGTTCGTCGACGTCGAAAATGTCGCCGGTGTGCAGCCAACCCTCGGGATCAATGGCGGCTGCGGTCTTCTCCGGTTCCTTGCGGTAACCCTTCATCACCAGCGGGCCGCGGACCAGGTATTCACCGTCCTCGGCGATCCTGCCCTCCAACCCGGGCAGCAGCTTGCCGACGCTGCCCAGCCGCGCGTCTCGGGGGTGACAGGCGGTGGCCACGCAGCTCAGCTCGGACATTCCCCAAATCTCGGCAATCGGGATGCCGACGCCGGCGAAGAAACCCAGCGTCTCCTTCGGAATGGGCGCGGCGCCCGAGATCGCCCATCGAAGCTCCCCGAAGCCGAGTCGCTCGCGAAGCTGGGACAACACCAGCTCGTCGGCCCTGGCCCATTCGGCGGCGAGCTCATCGGGGATCGGCACACCGGCGAGCACCGCTTCGGCGCGTCTGGCGGCCACCGACATCGCCCACTGCAATGCCTGCCGCTTCATCTCGTCGCTCTCGTGGCTCACGGTGAATTCGATTGCGGCTTTGAGCTTTTCCCATACCCGCGGAACCGCGCCCCACACGGTGGGCCGCACGTCGGGCAGCGCAGCCGCGATAGCGCGGCCGTCGGAAACCACCGTGACCTGGGTGCCGAACATCTCCTGAAGGTACAGACCGGTCATCCGGTCGGCGATATGCGCCGACGGCAGAAACGACGTGACCCGGTCACCGAACTCGATTCCGAGCACCTCGTCGATGGCGTGGCCCTCGAACAGCAGGTTGGTGTGGGTCATCTCCACACCCTTGGGGTTCCCGGTGGTTCCGGAGGTGTAGATGAGGGTGACGACGTCGTCGCGCTGGACCGCGCGCCACGCCGCCTCGAAGTCGAAATCGGCGGGCGCGGCCGCGTAGAGCGCGGCGACCGAGATGGTGCCCTCCGGCGCGCCGTCAATGCAGACGATGTGGTCGATCGGGGCACCGCTGGCGCGGATGCGGTCGACGTATTGCTCCTCGCAGAGCACCACCTTGGTGCCGGCGTTGTCGAACACGTACGTCAGCTGCTCGGCGGGCAACGTGTTGTAGACCGAAAACGACGTGGCGCCAACGTGTTGGGCACCCACTTCCAGCGGATAGAACTCGATGCGGTTGGCCATCATCAGCGATACCGTGTCGCCGCGCCCGACCCCCAGACCCGCAAGGCCAGCAGCAACGTGGCGCACCTGGTCCGCATACTCGCGCCAGGTCAGCGTCCGGGCGCCTCCGGGGGTCCGCAGTGCCACCGCATCCGGGTCGATGGCGGCGGTTCGCTGAAATGCCTGGCACATGGTGGCCGGGCGCTCGGTCGTGGTCATCTGTCCCGCTCCTTCGCTCCTGCATCGCGCCGCATCAGCACTGCCCGTTCACATCGGTGAGCGTACGTCCGCGATCGCCGGACATGGAAGCCCGCGCCCGGCGCCCGCACCCGAAGTCGAACTGTTCGCAGGCCGGATTCAGTTGTCCACCAAGCTATCTGAGACGTAGAAGACGGGTGCTACTGGCCATCCCCGGACCGAGCGCCCCAGCGCCGCGGCCGGAGCGGCTACTTGAGGTCTGCCGCGGCCGCACATATCCGCGACCCGATGCGCGATCGCTGGGTACGATTTTGCGGTGTCCGACCCAGGGGCAGAGCGTGCGAAGCGCCCGGCGATCTGCCTCAACATGATCGTGCGTAACGAGGCACACATCGTCGTTGAGGCACTCGACTCGGTGGCGCCCTACATCAGCTCGTGGGTGATCGTGGACACCGGCTCCGACGACGGGACTCAGGACCTCATTCGCGACCACATGGCCCGCCTCGGCATTCCCGGTGAGCTGCATGAACGCCCGTGGCGCAACTTCGGCGACAACCGCACCGAGGCGCTGACCCTCGCGCAGGGCCATGGCGACTACGTCTGGGTGGTCGACGCCGACGATTTGCTGGTGGGCACACCCGATTTCGCGGGCCTGGATGCCGACGTCTACTGGGTGCGTTACGTGTGCAATTCCCACGGCTACTACCGCTCGCAGTTGTTCCGTGACGGGGTGCGCGTGCGGTGGGTGGGCGTCACCCACGAGGCGCCGATGTGGGACTTCAACTCCTGCGTGGAGGCGCGCCTGGGGGGCGACTACCACGTCGAGGATCGTCAACGCGGTGCGCGCAACCTGTCGGGACAGAAGTATGAGCGTGACCGTGATCTACTGCTGGCCGAGGTGGAACGCGATCCCGGGGATGCGCGGTCGGTCTTCTATCTGGCCCAGAGCTATTACGACCTTGGTGATTTCGCCAACGCGCGCACGTGGTATGCGCGGCGTGCCGAGATGGCCGGCTGGGCGGAGGAGACCTACTACGCGATGTGGCGGGTCGCGGTGTCGATGGGCCAGCTCAACGAACCGTGGCCCGACGTGCGCGACGCCTACCTGCGGGCCTGGGAGTTTCGGCCGACCCGAGCCGAACCGCTGTTTGCCATCGCGGCTCGGTACCGCGCCGACGGGTGCTACCAGCTTGGCTACGAGTTCGCCAAGCGCGCCGCCGAAATCCCGTTCCCCGAACAGGACATGTTGTTTGTCCGCGCCGACATCTACGACTGGCGGATAGTCGACGAACAAGCGGTGTGCGCGTCCTGGATCGGCAAGTACGCTGAGGCGTTCACGCTGTGGCGGCGGCTGCTGACCCGATCCGACCTCCCGGAGAACGAGCGCCAACGCATCGCGGAAAACCGCGACATCTGTGCGCCGACGATGGTCGAGGCAGCGTCCACGTATCCCGACCCGGAGCTGCTGGCGTCCGTGCAGCCTTCGAGTCAACACAACGCCGGGGTGGTCGTCAGCCTGGTCGCCGGGCCGGACCTCGCTGCCACTGAGCAGACACTCAACTCGTTTCTACGTTGCTGCACCGACGTCTGGCGGGTCGGACGCTTCCTGGTCATCGATGCCGGCCTGTCCGGCCCGGATCGCGAAACACTATGCCGGCGTTACGAATTCCTCGACGTTGTTCGCGTCGGCGTTAAGCTCGGGCAGATCCGCGCCCAGATTGACGGCCGGTTCTGGTTACACCTGGACCGGGGCTGGCGATTCTTCGCGCCCGAAAACCTGATCACCCGCCTCGTGGCAGTCCTCGAGGCCGAGCCGCAAGTGTTTCAGGTGGGCGTCAACCTCGCCGATGCGGTCACGCTGACCGGCGTCAGCGCACCCGAGCAGTCGGTGCGCCGCACACCCGAAGCCGGGCGCTACCTGCTGACCGACGCGATAGCCAGGGGCCCTGCCATATTCGATACCCAGCGACTGGACCGGGCCGGTGGAATCGACCCGACTAGCGAACTCGGACGCCGAGCGGCCGCCGCCGGGCTGCACACCGCCACCCTCGACGAGGTGCTCTGCATCTCCGGCGACAGTAGGGAAACCACTCTCTACACACCGGCGTTCTACGACGGGCAGGCCGCGGGATCGTCCGCCTCCGCGACGGTGATGGTGCCGATGTTGGCCGCGCTGAACCGGCCCAGCTCCGTGCTCGACGTTGGCTGTGGGGTCGGCGGTTGGGTCGCGACCTGGCTGGATAGCGGCGCCGACGCCATCGGCGTGGACGGCGATTACGTCCCCCGCGCTCAGCTATGCATCCCCGCGGACCGCTTCATCGACCATGACCTGACCACCCCGTTGGACCTCGGTCGTCGATTCGACCTGGTCACATGCCTTGAAGTGGCTGAGCACCTGCCGCCGGAGGCCGCCCAGACGCTCGTCGACAGCCTCTGTCGACACGGCGACGTGATCGTCTTTTCGGCGGCGATACCCGGCCAGGGCGGAACCGGGCATGTCAACGAGAGGTGGCCGAGCTACTGGGCGGCGCTGTTTGCCACCCACGGCTACCTGCCCTACGACCTCCTGCGCGGCAAGTTGTGGCACGACACCCGATGCGAGTGGTGGTACCGGCAGAACGTGCTCGTCTACGCCACCGACGACGTCGCCCACGAGCACGGATGGCCCGCCATGACGGGGCCGCTGGACATGGTCCACCCGGAACTGTTCGCGCTTCGATGTGGCGGGTGACTGGCTAACCGCCCAGGCACCCGGGACCGAGCAGCTCCTTGAGGTCCCCCATCAATGCCGGCGAGGGCGTCACCCGCAGTGACTGATCGAGCTCTAGCGTGGTGATCCGGTCCCCGCTGATGAGCCGCAAGTGCACCTGCGAAGTGCCGGGATGACGCGCCAGCACCTGCTTGAGCGCGCTCACCTTGTCGAACGTGCACTGCCGTGTCGGCAGGCTGACCGACAACGGCCGCTGCACCTGGGCATTGGAAAAGTCCGGTATCACAAGCTCATTGGCGATCAACGAAACCCGGTCATCGCGAATCGCGACTTTGGCGTTGACCAGCACCACGGCGTCGTCGGCGATGTCGGCGCCGTAGCTGGAATAGGTGTGCGGGAAGAACATCACCTCGATGCCGCCGGTGAGGTCTTCCAATTGCGCTGATGCCCAAGGCATTCCGTTCTTGTTGACGCGCCGGTTCACCGACGCCAGAATGCCGCCCACCCGCACCTGGGTGTCGTTGGGGACGTCACCGTCCAGAATCGCGGGAATGGCGGTATCGACCTGGCCGGCCAGCAGGTGTGCCACCCCGTTGAGCGGATGCCCGGACACATACAGGCCCAGCATTTCGCGTTCCAGGGCCAGCTTGTGCTTGTCTTCCCACTCGTCGTCGGGGACCTTGATGGTGAACACGGGGTCCGCGGCGCCGGTACCGTCGTCGCTGCCGCCGAACAGGTCGAACTGCCCCATCGCCTCGGCCTTCTTGGTGCCCAGCACCGAGTCGACGGCGTCGGTGTGGACCAGGAAGAGACCTTTGCGGGCGTGGCCAAGCGAGTCGAACGCCCCCGCTTTGATCAACGACTCGGTGACCTTCTTGTTGCACGCCGAAATGTCGATCTTGTTCAGATAGTCCGAAAAATCGGTGAATTTGCCTTTGTCGCTGCGGGTTTGGATCAGCGAGCCGACGACGTTGGCGCCGACGTTGCGCACTGCACCCAGGCCGTAGCGAATGTCCTCACCCACCGACGCGAAGTTCAGCCCGGACTCGTTGACGTCTGGCGGCAGTACCGTGATGCCCAGCTTGCGGCAGTCGGCCAGATAGACGGCGGCCTTGTCCTTGTCGTCGCCCACCGACGTCAGCAGGCCGGCCATGTACTCGGCGGGATAGTTGGCCTTGAGGTAGGCCGTCCAGTACGAGACCAGCCCGTAGCCGGCGGCATGCGATTTGTTGAACGCGTAGTCGGCGAACGGCAGGATGGTGTCCCACAGCGCCTTGATCGCGCCGGAGGAGAATCCGTTGGCTTGCATCCCCTGCGCGAAGCCTTCGTACTCTTTGTCGAGCACTTCGCGCTTCTTCTTGCCCATCGCCTTGCGCAGAATGTCGGCTCGGGCCAGCGAATAGCCGGCCACTTTCTGCGCGATGCGCATGATCTGCTCTTGGTAGACGATGAGGCCGTAGGTCTCGGCCAGGATCTCCTCGAGGGGTTCGGCCAGCTCCGGGTGGATCGGCTTGATCGCCTGGCGGCCGTTCTTGCGGTCGGCGTAGTCGTTGTGCGCGTTCTGGCCCATCGGGCCGGGCCGGTACAGGGCGAGCACCGCGACGATGTCCTCGAACCCGGTGGGCTGCATGCGGCGCAGCAGGTCGCGCATCGGCCCACCGTCGAGTTGGAACACCCCTAGGGTGTCGCCGCGGCCCAGCAGTTCATAGGTGGGCTTGTCGTCCAACGGCACCGATTCCAGGTCGAGGTCAATTCCCTTGTTGGCTTTGATGTTGTCGATCGCGTCGCCGATGATCGTCAGGTTGCGTAGCCCCAGGAAGTCCATCTTCAGCAGGCCGATCGCCTCACACGACGGGTAGTCCCAGCCGGTGATGATGGCCCCGTCCTGCGGTCGCTTCCACAGCGGGATGGCTTCGGTCAGTGGCTCGCTGCTCATGATGACCGCACAGGCGTGTACGCCGGCGTTGCGGATCAGGCCTTCCAGTCCGAGTGCGGTCTGGTAGATGGTGCGCACGTCCGGATCGGTTTCGATCAGGCCGCGAACCTCGGCTGCTTCCTTGTATCGCTCGTGAGCAGGATCGGTGATGCCCGACAGCGGAATGTCCTTGGCCATGATGGCCGGCGGCAGCGCCTTGGTGATCCGATCGGCAATTGCGAAGCCGGGTTGCCCGTAGTGAATTCGTGCCGAGTCCTTCAGCGCCGCTTTGGTTTTGATAGTGCCGAAGGTGATGACCTGGGCTACCCGGTCGTGGCCCCATTTGTCGGCGGCATAGCGCACCATCTCGCCACGGCGGCGGTCGTCGAAGTCGATGTCGATGTCGGGCATCGACGTACGCTCGGGGTTGAGGAAGCGCTCGAACAGCAGACCGTGCGGAATCGGGTCGATGTCGGTGATACCCAGCGCGTACGCGACCAGCGAGCCGGCGGCCGAGCCGCGGCCCGGTCCGACGCGGATGCCCACCGACTTCGCGTAGCCGATCAAGTCGGCGACGATCAAGAAGTAGGACGGAAATCCCTTGGCGCAGATCACGTCGATCTCGTAGTCCGCGCGGGTGACGTAGCTGGCGGGCGGTCCGTCGGGGAACCGTCGGCGCAGCCCCGCGGCCACCTCGTGGCGCAGCCAGGACGCCGGATCGTGGCCGTCGGGAACCGGGAAGACCGGCATCCGGTCACGCGGGGTCCACACGTCGGCGTAGGACTGCACCCGCTCGGCAATCAGCAGGGTCGAGTCGCAGGCGCCGGGGACCTCGTCGTCCCAGATCTGGCGCATTTCGGCGGCTGACTTGAGGTAGTAGCCGTCGCCGTCGAATTTGAACCGGTTGGGGTCGGACAGGGTCTTGCCGGTTTGGACGCACAGCAGCGCTTCGTGGTTGTGGGCCGCGTCGCGGGTCACGTAGTGGCAGTCGTTGGTCGCCAGCGGCGGAATGTTGAGGGTGCGGCCGATGTGCAGCAGTCCCTCGCGGACTCGCCGTTCGATGGTCAGCCCGTGATCCATCAGCTCGAGGAAGTAGTTTTCCGGGCCGACGATCTCCCGCCACCTGGCAGCGGCCTCGAGCGCCTCACGCTCCTGGCCGAGGCGAAGGCGGGTCTGCACCTCACCCGAGGGACAGCCGGTGGTGATGATGATGCCTTCGGCATGTTCGGCAATGAGCTCGGCGTCCATGCGCGACCACTTGCTGAGCTGGCCCTCGAAGGATGCCAGCGACGACAGCTTGAACAGGTTGCGCAGGCCGGTGGCGTTCTCGGCCATCATCGTCAAGTGGGTGTAGGAGCCGCTTCCCGAGATGTCGTCGGCCTTCTGGCTCGGGTCGCCCCAGAAGATGCGCCGGGTATCAAAACGAGAAGCGGGCGCGATATACGCCTCGACGCCGATGATCGGTTTGATCCCGGCCTGTGTCGCCGAGTTGTAGAACTCGCTGGCGCCGAACATGTTTCCGTGATCGGTCATCCCGATCGCCGGCATCTGCAGCCGCTCGACCTCGGCCAGCATGGGGTTGATCTTCGCGGCACCGTCCAGCATCGAGTACTCGGTGTGGTTATGCAGGTGCACGAAGGACCGCGAAGATGAACCGCTCATAGGGACGCCAGTCTATGACTGAGCACCGACGGCTTTCGGGCGTGTCGCGGAGTGTGTCTTGTGGTCGCTAGGCATACAGCTCGACGAACTGCTGCAGCGACTTTTCAACGTCGCCCTTGACGGCTCGTGCAGCCGCCGAACCCACCGGCCCGAACAACGCACGACCGCCCAGCTCGAGACGCAAGCCGAGGCCGGACCCGTCCTTGGTCGGCGTGACCGTGAGGGTAACGCCGTACTTGGCGCCGCCCTTGCCGGAGCCGGACAGCGCGACCTCGTGCGGCGGGTCCCATTTGGTCACCGTCCACGTGACCCGGTTGCGCATGCCCTTGGCCCGGGCCACCCCCACGATTTCGACGCCCTCGCTCAGTTCGTCCGGTAGCTCGCTGCGCCATCCCTCGTGGATCACCAGCCAATCGCCCAACTCTGAAAGATTGGAGACGTGTTCCCAGGTGTCGCGGGGGGGCATCGGAACGTCGGCGGTCATCTCAACGGAAGCCATCGCACGAGCCTAGCCGTGGCGACGATGCGGGCCGCACGGCCCGCTGAGGAGCCCGGCAACCAGACCCAGCCGTGGCGACGATGCGGGCCGCACGGCCCGCTGAGGAGCCCGGCAACCAGACCCAGCCGTGGCGACGATGCGGGCCGCACGGCCCGCTGAGGAGCCCGGCAACCAGACCCAGCCGTGGCGACGATGCGGGCCGCACGGCCCGCTGATGGCGCCGAGCGTGCGCTCATGGCGCGGAGTGTGCACTGATGGCGCCGAGCGTGCCGTCAGGGCGGGCCATTCGCGGATTTACCACCCTACGTTCACGCTCGAAGCCGCCACCGCACACTCAAAGCCGTCATCGCACACTCGATACGCGGAATGCCGGCCGACCTGATGAACGCGTAAATCTTCTGCGTCCTCACCGAACACCGGTCTTTGCAAGAGGTTTGAGCGAAGCCGCGCGTATCACCGCCGAATACAGCCGCCAAAGCGAGCGTGGGCTCCAAGGCTGCGCTCGTCGACGTGCTGATCAAGTCGACGCAGCGTCCTGGAAACATCCTGGAAGCCGGAAGCCGTCGTCAGCCGGCGCGATCACATCGGACCGGTAACCGTCACCCCACAACCGCCCTCGAAGCACCACCCCCGCCGGCATCGCCTAGCCCGACACCTGCTTCAACGCCCGCGTCCCACCCATCTCCGGCGGACCCAACAGTCGCCACACCCATCCATCGCACCAGCGGACAAGCCACCGACCAGTCTCGTGGTCACTTTGAATTCTCAAGTTGAGGTGGGCAAATCGCGGGCCTCCCGGCACCGGCCCGACGGCGATCCAGACACCACTGAGACAGATGCGACGTGAGGTGACACGCTTTAGCGACCGGGTCCCCCGCGCAGCCGGTTGCCGATCCTGATCGCGGGCAGCAACACGGTTCGCGGTAGGAATCTGCCGCCGGTGCTGACCAACTTGGGCACCGCACCCGGCACCACGGTGCGTTTGCCGGCAAGCATCCCGCCGATCGCGGCTTCGGCGACCTCTCGCGGCGACACCTGCGCGATGGGAATGCTGAACCGCTCGGCACTGGCGATCTCCGCCCACTCGGTAGGCACCGGGCCCGGGCACAGCGCCGTGACGGACACACCGGTGCCGTGCAACTCCTCTTGGACGGCTTCGGAGAAGGTCAGCACAAATGCCTTGGAGGCCGAGTACACCGCCATGAAAGGAATGGGCTGGAACCCGGCGATCGATGCGATGTTGAGCACCGCTCCCGCACCGCGCTCCACCATGCCGGGCAGTGCTGCGCGGGTGAGTTCCATGAGGGCCAGCGCGTTGAGTGTGACCTGCTCGCTTTCGCGTTCCGGGGACAGCTCGTAGAAACGGCCGCTGGTGCCGAAGCCCGCGCTATTGCACAGACCGGCGATCTCGTCGGTACCCAGGCGATCGGCCAACTGTGCTCTGGCTTGCGCATCGGCGAGATCGAGCGGCAAGACCTCGACACCTACCGAAAATTCCGCGCGCAATTGATCGGCGAGCTCCTCGAGGCGCTCGCGGCGCCGCGCAACCAGCATCAGCGGAAAGCCGCGGCGGGCCAGACCGCGGGCCAGTTCGACTCCGATGCCGGAAGAAGCACCGGTGATGACCACGGTGGCCTGCTTGTTCGGTTTGGGAAGACTCATGATTTCACCAATGTATCCCTCGGGTCGCCTGGACGAACGTTTCGCTTCTCTTGTCGAGTTCTGATGTGTCCGTTGGAGATTCGCCGCCTTTGGCCGCGGCGGAATCCCGGAACATGCTGAACGCCCGGTTGCGTACCCGATCCATGACGGCCGGGTTGACGGCGTCGGCCACAGCCGCGAACTGGCCGAAAGGAGAGCTTGCCCGTCGCGGCCGGTGCACGATCGCATCGGTGATCACACCGGCCGCCTGATCCGGGGTCAACGTGGGGAATTTGTCGTAGATCGTGGTCGGACTGATCATCGGCGTCCGCACCAGTGCCATATGCACGGTGGTGAACCGGACGTTGTCGCTGACCGTCTCGGCTTGCAGCGCGTCGCACAGACTGTCCAAAGCGGCCTTGCTGGCGATGTAGGCGCCGAAGCGCGGTGCTCGAGTCTGCACCCCGACCGAGGAGACGTTGATGATCTGCCCGAACTTGCGTTCCCGCATACCGGGAATGAACTTGAGAATGAGCTGGACCGCACCCAGGTAGTTCAGTTGCATGGTCCGCTGGTAGTCGTGAATCCGGTCATAGGACAGCTCCAGTGAGCGCCGAATTGACCTCCCCGCGTTGTTGATCAGGATGTCGACCCGTCCCAGATCGGCCAGTACCTGGTCGGCCATGCTGGCGATGCCGTCCATGTCGGACAGATCGCACGGGTATACGTGCGCCGCTCCGCCATCGCCGCGGATATCGCCGGCAACCTTTTCCAGGTTCTCCCGCGTGCGCGCGACCAGCACCACCTCGCCCCCGGCTTCGGCGATCTTCTTCGCGGCCGCCTCGCCGATACCCGACGACCCGCCGGTGATGAGGACGATCTTGCCCTCAACCGCGTCGCGCAGTGTCCGGCCCTGCACCGCGTCGAGCAGATTCCTCAGATAGAAGGGCCGATATCGTCCGGCGGAGTTCGGCGTGTTGACGATGTTGGACACCGTCGCGAACGGCTTCTCGACGAGGTTCGCTAAGTCACCAAGATTCATCGGTTGTCGCTCCTGATGGCGGTGTGGTGGATGTGGCACTGGTCATGAAGCAAACCTAGGGCATCGGTCAATGACCGGGACCAACCTGTCGGCATGCGAGTCCGCCAGGTGCCTGGCCGAACCGCGGGACGCTTCGACGTTCTACGGCAATCGACTTGTTACAGCTGATAATCCGGGCGTGATCGGCCTCTAACGGCCAGGCAACGCCGACGTGTTCCCTTGACCGGATGGGACTACTGTCACGTTTCCGCAAGCGCACGCCAATCACCATCTACGACCAGATCGGCGGGTACCAGGCGATCGAGGTCGTCGTCGAGGATTTCTACGCTCGGGTGCTCGCCGACGACCAGCTCGCCGGCTTCTTCACCGGAACGAATATGAGCCGTCTCAAAGGCAAACAGACGGAATTCTTTGCCGCGGCTCTGGGCGGGCCGGAGCCATATACCGGTGCGCCGATGAAGCAGGTGCATCAGGGCCGTGGCATCACCATGCACCACTTCACCCTGGTGGCCGGGCATTTGGGCGACGCATTGGCCGCGGCCGGAGTCCCCCCCGAGACGATCACCGAAATCCTGAAAACGATCTCGCCGCTGGCCGCCGACGTCGTATCGGACGACAGCACCACGGTCAGCGTCTGAGCCGGCCCGGAACGGTTGGCAACGCACCGATGAAAGGTCAGCGCCGCGCCACCGCCGCGAGTCGTCGCTGCAGGTATTCGACGACGCCGGCGTCGGTGCTCAGGTCGATGGCCGCGCGGTAGGCCTCGGCCGCCGCTGCGTGACGACCGGCTGATACCAGCAGATGGGCTCGGGCCGCCCAGGCGGGCTGAAACCGTTCGACCGCAGGGTCGGCAATCGCATCGAGGGCGCTGAGCCCTGCGTCCGGACCGTCGAGTTCAGCATCCACCACGGCCAGCGCCACCGACGCCCCCAGCGACGGCGCGACGCGCACCAGCGTGCGATGCAGCTTGCGAAGCGATGCCCAGTCGAGGTGACCGCCGTGCGCTCGGACACAATGCGCCGACTGGATCGCCGCCTCGTACTGGTAGCGCCCGGGACGGCCGATGCGGTGTGCTCGATGCAGCAACGTCTCGCCGCGCGCGATCATCGCCGGATCCCACAGCCGGGTGTCTTGTTCGTCCAGCGGCACGAACTCGCCCCGGCTCGTGCGCCGCGCGGCGCGACGCGACTCCGACAGGCACAGCAGCGCGGCCAGGCCCAGCACCTCGGGCTCGTCGGGCAGTAGTTCGGCCAGCAGCAATGCCAGATGCAGAGCCTCGGCGGACAGGCAGTCAATCGGTTCACCGCATGGTTCCACCTGCCAGTCGATGGCAAACGCGCCGTACACCGCCTCCAGAACCGCGGGCAGCCGCTCGTCGAGGTCGGCGCGGTCCGGCGCCACGTAGGGAATGCGCGCGTCGCGAATCCGGCGCTTGGCGCGGACCAGTCGCTGCGCCATGGTTGCGGCCGGAAGCGAGAACGCCCGGGCGATTGCGGCCGTGTCGATGCCGAGGACGGTCTGCAGCATCAGGGGTGTGCGGCAGTTGGCGGCGATCGCCGGATGCGCGCACACCAACATCAGCTCGAGGCGGCGATCCGGGATCGCCTCCGGGTCGTCGGTGGATTCGTCTGCGGCAGAATCAGTTTCGTCGAGCGCACCGGTCAACCGGTAACCGTGCGATTTCCACCGGTCGCGCAGCCGGTTGCGGGCCACGGTGAGGACCCAACCGTCCGGGTTGGCCGGTATTCCGTCGGCCGGCCACCGGCTGAGCGCACGCTCCAAGGCGTCGGCCAGGGCGTCCTCGGCCGCGGCGATATCGCCGGTTGGCGCGGCCAGCAGCGCCAACAACCGGCCGTAGGACTCGCGGACCAGCCCGGTGACCCGAGCCTGCACCTCACTCAGGCTGGTACCAGCCCTTACCGCGAGCGTAAGTGACTGCGACGGGCCGGATTTCGACCGATCCCCACTCGGCTGCGGGGCATCGTCGCGCCCACGCCAGGGCCGTATCGAGGTCGGGCACCTCAATAACGAACACCCCACCGAGCCGTTCTTTGGTGTCGGCGAACGGCCCGTCCTGAATCTGCGGGACACC
Source organism: Mycobacterium kansasii ATCC 12478 (assembly GCF_000157895.3). Lineage (NCBI taxonomy): Bacteria > Bacillati > Actinomycetota > Actinomycetes > Mycobacteriales > Mycobacteriaceae > Mycobacterium > Mycobacterium kansasii. Next base: position 6,090,781 of record NC_022663.1, on the reverse strand, counting down.
GCTGCGCGCGGTGAAGGTGGTGGACGTGTCGGCCGGCTGCAGCACCTGGGTTGCGATCAGCACGCCCGCGGCGTCGAGGTCGTCGGCGTACTTGGCAAACGCCGCCCGTGCGGGGGCCATGTCTTCCTCACTCAGCCCGATCTCGCCGCCCTCCTGATAGTGCATGAGTAGGCAGTACTGCATGACGGTGTTCCTTTCCGACTCGATGGTGTCACCGGTATGACGATTGACACGCCATCAGATCGACACCCGGGCCAAGCCGGAAGCCTGCGGTCACCCCTCGGCTCGTAACACATCCAGCGCGTGCTGAAGATCCGGCGGGTAGGGGCTGACGATCTCGATCCTGCGGCCATCGGCGGGATGAGCGAAGGCCAGCGACCGGGCGTGCAACCATTGCCGTTCCAGGCCAAGCTTTTTCGCCAGCTTGGGGTCGGCTCCGTACACCAGGTCGCCGCAGCATGGATGGCGCAGCGCGGCGAAATGCACCCGAATCTGGTGAGTGCGTCCGGTCTCGAGCTCGATGTCGAGCAGGCTGGCCGCGACGAAAGCCTCGATGGTGTCGTAGTGGGTCACGCTGTGGCGGCCGTTCGTGGTGACCGCGAACTTCCATTCGGGGCCGGGGTGGCGGCCGATCGGTGCGTCGATCGTCCCGCTGGACGGATCGGGATGTCCCTGCACCAGCGCGTGATACCGCTTCTCGACGGTGCGGTGCTTGAAGGCCCGCTTCAGCACGGTGTACGCCCGTTCCGACAGTGCCACCACCATCACCCCGGAGGTGCCGACGTCGAGGCGATGCACGATGCCCTGCCGCTCGTGCACGCCGGATGTGGTGATGCGGTAACCCGCCGCGGCAAGACCGCCGAGCACAGTGGGACCGGTCCAGCCCACCGATGCGTGTGCCGCGACAGCCGCCGGTTTGTCGACGGCGACGATGTCGTCGTCGGAATACAGAATCGTCATGCCTTCGATGTCGACGGGTGTGTTTTCCAGCGGTGGCGGTGCCTCGGGCAGCCGAACCTGCAGCCATGCCCCCGACGTCAGCCGGTCGGATTTGCCGGCCGGCACGCCGTCGAGCTGCACGCCGCCGCCCTCGGCGATGGCCGCCACGGCGCTGCGGGACAGTCCGAGAAGGCGGGCGAGCCCGGCATCGACGCGCAGGCCCGCCAATCCCTCCGGGACGGGCATCGAGCGGTCGGGCATCAGTGCTGATCGGCCTTGCGCCGGCCGGTGTCCCCGTCGGCCTTGCGCCGACTCGGGGTGGCACGGTCGGGTCTGCGCCGGCCTACCGAGTCGAAATCGAAGCCCAGGATCGACAGGACCACCAGCAGGATCGCACCGCCGACCACCGACGGGTCGGCGACATTGAACACCGGCCACCAGCCGACCGACAAGAAGTCGACGACATGTCCCCGAAGCGGCCCGGGAGCCCGGAAGAAGCGATCAACCAGATTGCCCATCGCGCCGCCCAGAATCATCCCAAGCCCCAGCGCCCACCAGGGGGACACCAGCCGTCGTCCCATCCAGAAGATGCCCACCACGACGCCCGTCGCGATCAGCGTCAGTACCCAGGTGTAGCCGGTCGCCATGGAGAATGCGGCACCGGAATTGCGCACCAATGTCCACGTCACCGTGTCGCCGATAATTGGAACCGGCTGGCCCGGCGGCAGCAGCTTGACGGCCAGCACCTTGGTGACGATGTCCAGTGCCAGCACGATCGCCGCAACTGACAGCAGCAAGCGTAGCCGCCTGGGAGGAGGCGGCGCGGAAGCCTCAGGTTCCCCGGTATCCCCCGCCGTAGTAGGCGGATCGGCTGATCCTGTTGGTTCGTCAGGCACGCCACCATCATCCCCTAGTCCAGTGACAGCGCCCACATGCGGATGGCGGTGCCCGGCATGCGGGATGATCCCAGCATGGGCCGCCTAAGCGTGATCACCACCGGAGGGACGATCGCCACCAGCACCGGCGCCGACGGAGTGCGCCGTCCGTCGCGCAGCGGGGCAGAACTGACCGCGGCGGCCGGCGCAGACCTCGACATCGATGTCGTGGATCTGATGGCACTCGACAGTTCGCTGTTGACCCCGGTCGATTGGGATCGCATCCGCGCCGCGGTCCAAGCCGCCGTCGATGGCGGTGCGGTCGGTGTCGTCATCACGCACGGCACCGACACCCTCGAAGAAACCGCGCTCTGGCTGGACCTCACCTATTCCGGCGACACCCCGGTGGTCATTACCGGCGCGATGCACAGCTCCGACGCCGCCGACGCGGACGGTCCGGTCAATCTGCGCGACGCACTGACGCTGGCAGCCGACGCGACAGCCCGCGACCACGGCGTGCTGGTGTGTCTCGCAGGCCGGGTGCTGCAACCGCTGGGCCTGCGCAAGGCGGTAACCGACGACCTGAGCGGGTTCGCCGGCAAACTGCTTGGCACCGTCACCGAAACGGTGACGATGACGAGCCCCAAGCAACGCCCGTACCTCGGTGAACTGTGCGCTGCCGAGGCACCGCGGGTCGATATCGTCGCGGTGTATCCGGGATGTGACGCCGTTGCTTTGGATGCGTATGTGGCCGCCGGCGCCCGGGCCATCGTGCTGGAGGCATTGGGTTCGGGAAATGCCGGGTCGGCGGTGATCGATGCGGCGCGCCGACACAGCGGCGACGGAGTGGTGGTCGCGGTCTCGACCCGGGTCGCCGGCGCGCGGGTGGGCGCCGGCTACGGTCCCGGACACGACCTGGTGGACGCTGGCGCAGTGATGGTGCCACGGCTGCCACCGTCGCAGGCCCGGGTGTTGCTGATGGCCGCGCTGGCGGCCGGGCTACCGGTCGCCGACGTCGTCGACCGCTGGGGGTGAGACGCCGATCGGCTCGTCGGCCCGCAGCCGGCTGACATAGTCCGGCCAGTCCAGGCTGTCGACCGGGTTGGCGACGGCGAGGTCGCCGGTATCGATGGGAAAGGTCCGCGCGGGGCCCGGACCTGAACGACGAGTCTCGAACCGGACGGTGACCACGCCGTGGCCGGCCCCCTGCACCCAGCCGTGGCCGAGTTCCGGGTGGGCTACGTCGTCGCCGATGCGCCATCTGGCGCTGTCTGGCCCGCCGAATTGCGCGGCCCGTAATGTCGGGAAGTCGTGCTGGGCTTCCTCGGCCGGATCCGGTGACAGGTCCAAGTCGGGGAACAGCGACTCCTGCTGCACCTCGCTGAGCCCCGAAAAACCAACGCCGAGAAGGCGAATCGGCCCGATCTCAATGGGGTCCAGCAGCAGCCGCCGGGCCACCGCGATCAGCGCCCCCGCCTCGGTGGTCGCGTAGGGCATTGTCGCCGAACGGGTCAGCGTGCCCATGTCGGCCTTCTTCAGCTTCACGGTGACGGTGCGAGCTCCGCGGCCGTCGCGCAGCAGGCGATGATACGCGTGCTCGGCGATGGGGTCGATAGCCTCACGCAGCTGGTCAAGGGTGGTCAGGTCGGCGGCGAAAGTGGACTCGGCGCTGATCTGCTTGGCTTCGGCTCGCTCGGCAACGGGCCGATCGTCGATACCGCGGGCCAGCCGATGCAGTGCGGGCCCCACGGTCGCGCCGAGGATGTTGGCCACCTCGACGTCGGTCAATGCGGCCAGCTGCCCCACGGTCTCGATGCCGAGTCGATGCAGTTTCTCCTCGGCAACCGGGCCGATTCCCCACAACCGCCGCACCGGCAAGCCGTGGAGCAGCCGCTGTTCTTCCTCCCGGCGGACCACTCGAATGCCGTCAGGCTTGGCCAGACCGGACGCGATCTTGGCGATCTGCTTGCCTGAGCCCGCCCCCACCGAAGCCACCAGGCCGGTCTCCTCGCGCACCCGTCGCCGCAAGGCGTCACAGAACGTCGCTACGTCCTCGGCGGTGGCGGCGCCTAGGTGGGGCGGTTCCCCGAAGGCCTCGTCGAAAGACAGCTGCTCGACGACGGGAACCAGGCTGCGCACGGTGTCGAACACCCGGCGGCTGGCAATCCCGTACACCACACCGCGCGGCGGCAACACCACCGCTGTGACGCCGATCAGCCGGCGCGCCTGGTGCATCGGCATGGCCGAGCGGGCACCGAACACTCGCGCCTCGTAGCTGGCGCCGGCAACCACACCGCGCCCGCCGAGGCCACCCACCAATACGGGCCGGCCCCGGAGTGTAGGACGGGTGAGTTGTTCGACCGAGGCAAAGAACGCGTCCATGTCCAGGTGCAGCACCCAACGGGACTCCACAACGGGCAATGCTATTCGCGGCTGCCGAAACCATCGGAAGGTTCCGTCGTCTAACGTCGGTCGGTATGGCGATGAATCTGGTTCACCGGTTGTGCTGTAACTCCGACCGCTGGGCCAGGGAAGTTGAAAGCCAGGTCTTGCCATGGGTGCTCGCCGATGTGGACCTGGGCGACAACACCCTCGAGATCGGACCTGGATACGGCGCATTTCTTCGGATTCTGGTCGACAAGACGCCGCAGCTGACAGCTGTCGAGATCGACGCCCCGATGGCGCAGCGGCTGCAGGAACTGTACGGAGACCGGGCACGCATCATCATCGGCGACGGCACCGCCACCAGACTGCCCGCCGACGAGTTCAGCTCCGTGGTTTCGTTCACCATGCTGCACCACGTGCCGACCGTTAGCCTGCAAAACCGGCTGTTCGCTGAAGCCTTCCGGGTACTGCGCCCGGGCGGCGTATTCGCCGGCAGCGACGGCGTACCGTCTCTGGTGTTCAGCTTGTTGCACCTGCGCGACACGTGCAACCCGATCCCGCCGGCGACCTTGCCGGATCGCTTGCGCGCAGCGGGTTTTCGCGATGTCGATGTTGAGGTTCGCGACCGCAGGCAACGCTGGCGGGCGATCAAACCCGCTGCTTGACGTCGGTAACCAAGCGACCTAGATCGTTCGGCGGCCTTGTCGCTACCGGGCCACAGCACCAGCCAATCCCAACCCGAGTGGAGGTAACCCGTGACACACGACTCGACCAGCACCGTCGATCGGACCCGGCTGCCGTTGCCGGACACGCCGACGGGGGGAAGAGCCGGGCGAACGGTTTCCGAGTCGACAATGCCGACGATCGCTCCCATCCGCCCACCACAGAACGCGCCGAATGTGGTGATCGTCCTGCTCGACGACGTCGGATTCGGCGCCACGGCGACCTTCGGCGGCCCGGTGCCGACGCCAACCGGCGACGCGCTGGCGCGGGAAGGGCTGCGGTACAACCGGTTTCACACCACCGCCTTGTGCTCCCCAACTCGCGCCGCACTTTTGACCGGCCGGAATCATCACGCGGTCAACACGGGCAACATCACCGAATGGGCCACCGGGTACGACGGCTACAACAGCATCATCCCGAAATCTGCCGCCACCATCGCCGAGACGCTCCGCCAAAACGGCTACAGCACAGCAGCGTTCGGCAAATGGCACAACACCCCGGTATGGGAGGTAAGTCCGGCCGGCCCGTTCGACAGGTGGCCAACCGGGATGGGTTTTGAAGAGTTCTACGGCTTCATGGGCGGTGAAGCCCACCAATACAATCCCGGCTTGTATCACGGCACGACGCCGGTCGAACGGCCCGACGGCGTTGAGAACTACCACCTTACGACCGATCTCGCGGATCGGATGATCGAATGGGTACATCGGCAGCAGGCCATGTCGCCCGACCGACCGTTCTTTGTCTACTGGGCGCCCGGCGCCACCCATGCGCCGCACCACGTGGCACCGGAATGGAGCGAACCTTTTCGCGGCCGGTTCGACGGCGGCTGGGACACCCTGCGTGAGGAAATCTATTCCCGACAGCAGGAATTGGGCGTGATCCCGGCAGATGCCGCGTTGACGCCGCGCCACGAATCGATACCCGCCTGGGACACGATGTCTGCCGAGCAGCAGCGCATCGCATCGCGTCTCATGGAGGTCTACGCCGGATTCCTGGCCCATACCGATCACGAGATCGGCCGGATAGTCACCGCGCTCAAGGACATGAGCGTCTGGGACAACACGATGGTCGTCTACATCATCGGTGACAACGGCGCAGCTGCCGCCGGTGGGATCACCGGTGTCTTCAACGAAATGGTGACGTTGAACGGCCTCCAAGAAGATCCCGAGATCGTCTTGTCGCGGATCGACGATTTCGGCGGGCCCAAGGCCAGCAACGAGTATCCGGTCGGCTTCGCCTGGGCGATGTGCACCCCGTTCCAGTTCACCAAGCAGTTCGCCAGTCACTTCGGCGGCACCCGCAATCCGATGATTGTGACCTGGCCACAACGCATCAACGATGGCGGCGGTCTGCGCTCGCAGTTTCACCATGTCATCGATATCGCCCCCACCATCCTGGAAGCCGCCGGCATCCCCGCACCCGTTGTTGTCAACGGCGTGCCACAGCAGCCCCACGACGGCATCAGCCTGGCGTATACGTTCGACGACGCCGCCGCCCCGGACCGGCGCCGCACCCAGTATTTCGAGATCAAGGGCATCCGCGGGATCTATCACGATGACTGGATGGCCTGCACCTATCACGGCAAGATTCAGTGGCAACCGGGTTCGAAGATGCCCGCCTTCTCCGACGACCGCTGGGAACTCTACGACCTGTCGCAGGACTACAGTCAAGCCGTTGATCTTTCCGCCCAGCACCCCGACCGGCTTGCCGAGTTGAAGGCACTATTCGACGCTGAAGCTGAGAAGAACCATGTCTTTCCGCTCGACGACCGCGGCCCCGCACGGGCGATCGGTGCGCGGCCGACGGTACTGGGCCAGCGAACCTCGATTTCGTTGGGGCACGGATCAATCCGAATGCCTGAAGACATCATTCGGTGCGCCTTTAACCGGTCCTACTCGATTACCGCGGTCATCGACACTCCCGGTGGCGAGACGGTCGAGGGCGTTCTCCTGGCCGCCGGCGGCTACTTCGCCGGCCTGGCTCTCTACGTGCAGAACGGACTCGCCAAGTTCACCTACAACTATTTCGGGTCGAAATACACGACCGTCGCCGCTGCCACGCCGCTGCCCGCGGGCAATGCGACGGTCGCGATCGAATTCGACTATGACGGTGGAGGTTTGGGCAAAGGTGGCGTCGTGAGACTGCTGGTGAACGGGTGCCAGGCAGCCGAATCGCGCATCGAGCGGACCGTCCCGCTGGGGTTCAGCGCCGACGAAGGGCTCGATATCGGGCTTGACGGCGGCACCCCGGCCGCTGATACCTACGAGGGCACCTTCCCGTTCAACGCCACCATCAAGGAGGTGACGATCCAGCTGCGGTGAGCCGCCGGCGCGGCTGTCCCCGTCGGGGGCACCCGCCGTTAGCCGGCTTTGGCGATCGTGACTCGCACCCCGTCGCCGATGTCGACGCCGCCGCACGGGTCGCCGAATTCGAAACTGGTGGCCAGGATTTCGCCGGCAATGAGATCGCGGTGGGTCTGTGCCCAGGCTTGACGCTCGGCGGGCACGGCTATCACCACGCTGATCCGGTCGGACACGTCCAGCCCGGTTGACTTGCGCAGCTCTTGCAGTTCCCGGATGCGGTCTTTGGCCCAGCCCTCGGCCTCCAATTCCGGGGTGACCGCGCCGTCGAGCACCACCAGCCCGGCGCCGCCGGGCAGTGCCGCAGTGGACTCCGGGTCGGCAGCCACCAGCCGTGAGTTGTATTCCTCCGGTTGCAGCACCGCGGGCCCTGCCGTCAAGGTGCCGTCGGGATTGACGACGCCGTCGCCGGCCTTGACCGCCTTGATCGCCGCTTGCACGTCCTTGCCCAGTCGCGGCCCGGCCACCCGGGCGTTGACGGTCAGCTCGAACCGCCCGTAGGTGTCGATGTCGTCGGTGAGTTCGACCTGTTTGACGTTGAGCTCATCGGCGATCAGCTCGGCGAACGGCTTCAATCGTTCCGGATCGGCAACTGCCACAGTCAGTTTCGGCAACGGCAGGCGCACCCGCAGCTTCTTGGCCTTGCGCAGTGACGACGCTGCCGAGCACACTTCGCGCACCTGATCCATTGCGGCCACCAGATCGGCGTCGGCGGGCACCGCATCGGCCTGCGGCCAGTCCGTCAGATGAACCGAGCGCTCACCGGTCACGGCGCGCCAGATCACCTCGGTAATCAATGGGAGCAACGGCGCAGCCAGTCTGGTGGTGACCTCCAGCACCGTGTGCAGGGTGTCGATGGCATCGCCGTCTTCTTCCCAGAATCGCAACCGTGACCGCCGCACATACCAATTCGTCAGCGCCTCGGTGAACTGCCGCAGCTGTTCGCAGGCTCCGGAGATGTCGCACACCTCCATCGACCGGGTGAGGTCTTCGCGCAGCACCGCCAGCTTGGCCAGAATGTAGCGATCCAGTACATGGCGTGAATCGGTACGCCAGGTACCCACTTTCGGCGCATATAAGGCCAAGAAGCTGTAGGCATTCCACAACGGCCGCAAGACCTGCCGTACCCCGTCCCGGATCCCCTGCTCGGTGACAATCAGGTTGCCGCCGCGCAGGATCGGCGAGGCCATCAAGAACCAGCGCATCGCGTCGGAGCCGTCCCGGTGGAACACCTCGTTGACGTCGGGGTAATTGCGCAGCGACTTGCTCATTTTCTGACCGTCGGAGCCCAGCACGATCCCGTGCGCCACACAGGTTTTGAATGCGGGCCGGTCGAACAGCGCGGTCGCCAGCACGTGCAGGGTGTAGAACCAGCCGCGGGTCTGCCCGATGTACTCGACGATGAAGTCCCCGGGATAGTGGGCGTCGACCCGTTGGTCCGGATCGGCGCAATCGACCCCGTCGAACCAGCCACGGTTTTCGAATGGGTAGTGCACCTGGGCGTAGGGCATGGAGCCCGAGTCGAACCACACGTCGAGCACGTCGGGGATGCGCCGCATCGTGCTTTCCCCGGTGGGATCGTCGGGGTTGGGCCGGGTCAGCTCGTCGATGTAGGGCCGGTGCAAGTTGTCCGGCCGGACCCCGAAATCGCGTTCCAGCTCGTCCAAGCTGCCGTACACATCGATTCTCGGATAGGAGGGATCATCGGACTTCCACACCGGAATCGGGGTGCCCCAGTAGCGGTTTCGTGAGATGGACCAATCGCGGGCACCCTGCAGCCACTTTCCGAACTGGCCGTCCTTGACGTGCTCGGGATACCAGGTGATCTGCTGGTTGAGTTCGACCATGCGCTCGCGGAATTCCGTCACCGTGACGAACCAGGACGACACCGCACGGTAGATCAACGGGTTACGGCAGCGCCAGCAATGTGGGTAAGGGTGTTCGTAGGATTCGTGGCGGATCAACACCGCGCCGTTCGCCGCCGCCGGACCACTTTGTTTCTTCAGGTCATGGATGATCTGGGCATTGGCGTCGAACACGTGCTGCCCCTGGTAATCGGCGACGGTGGCGTCGAAGCGGCCCTTGGCATCGACCGGAGTCACCGGCGCGATGCCGGCAGCCTCCGCGACCGCCATGTCGTCTTCGCCGTACGCCGGGGCCATATGTACGATGCCGGTACCGTCTTCGGTGGTGACGAAATCGCCTGACAGTACGCGAAATGCGTTCTGCGAATCCCTAAAGTATGTAAAGGGCGGTTGGTACCGAATATCCAGTAGGTCGGCGCCGCGATAGGTACCGAGAACCTCGGGTTCTTCTCCGAACTCTCGAGCGTAGGCAGGCACCCTTGCCTCGGCCAGCACAAAGCGCCGATCGCCGGCTTTGATCTGTACATATGTCGTCTCGGGGTTTACCGCGACGGCCAGGTTTGACGGCAGCGTCCACGGTGTCGTCGTCCACACCAACAGGAATGCGCCGGCCAGCTCTTCAAGTGGTTGGCCACCCGCTACTTTGAATCCCACCGTGATAGCGGGGTCCTGACGGCTCTGGTAGACGTCGTCGTCCATCCGCAGTTCGTGATTGGATAGCGGGGTTTCGTCGCGCCAGCAGTAGGGCAGCACCCGGTATCCCTCGTATGCCAGGCCCTTGTCCCAGAGTTGTTTGAACGCCCAGATCACCGATTCCATATACGACAGATCGAGCGTCTTGTAGTCGTTGTCGAAATCGACCCAGCGAGCTTGGCGGGTCACATATGCCTGCCACTCGCCGGTGTAGCGCAACACCGAAGCCCGGCAGGCATCGTTGAACGCGGCGATCCCCATGGCGTCGATCTGCGATTTGTCGGTGATGCCCAGCTGGCGCTCGACCTCGAGTTCGGCGGGCAACCCGTGGGTGTCCCAACCGAAGCGGCGCTCCACCTTATAACCGCGCATGGTTCGGTATCGCGGCACGATGTCCTTGACATAGCCGGTCAGTAGATGTCCGTAGTGCGGTAGGCCGTTGGCGAAGGGGGGCCCGTCGTAGAACACGTATTCCGGGGCGCCGTCGCGGCGGGCGATGCTGGCGCGGAAGGTGTCGTCGCGCGCCCAATACTCGAGGACCTGGGCTTCCATCGCGGGAAAGTCCGGAGAGCCACCACGTTGGTCGGCGCCCAGGTCGCTGCGCGGGTAGGCGCTGTCAGTCATGCCGTCTCCTGTGTCGTTTGTCACAAGACACGGGGACGACGACGCGCCGGAGGCGCGAACACCGCGGTACCACCCCGCTTGCCGCGCCTACGCACGGCCGCTCGTTGCAGGCTGTGACGGGCCAACCCGTTCGGTTCTACTGGGCTTTTGCGCTGTTCTTCCGAAGGCTCACCGGTGATAGCCGGATCAACGCCGTTGCGGCCGATCCTACCCGGCAGCAAGGGCGCGAGCCCCGCCCAGCCAACAAACTGCGACCCCTCAACCACGGGTTTAAACCCAATGCAGCGAAAACCGAAATTTAAGCACCAACCATCAACTAGGCTCAGCTCACCAACGCTAGAAACCTAAATACCCGGATGAACGGTCGTCACAACGTCGGGCATAAGCAACCCTTACCGACGGCAATATGGTCGTGCCGTCGGGGAGGCACGACATGTTAATGAGGGGGCATGTGAACACCACGATACCCGGCCGACCCAGTGCCGTCACGACCGCAGTCCGTTGGCTGGCCAGGGGCACCGACCCGTCCAACGTGTCCCGTGACGTGTGGTGGGCCGGCACCGGTGGCGCAACCCGAAATCGCTACGGCCAAGACCTCGAACCCGGTTCACCCGGGTCCCTACAAATGTCATCACCGTGCCAGGTTCTGTGGACCACCCTTGGCTCTCCGGTGCATCGCAACCTGCTGGGCGACTGGGAGGAAGAATGGTCAGAGTAGGGAAGGTAGAGGCCGGGACAATCCGCGATTGGGCCCCCGAGCCGGGCATGCTGGTGTCGTGGCAACCGTCGCCGCCGTCACTCGCCAAGGCGAAGCAAGCACCGATCAGCCCGGTACCGCCCAGCTATATGCAAGCCCATCACCTGCGTAACTTCCGGTCCTACGCCAGCCGCGGCCTGGAGATGTCGCGATTGCTGATTTCCGCCTGGGACATTCCCGGTCGATGCGACATCCGCACCATGACGCACGTCATCAACGCGCACCTGCGTCGCCACGACACCTACCGAAGCTGGTTCGAGCACGCCGAGGGCGATCGCTTCGTGCGGCGAACCATCAACAAAGCCAACGACATTCAGTTCGTCGCGACCCAGCACGGTGAGCTGACAACGCAAAGCCAATGGCGGGACCACCTGTTGGCCACTCCGAGCCCGCTGGAGTGGGACTGCTTCCGCTTCTCGATCATTCAGCGCGCAGACCATTTCACCTTCTGTGTGGCCATTGACCATCTTCACTGCGACGCCATGTTCGTCGGTGTCGCGTTCGCCGAGATCCACCTGATGTACGTAGCACTGGTCGGGGGCGGAGCGCCGTTGCGGCTGGCCGAGACGGGCAGCTATCACGACTACTGCACCCGGCAGCAGGAGCACCTGGCCGGGCTCACCTTGGACTCCCCGGTTATCCGCGCATGGGCCCAATTCTTCGAGAGCAACGACGGGTGCCTTCCCAAATTCCCACTGCCACTCGGGGACACATCAGCACCGTGCGAGATGATGGGCGTCCGGTTGCTGGACGAGCGGCAGACACTCGCGTTCGAATCGGCGTGCTTGTCGGCGGGAGCGCGGTTCTGCGGCGGCGTACTCGCGATGTCGGCAGTTGCCGAACACGAATTGACCGGAACCGACGAGTTCCACGCCATCGTTCCCATCGACATTCGCCGCACCCAGACGGATTTCATGACGACGGGTTGGTTCACCGGCTTCGTGCCGATCACCGTCCCCACCACCGGGTCGTCGTTCGGTGAAATCGTCAAGGCGGCTCAGGAATGCTTTGATTCCGGCCGGGAATTGGCCGAAGTGCCGTTGGACCGCGTGCTGGAACTGGTTCCGTGGCTGCGGAAAGGCCAATGGGGAGCACCGTTGCTCTTCTACCTCGACGCCGGCATTCCACCGCTGTCGGCTTTGGCCAACTGCCACGTGGAAGGCTTGCACGCCCGGCTCTGCCACGACGGCGGAATGATGGGTCAAATCGACATCCGGGTCAACCGGTTCGAGAAAGAGACCCAGTTGACGGTGTTGTTCCCGAACAACCCGATCGCCCGCGAGTCGGTCACCCGCTACGCGGAGACGCTGAAGGCCGCCTATGTTCGCGTAGCGGAGGGACGCGAGGTGATGCCGGCCCGGCGCCACAACGGCAGTCAGCTGCACCTTGCCTATAGTCGGCGCGCTTACGAACCCGCGACGGCGGTCCCTCCCTTGACCACATGGCGCACCGGCTAGGCCGGCTGGGCCGGAAATCCGGGTTTTCCCAAGGAGTTTCGAATTGGCACGTTCTTCGGCCATGACGGACAACAGGATCGCCTTTCTCGACCACGTAGCTTTTCTTCGGTTGCGCGCAACCGGCGTTGACACCGTCGGCCAAGTCACCTGGATCTATGATCGTCCGGTTGACTTGGAAGGGTTGCGCCGGTTCAGCCGCCACCTCGGCCGTGGATGGCTTGGGCGCCGAATCGAGCGTTCACCGTTACCGTTTGGTCGTCCCCGCTGGGTCGCATACCACGATGCACCGGAAATCGACATCGCTCCGTCACCCCGATCTCGCGCTGAAATCATGGGCTGGCTGGATGAGCGTGCGCAGATTCCGGTCGACCCAGAATACGGACCTTGCTGGCATCTGGGGGTCCTCCCGCTGGACGACGGCGGGACGGCGGTAACCCTGATCACGTCGCACTCGGTGGTAGACGGCGTCGCGCTGCATCTCGCTATCCACGAGGCCGTCAACGGCATCACACGAGATTTCGGCTATCCACCGCCACGATCGCGCAGTCGTGGACGAGCACTGCTTGTCGACGCGTGGGACGCCATCCGCGGCTTGCCCGAGGTTTTTCGGGCGCTGATCGCCTGCATCATGCTCGTACTCGAACGCGACTCGAGCGCGAAGACGCGAACAAGCACACCATCGGCTAAGTCGAGCCGCAGCGACGAGCCGATTGTCGTACCTTCTGTCACATTTTCCTGCGATTTGGCTTTGTGGGATGCCCGGGTACTCGAACTCGGCGGGTCCAGTAATTCGCTTTTCGTTGCTTTAGCGACCAGGCTCGCGCAACGCATGGGACGGCTGAGCCCGGCTGATGGCGCCGTCACGATAACAATGCCGGTCAATGAACGCACCGCAGGTGATTTACGAGCGAATGCGCTGACAGCCATTACCTTCCGGGTTGACCCGGACCGGGTGACAACGGATTTGCAACTCATCCGCAACGAGATGAAACAGAGCCTGGCTGCGCTCCACGGGTCCCCAAACGAGCTGCTCAAACCGCTGCCGCTGGCCCCTTACACGCCAAGGTGGCTGGCCAGGAAGATGGCCGCACTGGCCCTGGGTAGTTCGGATTTGCCGGTTTGCTGTTCGAATGTCAGGGACCTTGGTCAAGACTTGAACCGTATAGACGGTACCGATGCCGACTACTTCTCGGCACGTCTGTTCAATCAAGGTGCGACCAAACAGAGCATCGAGCGGGAAAGCGGCCAGCTGTACCTTTTCTCCGGACGTCTGAATGGAAAAGTTTTCATCAGCGTATCCTCTTATCAACTTGACGCGGAGAATTCGAACCGGCAGCTGCGCGAATTGATAGAAGAAACGCTTGCAGATTATCGGCTAACCGCTGAGGTATTCGGATAGCTCGCAGTCACAGGACTGTGGTCGCCTGGGGGCGAGTAAAAGGTAGGGGACGCTGATGAAGTTCGCACTGGCGATCAACGGCACCCGCGGCGATGTCGAGCCCTGCACGGCTCTCGGTCGGGAGCTGGCACGCCGGGGGCACGAGGTTCGCCTTGCGGTGCCACCCAACCTGATCGGTTTGGCCGAAGCGGCCGGACTGGATGCGGTCAGCTACGGGCCGGACACTCAGGCGCTGCTGAACGACGAAGACAACTTGCACGAATTTTGGAAGCCGCAGACTTCGATCAAGTTGGTGCGCGAAGGTATCGCGGACCTGCGTCAAGCCTGGGCCGATATGGCAGCGACCCTGAGATCGTTGGCAAGCGGCGTCGATCTGGTGTTGACCGGCATGATCCACCAGGGCATTGCGGCCAACATCGCAGAGTATTACGACATTCGGCTGGCGACGATGCACTTCATGCCCGCGCGGGTCAATGGCCAGCTCTTACCGATCTTGCCGGCGCGGTTGAATCGCGCGCTGGTTTCGGCGCTGTGGTGGGTGCAGTGGCGCATCACGAAGAGCCCTGAAGACGCCCAGCGGCGAGAACTGGGCCTGCCGAAGGCAACCGCGTCCTCGTCGTCACGCATTCTGGGCCGCCGGGCACTCGAGATCCAGGCCTATGACGAGCTGTGCTTTCCCGGTCTGGTTACCGAGTGGGCGCAATGGGCTGACAGGCGACCGTTCGTCGGAGCTCTGACCCTGGAACTGCCAACGGATTACGACGACGAGGTGTTGTCGTGGATTGCCGCCGGCACACCGCCGATCTACTTCGGCTTCGGCAGCATGCCAGTGGATTCGCCCGCCGACACCATCGACATGATCAGCGCTGCCTGTGCGGAATTGGGCGAACGCGCGTTGATCTGCACCGGCCAGAATGACATCAGCACTTTCGTGTCCGCTGACCACGTCAAACTGGTGCCCGGGGTAAGCCACGCCGCCGTATTTCCGGCCTGCCGCGCGGTTGTACACCACGGTGGCGCCGGAACGACCGCGGCGGGCATGCGAGCCGGCATCCCCACCCTGATCCTCTGGATCTGGATAGAGCAACCGATTTGGTTAGCCCAGATCAAACGGCTCAAGATCGGCTCCGGACGCCGGCTCGCGGCCACCACGAAGGAGACGCTGGTCAGCGACCTCCGGGCAATTCTGGCCCCCGAGTACGTCAACCGGGCGCGCGAGATTGCAAATCAGATGACCAAACCTGGCGAAAGCGCCACGCGGGCAGCCGATCTTCTGGAAAATGAGGTGAGCCGGGATCAGGCCAGCCCGCAATTTCGTGACTGACTCCGGCGCACTGCCCACTCGAACAGGACGATATGACCACGAAACGCTTCTTCAACGACAGAGCCCCGGGCGGTCGCTACCGCTTCCTATGCGTTGACGCAGTGTCGGTCAGCTGAAAGACGGCGAACGGGAGGAGGGGGCAGATGTGGACCACAGTGCTGATCCTCGCGCTGATCACAGCGACTGAGCCGGTGCGTCTGGGCGTTGCCCTCTTCTTGATCTCGAAGCCGCGGCCAATGGTCAACCTGCTCGCTTTCTGGTTCGGCGGAATGGCGACGGGCGCAGCCGTCGCTCTGGGCGTTTTACTTCTGCTGCGCGACTTCGCGCATGCCCTCGCCGACAATGTGACGTCCCTGGCGGCAAGTTCCACTGTCGGGCACATCCAAGTCGTGCTTGGTGTAGTGGCATTAGTGGTGGCTGCTCTGATCGCCGCCGGAGTTTCGGTCCGTTCGCCCGCGCTGGTGTCCACCGGCGAATCCTCGGCGGTGCTGGTGCAGGAGCAGCCCTCCCGCTTCTCGCGGCTGATGGCAAACGCCCAGGGTGCACTCGAGGGCGGGTTTCCCTGGGTCGCGTTTGTGGCCGGCCTGAGTTCGGCGGGACCACCGCCGGTGGAGTACCTGGTGGCGCTCACCGCTATCGGCGCTTCGGGTGCGGCGTTCGGTACTCAGCTCAGCGCGACCGTCGCCTACCTTCTCGTGATGCTCGCGATCGTCGAGATCCCGCTTGTCAGCCATCTGGTCAACCCTGACAAGACCGAAGCCACCATGTTGCGGCTGCGCAACTGGCTACGGACGCATCGGCGCCAGATCCTTTCCATTGCCTTCGCCGCGGCGGGGGTCGCCCTGCTGGCAAGCGGCATGAAGTGAACCCGGCACGCGGGTTGACAGCTGAGCCGATGACACAAGAACCCGGCCGCCTCGCGCGGTACTATCGCCAAGCGGCGGCAGAGACGTTGCGGCTCATACCCACCGACGCACAACGGGTCCTCGATCTCGGCTGCGCGGACGGGTCGTTCGGCGTCACGGTCAAAGACCGCACCGGCGCGGAACTCTGGGGCATCGTGTCCGATGAGCACGCCACCCGGCCTGCCAGCGCCGTCATCGATCGCGTCCGCACCGAAGATCTGGAGCGGGAGATTGCCCAACTACCGGACGGTTACTTCGACGCGGTGATCTGCGTCGACGTACTGGAACGACTGGTGGAACCGGGCGCGGCGCTCCGGAAGCTGCGCACCAAGCTCAAGCCCGATGGCGTCGTCGTCGCCGCGGTTCCGAACTTCCGCTTTCTTCCCGCGCTGGGCCAGGTGCTGTTCCGAAAAGACTTCCCGCAGGAGGACTTTGGCCCGTTCGACCGCACTTACATACGTTTCTTCACCCGCAGGAGCATTGTGCGAATCTTCAAGAAAGCGGGCTTGCGGATACAGCGGATCGAGGGCATCAATGCTTGGCCCGGCCCGCTTGGCGTGGCGATTGCCGTGGGCAGTTTGGGGTTCTTCGCCGACGGCCGATATCTCCACTATGTCTGCGTCGGGTCGCCGGTCGCGCCGAGGCCGGGGCTATTGAGCGTTTTCAAAGCGGGTGCCCGCCAAGCTTCGTGAAGCGCGTCGCAACGCTTGTAACCGGATCGGTCAGTCCTCGAGCGGGTGCGTCGTGTACGCCGTCGCCGCTTTGCCCCACAGCGGCCGTGACAATGTCCCCGGTGGGAACTGCTTGCGCCATGTGCGGCCGTGGGTTTTGCGCATCGCCAGCGCCAGGGTCAGGTTTGCACCCAGCAAATGCCGCCGTTAGCCGCGGTTCACGGCAGGCTTTGACTAACCCGTTGGAGACGCGGGTTACCGCCATCGCCAAACACGGGTTGTATTACCTCCGGCATTTGCTGACACGTGTTTCGTGGATAACCAACTATTATCGGACCACTTTGTAGCGCCGGCGTTTTTGCAGCTGCCGCGGCAATATTTCGAAAGATGCCCACTGGAAGTAAAGCCTCCAGTATCCTGTAGTGTCGAAACGACGTGTCGAAGTGTAGACCGTGCCTGTCGGCACGTAGAAGAACTTTCCGAGTTTGCGCGCCTGCTTAATCAGCAGGACATCCTCTCCCATGATCAGATGCTCGTCGAATCTGAGAGCAGGAAAGAGTGAACGCCTCGCTATCTGAATGGCGTACGAGCCACCCAATCGGTGCAGCACGTTGTACACGGCGAACCAGATACGCGCGTTACGGCCGCCACCAAGAGGCAATACTTTCGTGGTGCCCACGGAGAGCGGCTTGTGCGATGCTCGCAGCAGTTGCGCGTTGAGGTCATGCAGAAAGTTGGGTTTGAGAAGCGTATCCGCGTCTAAGAACACTACCCAGTCGCTATGCTGCGACAGCCGGTCGATACCGAAGTTCTTGGCCGCCGAAACGCCTGCCTTCTCGTTCTTGAGGATACGGATGTTGCCGCCCTCGAATCGCTTTGCGACATCAAATGTGCGGTCCGATGAGCCGTTTTCAACCACAATAACCTCAAATGATCCTGTGGGGTATGAGAGGTTTGCGGCATGTTCGAGTGTGGCGGCGATATATTTCTCTTCGTTGTGGGCAGGAATGATGATAGAAAAAAACAGCTCGGGAGAGATAACCATATCGGTACTACCCCCCGGCTGAGGTGACAGCCAACACGACACGATCGTAGCAGGGTGTGTTTGCTCGAACCCAGATAATGGCCGAAGAGACCACCGCCGCAGGCGAACTGCAGCGGTCGGTGAGCACTTTCCGCAGGAGGTCAATCCGGAGGTGGAGTCACTCTCCCAGCTCGTAAGCTGTATACCCGATCGGGTTCCGTGATACCGCTTGCGGCAATGTCCCTGGCGGGAATCGCTTGCGCCACTTGCGGCCATACACGCGCCGCATCGTGCGCTCCATCGCGGAGTTTGCACCCAGCAAGTACCGCCATCGACCGAAATGCGTGTTGGCCGTCCTGCGGCCGAAATGGTTGACGTACGACATCTCGGTTGTGTACAAACCGAATTCAGCGTCTCGAGCGCGCAGGGCTAGATCTAGATCTACCCCCCACCCGTAGCGACCGAAGGTGCGCACATCCATCCCGCCGATAGCCTGCCAGCATTCGCGAGACAGCATCAACGCCGTTCCCTCGACAGCACTTACGGCCCGATATCGCGGCCGGGGAATGTAATCCGCGGCGTTCGGTTTCTGGTCGTCCTCTGCGCAGGGGAACCCATGGTCGAACATGGGCCCAACGATTCCCGCATCACCGGGCAGGCGGGGATCGAGTAGACCGGTGACGAAGCCCTTCGAGATGCGGGTGTCGTTGTTGAGTGTCATCGCGTGGGAGTGCCCCTCCGAGAACGCAATTCGGAATCCAAGATCACTGCCCCCGGCCCAGCCGAGGTTCTCCCCGGGAGTAACGACACGTTCATTGCTGATCCTGGGATAATCGCCCCGGTTGTCAACGATTAGATACTCCGCGCCCTCGCGCTCCAAGTCGCCGACAAGAGCATGGGTGTACTCATGCTGCCCGAACACTGGGACGACAATCAGTACAGACATGAGTCGACCGTACACCGGCCAATGCCACGCTCAGGGCCATTCCGGACGAGATGACGAGGTCCAGACCATACCGGCACGCTCAACATGGGCGACTCGTCGGCTCGCAACAGCATCGCAAAACTCAGCACCGGACAGCGGCGAACGGGGCCGGGACGCAAGTGCCCCAAGGGGTTGCCAAACCGCAGAACACCGACAAGTACGTCTGCGATCAACCAGCCCCTTGGAGCTATGCGTCAGGCATACCCGCGCCGGAGGGGGTGGAAATGCTCGCCATCCATCGGGCTAGACCCGAACTTCGAGCACACCGATGCGCCACAGCGCCGCGTAGACATGCCGAATCGGAATGGTCAGCAAGCGGGCGGCCCCGTCCACGAGCGGGTCCCCACCAACACCGAAAGGCGGGTTGGCGGTACGGCGCGCCACCTGCACCTTCGCGGGCGCGGACGTCTCGATGGGGGCTCCCTCGCGCACAACGCGCAGCCGGGGAGCGGGGGTTGCGGTTACTACTTCGTCGTACAGAACAGCGGTCATGATCGGCTCCTAGCGGGGAGATCAAAGCTATGGACTGATTGGACTGGCTGAAGAGCTGTAGTCCCGTCCCGTAGCGATTCCGATCCAGCAGGGCTGATCTAGGTGTGACGACTCAGCAGAGTACGTCGCGCCGGCGATCGGATCGGGACGAAACAGAGCCCGGATATCGGTCCGGACTGTCACCGGAACTCATGGGTCCCTCACCTCCTCGCGGTCGCGGTACGCGCGGTAATCCGCACGTTCTACGTGCACACAGGAGCAACGGAATGCCGACGACCGTCGGAGCCCGCACCCCTCTCGTCAGAGCTTTGGCACCACACGACGTGTCCGGTAATCCGGAAGCCACCTGGGCTCAACCCTTAAGCCGGGAGGAGCTGTCCTGACCCGGGGCGTCTTTCGACGTTCGGGGTCAGTGGCCTGTGTTCGTGTAGCCGCCTCACCTAACGAGGTGCTTACCCGACAGATGATGCACTACCGATGCGAGTCGGTCAAACGAACCCGGCGCCCGTGTCCGAATCTTTACGTATTCATGAGGGGCGTTGACAGCAATTCAGCAGGTTTACGCATTCTGAACTGGTCTTATACCCTCAAAGCCGGCGCCTGTGACTTACATATGAATCGATCGGCGCGACACGTCCGTCCGGCTCCGGACGCGGGCGCAGCCCGTCGAGCACGAGCGACACGACGAAGTCCGCCACTTGAGCCGCGGTAACCCCGTCGTCGGTGCTCAGGCGCCGGTGCGCCAATTGGCCCACCAACGCGGCCAGCGTGTAGGCGACCATCCGGGGCGGCGCCGCCACCACTTCACCTCGTTCCTGAGCAGCGACGATGAAGGTTTCGATGTCGTCGATGAACCGTTCGTAGATCCCGCCGAGGTGCTTTTCGAACCGGTCGCCGAGCGCATGGGCGTCCCGGAACAACAGTTTGACGGTGGCCTTGTCGGCTTCGAAGAACTCGAACGTGGCCTGGACCCCGGCCCGAAACAACACCTCTCCCCCGATGCTGTCGGCCGAACCGCCCGCCGCGACCAGCGCATCGGCGAGATGCGCGCGCAACGCATCCTCTTCAGCCGCCATCAACGAGTGGAACAGGACGTCCTTGGAGTCGAAATACCAGTAGATCAAGCCGTACGCCAGGCCGGCCTGTTTGGCGATGTCCGCGATCGTGGTGGCGTGAAAACCGTTGCGGGCGAAGACTTCTTTGGCTGCGGCCATGATCTGGTCACGCCGTTGCGACTTCTCCTCGTCGCTGACTGCCCGGCGCCGCCGGGTGGTGCTCACTTGTCGACCAGCCCCTCGAGCCGCCCGACGGTGTCGATGAATTCCTCGACCATCTCGAGCACCACCGAGCGGGTCGGCCGCACCCGATTGAGGGAGCCGACGACCTGACCGACGAAGTAGGTCGCCAACTCTCGGGCCTTGGCGCCCGGCTGCCCGGCCGCCTGGCTGATGCGCAGCTGTGCGTCACCGATCAGCGCCGTCTGCAGCGGCATACCGAGGGGGTCGGGATTTTCCGGCCGGGCCCACTCGTCGGTCCACGCGGTGCGCAACATTCGTGCCGGTTTGCCGGTCATCGACCTGGAACGCACGGTGTCGGTGGAGCTGGCGGCCAGAAACTTCTCCTTGACCACCGCGGGCGTCTCGGCTTCCTCGGTGGTCAGCCACACCGACCCGCACCACACGCCCTCGGCGCCCAGGGCCAGGGCCGCAGCGATCTGGCGGCCGCGTGCGATCCCGCCGGCAGCCAATACCGGAAGCGGATCGACGGCATCGACTATCTCGGGGACCAGCACCATCGTTGCCACCTCACCGGTGTGACCGCCGGCCTCGGTGCCCTGAGCCACGATCAGATCGACACCCGCCGCGGCGTGCCGGCGAGCATGTTGCGTCGTGCCGGCCAGCGCAGCCACCAGGACGTCATGGCCGTGAGCGCGTTCGACAAGGTCAGCCGGCGGCGGTCCCAGCGCGCTGGCGATCAACCGGATGTCGTGGGCGAAAGCTACATCCAGGAGCGGCTCGTAACCCTTGGGCGAGATGTTGAGACCTCCCCCGGACGTCCGGCGTTGCGGTTCGGCGGGCTGTGCGACGCCGTAGCGCAGCAGCAAGTCGTCGACGAAAGCGCGATGCTCGGCCGGCAGCAACTCGGCCACCTGCTGGCGGTCGATCCCACCCTGCTCGGCGCCGACATACTTCGGCGGCAGCAGCAGGTCCACTCCATAGGGTTTGCCGCCGGTCTGCTCCTCGATCCAGGTCAGCTCGCTGTCCAGCCGCTTGGGGCTGTGCGCCACGGCGCCGAGGACCCCGAACCCGCCGGCGTTGGTCACCGCGGCAACGACATCGCGGCAATGGCTGAATGCGCAGATGGGAAACTCGACACCGAGCATTTCGGCGACTCTGGTCCGCATTTGGGAGACGCTACTGAGCTATTGATTGATATGTCAATCTAATCCGGTAGCGTAGCCGCCATGGCCGAGCCGTTGACCGCTGAACAGCAACACCAGCGCCGCCAGGCGGTGCGTGACCTGATGACCAGCACCCCGTTCATGGGCGGGCTGGGCATCGTGTTCGAACGTTACGAGCCCGACGACGTCACCATCCGGCTGCCGTTCCGCGACGACCTCACCAACGACGGCACCTACTTTCACGGCGGGGTCATCGCATCGGTGATCGATACCGCCGGCGCTGCGGCCGCCTGGTCCAACCACGACTTCGACAAGGGCATGCGGGCGGCGACCGTCGCGTTGAGCATCCAGTACACGGGCGCCGCCAAACGCAGCGACCTGCTGTGCCATGCCCGCACCACCCGGCGCCGCAAGGAACTCACCTTCACCGAGATCACCGCCACCGATGCCGACGGCAGTGTCGTCGCACACGCGATACAGACCTATCGGATCGTCTGATCCTCGACCATCTCGATTACGGTGCGCCTACGGCGAGACGCCGTCGGGCGGCCAGCTCGACACGCCGTCCTCCAGCGGGACTTCGAGGCTGTGCAGGATCGAAGCGACCATCCGCCACGCCCCGATGGCCGTGACGAGCTCAATGAGAACCGTTGTGTCGCCATGTAATTCGTGTTCGCAGGCGGCCCAGCTATCGGCGCTTACCGCACCGTCGCGCACGACGTCGTCGGTGGCCGCCAGCACGGCCCGCTCGGCCGGCCCGAACCCGTCGTGGCTCCGCCAATCCCGTACCCCAAGCAGATCCTCGGCCGACA
Source organism: Mycobacterium kansasii ATCC 12478 (assembly GCF_000157895.3). Lineage (NCBI taxonomy): Bacteria > Bacillati > Actinomycetota > Actinomycetes > Mycobacteriales > Mycobacteriaceae > Mycobacterium > Mycobacterium kansasii. The sequence goes on along the minus strand of NC_022663.1, from coordinate 6,068,090 downwards.
CGCCCAATCCGGATGCAACGCGCCAGTGCTGGGTCCACTCGTAGTCGCAGGCGGTCAGCCAGCCGATCCGCATGATCGCCAACTCCCGCAGCCTCGAGTCCAGAACGCCGTGCCAGAGCATGGTGGCGAGCAGGTCGTTGAAGGTGCGCGCCAGTCGCGGGTGGTTCAGCAACACCTGAAAGATGCTGAGCTCGGCCATGTAGTCGGGCACGCCGGCTTCATCGGCGGCCGCCTTGGCCTCATCGACCGGCAACTGGGGTACCCGGGCTGGCTTCAAGGGTGGGGTCATGGTGTGAGCACTCCGTGTCCTTCAGGGATGCCATCGCGTTCGCCGGCCATGGTAGCCAGCAGTTCCTCAACCTTGCCGCGGCGCGCGCAACGGCGTGGCGGCCACTGGTGCCGGCAACGACCGCGGCGGGCCAGGACCGGCTCACCGAGCCGCCCCCAGGCGCCACACCACGTCGACATCTGCCGGCTTGGTGCTGAACCTGTTATTCCCCAAGGCATTTCAGCGCTGTGCAGATTGATCGGGAGAGCCACTTGCGGGCCGTGTTGACAACGCACCGGCAGCACTGTCCAGTCAGGTGCCAGGTGGGGGCGTTCGGCACAGACCAAATGACACGCGTGCCGACCGGTTCCGCAGCGCCCGAAGACCGCGCCGTCGTCTGGGAAACGATACACACCGACGATGAGCTTGCGCGGCGGCTTCGATGCCCGTGATAACCGTGCCCGCGCAACCGCGATGTCCGACATACCAGCACACTATGGACGGCTGACAGGCCGGTCAATAGCGGGCAGTCACGTGCCCGGAGCAGGCCGGGATGGGGCGAACTTGTTGTGGCACAACGCCGAAATTCGCAGCCAGACACCCGGGGGTCAACAGCCGGCGCATGACGTAATCGGGACGCTCCGAAAAGCTATCGGGGCTGCGGCGTTCGCCATCTATCGACGCCGGCGAATTCGCAAATACGTCAAACCGGACGCGGTGTGGCAGGTCTGCGAAGGCCCGGCAACCGGATACGCTGCGGTCACCTGAAGAGATGGCGATCGGAGGTCGCGCTGGGGAGGTGGCTGACCGTGGACGACACGCGTGCGGACCCGGTTGCAGTGATTGGTATGGCGTGCCGGCTACCGAGCGGCATCGATTCACCCGAGGCGTTGTGGACGGCGCTGCTGCGCGGCGACGACTTGGTTTCCGAAGTTCCCGGCGACCGTTGGGACGCCGATGAATACTACGACCCGGAACCTGGCGTGCCCGGCCGGTCCGTGTCGAGGTGGGGCGGCTTCCTCGACGACGTCGCCGGCTTTGATGCCGAGTTCTTCGGAATCGGCGAGCGTGAAGCGACCGCGATGGATCCCCAGCAACGGCTGCTGCTGGAAACCTCGTGGGAGGCGGTGGAACACGCCGGTTTGGCGCCGAAATCGCTGACCGGCACCCTGACCGGCGTGTTCATCGGTATCGCGCACAGCGATTACGCACACGTCACCGCCGAAGCTGGCGCCCTGGAAGACGCGTACGGGTTCACCGGAATTCCGTTCAGCATGGCCTCCGGACGAATTTCGTACGCACTGGGGCTGCGCGGGCCGGCGGTCAGCCTCGACACCGCATGTTCGTCGAGTTTGTTTGCGGTGCATATGGCTTGCCGCAGCCTCAACGACGGCGAGAGCGACCTGGCCCTGGCGGGTGGGTGCATGGTGATGCTGGAGCCCAGGATCGGCGCTTCCGCGTCGGCGTTGGGCATGCTGTCGCCGACCGGCCGCTGCCGCGCATTCGACGTCTCGGCAGACGGCTTCGTCCGCTCCGAGGGCTGCGCCGTAGTGCTGCTCAAGCGGCTTCGCGACGCCCTGCGCGACGGCGACCGAATCCTTGCGGTGCTGCGCGGCACCGCAACCAACCAGGACGGCCGCACCGAAAACATTTCGATTCCTTCCGCGCAGGCGCAGGCCCAGGCATATCGAGCGGCTTTGCGGGCGGCCGGCGTGGACCCGGCCACCATCGGGATGGTGGAGGCGCACGGTACCGGCACCCCCGTCGGCGACCCGGTCGAATTCACAAGCCTGGCAGAGGTTTACGGCGTCGAACGCGCCTGCGCAATCGGTTCGGCCAAGAGCAACCTGGGCCACACCGAGGCCGCTTCCGGCGTGGTGGGGCTCATCAAAGCGATCCTGTCGCTGCAGCACGGGGCGGTGCCGCCGATGCTGCACTTCACCCAATTGCCCGATGGCCTGGCCGGGATTAATACCAAACTTTTTGTGCCGCAGGACGTTACGCCCTGGCCCGAACAAGATGACGCGCTGCCCCGGCGGGCGGCGGTGTCGTCGTATGGGATGTCGGGCACCAACGTGCACGCCATTGTGGAACAGGCTCCGGCCGCTGCGACGTGCCACGACCCGGCGGACTCGGCGGCGCCGTTGATCTTTGCGCTGTCCGCCACGTCGGCCGAGGCGTTGCGCGGCAGTTCGCGCCGGCTGGCCGAGTGGCTGGCCGGACGCCAGCACCAAGACGCCACGGCATTGTCGAATCTGGCCTACACGTTGGCACGCCGGCGCGGCCACCGGCCGGTCCGTACCGGAGTGGTCGCCGACAGCCGGGCCGAGCTGATCGAGCGCCTGCACCGGGTGGCCGAGGACGAACACCCCTATCCCGCCGCCGTCGGCCACGACGACCGCGGCCCGGTGTGGGTGTTCTCGGGTCAGGGTTCGCAATGGACGGCGATGGGCGCCGAGCTGTTGGCCAGCGAACCGGTGTTCGCCTCGACCGTCGCCGCGCTCGAGCCGGTGATCGCCGCGGAATCCGGCTTTTCGGTCACCGACGCGATGTCCGCCCCGCACACCGTCACCGGCATCGACCGGGTCCAACCGACGCTGTTCGCCGTTCAGGTCGCGCTTGCGGCCACGATGTCGTCCTACGGAGTCCGTCCGGGCGCGGTGATCGGCCATTCGCTGGGTGAAGCGGCGGCAGCCGTGGTCGCAGGAGCCCTGTCCTTGGACGACGGGGCACGCGTGATCTGCCGCCGGTCACGGCTGTGTCTCCGGGTGGCCGGTAACGGCGCGATGGCCTCGGTGGAATTGCCCGCGCAACAGGTACGTGAGGAGCTCGCCCGGCCCGGCGCAACGGCCCGCGACGTCGTCGTCGCCGTGGTCGCCTCACCGCAGTCCACCGTGATCGGCGGGGCGGCCCAGACGGTTCGCGACCTCGTCGCGCAGTGGCAGGAGCGCGAGGTGCTGGCCCGCGAGGTAGCCGTCGACGTGGCATCGCACACCCCGCAAGTCGACCCGATCTTGCCCGAGCTATCCCAGGCTCTCGGCGACCTCACCCCGATGAAACCGACCATTCCTTACTACTCGGCAACGTCGTTCGATCCGCGCGAACAGCCGACCTGCGACGCGCGCTACTGGGTCGACAACCTGCGTCATATGGTGCGTTTCGCCGCCGCGGTGCGAGCGGCACTGGAGGACGGATACCGGGTGTTCGCGGAGCTGTCACCGCACCCACTGTTGACGCGGGCCGTCCAGCAGACCGCTTGCAGCCTCGACATTCCGGTCGCCGCGGTGGCCGCCATGCGACGTGAGCAACCGATGCCATGGGGACTGCGCCCGGTGGTGATCGATCTGTACAGCGCCGGTGCCGCCGTGGACTTCGGCGTGCTTCATCCCGGCGGGCAGTTGGTCGACGCGCCGCTTCCCGTGTGGACACGTCGTCGAATGCTGCTGCGCCCCGACCGGGCAGGCCGCCATTCATGCGTCAATACCGTTGCGGCGCATCCGTTGTTGGGTGCACACGTGCGGTTGATGGAGGAGCCGCCGCGTCACGTCTGGCACGGCGAGGTCGGCACGGCGGCGCTGCCGTGGTTGCGCGACCACCAGATCCACGATGTGGCCGCGCTTCCGGGCGCCGCCTTTTGCGAGATGGCATTGGCAGCGGCCCACACGATCTTCGGCGAACAGTCGCAGGTGTGCGATATCCGCTTCGAGGAGATGCTGCTGCTGGACGACCAGACCCCGATCGGCGCCGTCGCGTCGGTGGAGGAACCCGGTGTCGCCGGCTTCGTCGTCCAGACCGAGCAGCAGAACCAAAAGGTGCGACGAGCCGGCGCAATACTGCAGGCCGTATCCGCGCAAGACCGGCCGCCCGCCCATGACGTGGCCGATCTACTGCGGGCCTATCGGTGCCGCCACGACGGCGCCGAGGTGCGAAAGCGGTTCGGGGAGCGTGGTATTCGGTTGAGTTCGGCCTTCGCCGGCCTGACCGCCGCCCACGTCGCACCGCAGACGGTCAGTGCCGTGCTCGCCGAGGTCGCCTTACCGAGTTCGATCCGCAGGCAACAGGCCGACTACCGAGTTCACCCCGCGTTGCTCGATGCGTGTTTCCAGTCCGTTGCGGCCCACCCCGCCGTCCGGCAGGTGGGCAACGGCGGCCTGCTGTTGCCGCTCGGTTTGCGCCGGCTGCGTGTCTACGCGTCCACCCGCAACGCCCGCTACTGCCACACGACAGTGACTGCCTACGGCACCAATGTCGAGGCCGACATCGACGTCATGGACGAAGACGGGACGGTGCTGCTGGTGGCGCGCGGCCTGCAGATGGGCACCGGCCTCTCAGAGTGCGCCGACCGTGATCGCCTGCTGGCCGAGCGATTGCTGACCATCGAATGGCGCGAGCGCGAACCGGCCGGCTGCGATGGTGTCAATGCTGTCGGCTCCGGAAAGTGGCTGCTAGTCAGCATTTCCGATACCGCCGATATGTTGGCGACCGAACTCACCGATGCGTTGAAGCGCTACGGTGCCGAATGCGCGACACTGTGCTGGCCCCGACAGGCAGACCCCGCCGCCAACCTCGAACGGCTGGGCAAGCAGCTCGACTGCGGCGGAGTCACCGGCGTGGTCGTTCTGGCGCCCGAAGGTATGGGCGGTGACGATGCGCGAAGTCCGCGCCGCGGCAGCGAAAACGTCAAGCAGCTGGTGCGCATCGCACGCCGGCTACCGGAAGTCTCCGGCTCCGTCCCCCGGCTGCATGTGGTGACCCGCAACGCGCAGCGGGTGCGATCCGATGACTGCCCCAATCTGGATCAGGCGGGGTTACGCGGTCTGCTGCGGGTGGTCGGCGCCGAACACCCGTACCTGCGCACCACGCACATCGATGTCGACGACCACACCGACGCCGACCAGGTGGCACGCCAACTGCTGGCGGGCTCCGATGAAGACGAGACCGCCTGGCGACAGGGGCAGTGGCTGACCGCCCGGTTGTGCCCGGCGCCGCTGCGGTCCGAGGAGCGGGAAACCACCGTCGCCGACCACGACCGACACTTGGTGCGCCTGCAGATCCGGACGCCCGGAGACCTGCGGACGATGGAAGTCGCGGCGGCCGAGCGAATTCCGCCGGGTCCCGGGCAGATCGAGGTCGCCGTGAGCGCATCCAGCGTCAACTTCGCCGATGTCTTGATCGCCTTCGGCAGATACCCCGCCTTCGACGATCTGTCGCCGCAGTTCGGCGCGGATTTCGCCGGCGTGGTCACCGCCGTGGGTTCCGATGTCACCGATCACCAGATCGGCGACCGCGTGGGCGGCATGTCATCGGCGGGGTGCTGGGGCTCGTTCATCACCTGCGATGCCCGACTGGCAACAACGCTGCCGCCTGGGCTCACCGACCGGCAGGCCGCCGCGGTGACCACCGCGCACGCCACCGCCTGGTACAGCCTCGTCGACCTGGCCCGCATCGAAGCCGGCGACAAGGTGCTCATCCATTCCGCCACCGGCGGAGTGGGACAGGCCGCGATTGCGATCGCGCGCTTCGCCGGCGCCGAGATCTTCGCCACCGCCGGCAGCCCGAAACGTCGAGAGCTATTGCGCGACATGGGAATCGACCATGTCTACGACTCGCGCGGCAGCGAGTTCGCCGACCAGATTCGCCGGGACACCGACGGTTACGGTGTCGACGTCGTGCTCAACTCACTGACCGGTACCGCCCAGCGCGCCGGCCTTGCGCTGTTGTCTTTCGGCGGTCGATTCGTCGAGATCGGCAAGCGCGACATCTACGACGACACCCGGCTGGCGCTGTTCACCCTGCGGCGCAACCTCACCTTCCACGCCGTCGACCTGGCGTTGATGACGCTTACCCACCCCTCCCGGATCCGGGATATGTTGAGCACCGTCTACCGGCTGGTCGCCGACGGCGCATTGCCGATGCCTCAGTCCAGGCATTACCCGATTACCCAGGCGGCCGAAGCGATTCGGACAATGAGCACCGCCGGGCATACCGGCAAACTCGTCCTCGACATCCCGCACACCGGACGCAGCACCGTGGTGCTCCCGCCCGAACAGATCCCGGTCTTCCGGCCCGACGGCTCCTACATCATCACCGGTGGCCTCGGTGGCCTCGGGTTGTTCCTGGCGGAGAAGATGGCCGACGCCGGCGCTGGCCGCATCGTGCTCAACTCGCGCGCCCAGCCGGATCAAAAGGCCCGGGAGACAATAGATCTGGTCAAGGCCACCGGGTCGGACGTGGTGGTCGAGTGCGGCGACATCGCCCAGCCCGCCACCGCGGGCCGGCTGGTGGCAACCGCAACAGCGACCGGGCTGCCGGTGCGCGGCGTGTTGCACGCGGCCGCCGTCGTCGAAGACGCCATCCTGTCCAACGTCACCGACGAGCTGATCGAGCGGGACTGGCGGCCGAAGGTCCACGGTGCCTGGCACCTGCACCAGGCGACCGCCACCCAACCGCTGGATTGGTTCGCCGTGTTCTCGTCGGCAGCTGCCCTACTGGGCTCACCCGGTCAGGGCGCCTATGCGGCGGCCAACAGCTGGCTTGACGCCTTCGTGCAGTGGCGGCGAGTTCGCGGACTTCCGGCCACCGCGATCGCCTGGGGCCCGTGGGCCGAGGTCGGCCGGGGTGCACACCTCGCCGAAAACGCCGACACCACGATGATCGCCCCCGACGAGGGCGCATACGCGTTCGAGGCGTTGCTTCGACACACCCGCGCCTATAGCGGTTATGTCCCGGTCGTCGGATCACCATGGCTGACGGCCCTGGCCGCACGCAGCCGGTTTGCCGAGGGTTTCCACTCTCCTACCCGGAATCGGCCCGGTGAAAGCACATTCCGTGGCGAGCTGCTGGAACTGGCGCTAGAAGAGTGGCCGGGACGGCTTCGACGACTGATCTCCGAACAAATCGCTGTGATTTTGCGTCGCAGTGTCGATCCGGATCGCCCGCTTTCCGAATACGGGCTGGATTCGCTGGGCAATCTGGAGCTGCGGACCCGTATAGAAACCGAGGTCGGGATACGCTGCAGCCCCACTGATGTCACCACGGTTCGCGATTTCGCCGATTACCTGTGTGAAAAGCTGGCCGTCAAAGAAACGATCCGGTGACGATGTGCGGCGTATTCGATGACATGAAATATCCTGGGACCGGGCGTTGAGCCAAAGGAGTTCAATTGGTTGTCGTGGGCAATCTCGGTCTGGATAACGTCAGGAATTGGCTGCCGGAGCCGGGTGTTGTCTGGCTGTGGCAGCCGACGCCGGCAACTGTGGCGAACGCCCGGGACGCGCCGATCAGCGCCGTGCCGCCGAGCTACATACAGGCCCGGCATCTGCGGAGGTTCGCTGAGCAAACGGCCAAGAACCTCGACATGTCACGGCTTTTGGTCATTGCCTTCGATATCGTCGGTCACTGCGATATCCGCACGATGACCTACGTCATCAACTCGCACCTTCGTCGCCATGACACCTACCGCAGCAGGTTTGCGATCACCGGTGCGCGTCAGATAGTCCGCCATACCATGACCGATCCCGGCGCTATCGAAATGCAACCGGTTGAGCACGGCGAGATGACGCCGAACCAATGGCAGGAATACATCTTGAGCACCCCGAGTCCCCTGGATTGGGATTGCTTCAGATTCGGCGTGATCCAACATGACGATCACTTCACCGTCTGCATCAGCATTGACCACATACATTTCGATGCGACATTTCTCGGCACCATCTTCTTGGAGATCCGCGAGATGTACAACACGCTGATGGACGGCGGCGAGCCTATTCCGCTGCCGAAGGCCGGTAGCTACGCCGAGTACTGCCTGCGCGAACACGCCTACACCTCCGCATTGACAATAGATTCGCCGGAGGTACGTCAATGGATCGAATTCCTGGACAACAACGACGGATCCTTCCCCGCCTTCCCGCTGCCGCTGGGCGACACGTCGCGGCTCACGGCGGGCGAGGTGCTTTCCCTGCAGCTGCTGGATGCCCACCAGACCGCCGATTTCGAGGCCGCGTGCACCCGGGCCGGCGCCAGGTTCAGCGGCGGAGTCTTCGCGTGCGCCGCCCTCACCGAATACGAACTCGCCGGCGCGGAGACCTATTACGCGGTCACACCCACCGGCACCCGAAGCACCCCCGCGGAATTTGTCACCAGCGGATGGTTCATCGGCCACCTTCCGCTCGCCGTGCCGGTCGGGGCCTCGTTCGGTGAGACCGCGCGCGGCGCACAAGCCGCTTTCGACTCCCGCGCCCGCCTGGCCAGAGTGCCGTTCGAACGTGTGTTGGAGCTGGCACCCCGGCTCGCGACCCCGCTGTCGCGAGGATGCTTTCCCATGCTGTCGTTCCTCGACGCCGGTGTACCGCCGCTGTCGGCCGTGTTCGCGCCACATATCCGAACAGCAAATACCAGAGTCTTCAGTGACGGTCGCATCGCGGCCCGGGTGTGCATGTGGGTCAACCGATTCCACGAAGAGACCACGGTGACGGCATCCTTCCCGGATAGTCCGATCGCCCACGAGTCGGTGCGGCGCTACCTGGACGCCATGAAATCGGTGTATGTGCGCGTCGCCGAGGGCCGCAGCGACATCCGGCAACGTCGGGCAACCGCACTCAGCTTCAGCGGCAACGGAAATGACGGCCTGTTCCCTGGTTGATGGGCGGCGGTGTGAGCGGTGCCCGGACCCCGGCCTCGCCGGGCGGCCGGCACGCCAGGGCAAGGCGCTGTTGGCTGACAAGTCAATACCCGGGGTGTGCTGCCGGATTACCCGAAAACAGCCGACTTTCTGCACTTCGGACAAAAAATTTTTGTACGTTGGCACGATTTTTCCACAGGCCGAAGATCAACGGGTTACCCTGTGGTGCACTAGCAGAATTGAGGATGCCCGGCCGTTGCGGACCGAGACGTTGGGGGGCTGAGTCGACGTGCGATGCCCCCGGACCGGGCGCCTGAACACCACCGAAAAGAGGTGGCTGGACTTGAATAGAACCGCTGCCGATCCAGCCACTTTCGTTAGCCCACCTGACCAGTTGTCGGCGGTGCGCGCTGCGACGTTGTCGAGGCCCGACCGGGTGGCTACCGAGTTCATTCACCACCGCCGCTATGCGGATCGGCTTGATGGGCTTTATCGGCCGAACCGCTGTGGCGTGGAAAGGTGTTGCGACTGATGAGCGATTCGGAAGCAGCCCGCCCCGGAGGGATTTTCGACCGACTCGGCCAATTGGTCGTTCGGGCTCCGGCGCTGGTAATCGCATTCTGGATTGCGCTGGCAGCGGTGCTCGCTGTGACTTTCCCGCCGCTGATGGAAGTAGCCGGTAGGGCCGGCGGAGATGCTTTGCCCGATGATGCCCCGACGATGGTCACCGGCAAAGAGATGGGCAAGGCCTTCGGCGACAGCGGCAAAGGCTCGCAGTTGTTGGTGATCCTCACCGACGAAAACGGGCTTAGTCCCGCCGACTTAGAGACCTACCACACGCTGGTCGACAGGCTGCACCAGGCAAACCTGTCGGTGCAGGACTTCATTAGCACGCCCGGCTTGCACGACGTCTTGTCCAGCAAGGACAACAAAGCCTGGAACGTGCCGGTGATGTTCCAGACCGACCCGCAGGACCCAGCCACCACCGCGGGGTACAACAAAGCCAGGGAGATCGTTAGCCAGACCGTCGCCGGTTCGACACTGACCGCCAATTATGCCGGCGGTCTGGTCACCATGTCCGACCTCACCGCCATCGGTCAAGAAGATGCGCATCTGATCGAAATCGGCACCGCGGTCAGCGTGCTCATCATCCTGCTGATCATCTACCGAAACGTGGTCACCATGTTGGTGCCGCTGGCCACCATCGGTATCTCTATGGGGACCGCCCAAGGCACGTTGTCCGCGCTGGCAACAATCGGCCTGGACGTGCAAACGCAGACGATCATTTTCATGAGCGCGGTAATGATCGGTGCCGGAACGGATTATGCCGTCTTTCTGATCAGCCGATATCACGACTATGTGCGGCAAGGCCTGGCTTCGGACCTGGCTGTCCAGAGAGCATTGATGTCGATCGGCAAAGTAATCGCGGCATCGGCGGCGACCGTGGCGGTCACATTCATCGTGATGGTCTTCTGCAAATTGCCGGTCTTTTCCACGGTCGGACCGGCGATTTCGGTATCGATCGTCGTCAGCTTCGTGGCTGCGGTGAGCCTGCTGCCCGCCATTCTGGTGCTGATCGGGCGCCGCGGCTGGATCAAGCCGCGACGCGATCTCACCCATCGCTTCTGGAGGCGCACCGGAACACGGATCGTACGGCGGCCCCGGATCCATCTGGTCGCCAGTCTCGTCGTGCTGGCAATCCTGGCGGGATCCAGCTTCTTGGTGCGCTTCAACTACGACGATCTCAAGGCATTGCCGTCCGACGTCACCAGCGTCGCGGGATACGAGGCCATGAGTCGCCACTTCCCGCAGAACATGATGACGCCGATGATGCTTTTCATTAAGTCGCCGCGTGACCTGCGGAACCCGACCGCACTCGCCGATCTCGAGATGATGTCGCACCGGATCAGCCAACTACCCGACATCACCGCCATACGCGGGTTGACCCGGCCCAACGGCGAACCGCTGCAGCAGACGAAGGTGTCCTATCAGGCCGGCGAGGTAGGCGGCAAACTCGACGAGGCCGGGGATGCAATCAGGGACCACGGCAGCGACTTGGACAGGCTGGTCAACGGCTCCAACGATTTAGCCGGCGCCCTGGCGCAGGTGCGCGACCAGGTCACTCAAGCTGTCGGCAGTGCCGGCACGCTGGTGAGCGTGCTTACCACGATGAAGCAACTGATGGGCGGCGACAAGACGCTCAACGACCTCGACAGGACGGCCAAGCTGGTCGGCCGCATGCGGGCGCTCGGCGACGCCCTTAGCGCAAACATGGTCGACGTGGCGAATACCGTCGCCTGGGCCAGTCCGCTGCTGAAGGCGCTGAACTCCAGTCCGACCTGCAATGCCGACCCGGCCTGTGCGGCCTCGCGGAGCCAGTTGCAGGCGCTGGTCCAAGCACAGACCAGTGGAACCCTCAACAGCATCACCAATCTGGCTCGCAGCCTGCAGCAAACGAAAGAGGTGCAGACCGTCAGCCAGACGATCGACAAGCTGCAGCAAAACCTGAACGAAGCAGTCAGTACGTTGCGGTCTATCGACGGACTGCAGAACCGGCTGAATCAGATGCAGCAGGGCGCCAACGCCCTCGCACAAGGTAGCCGTGCGGTCGCCGACGGCGTAGCAGCACTGGTAGACCAGACCAAGAAGATGGGCACCGGACTCGACGAGGCATCGGACTTCCTGCTGGGCCTCAAGCGCGACGCCGAACGACCGTCTATGGCCGGCTTCAATGTCCCGCCGCAGGTGCTGGCCGCCGACGAGTTCAAGAAGGCCGCGCAGATTTTCATATCCAGCGACGGGCACGCGGCACGGTACCTCATCCAAAGCTCGCTCAATCCGTTCACCACCCAAGCCATGGACCAGGTGAATACGATCCTGTCGGCAGCGCGGTCCTCGCAACCGAATACCGAGTTGGCGGACGCGACGATATCGCTGGTGGGCATTCCGACCGGGCTGGCAGATACTCGGGACTATTACAATAGCGACATCAATTTCATCGTGTTGGCCACGATCGTTATCGTCTTTTTGATCCTGGTCATGCTGCTACGAGCGATTATTGCGCCCCTATACCTCATCGGTTCTGTACTGGTTTCCTTTTTTGCAGCCCTAGGCCTCGGTGTCATCGTTTTCCAGCTGATACTCGGCAAAGAATTGCATTGGAGCCTGCCCGGGCTGTCATTCATTCTGCTGGTTGCGGTTGGCGCTGACTACAACATGCTGCTGATCTCGCGTATCCGTGACGAATCGCCCCATGGCGTGCGGGTCGGTGTTATTCGCACAGTCGGTTCAACGGGCGGTGTGATCACATCCGCCGGCCTCATTTTCGCCGCGTCAATGTTCGGCCTGCTGGCCGCCACGATCAGCACCATGGTGGAAGCCGGCTTCATTATCGGCGCCGGGATCCTGATCGACACCTTCATCGTTCGCACCGTCACGGTGCCAGCGTTGGCTGCGCTGATTGGCCAGGCTAACTGGTGGCCGTCGAAGCTCGCTACGTCCAGTAAGAAGCAGCGGGCGAGCGGTCGCAACAAGACGCGGGGCCAAGCTCGGCCAGCACGGGCAAAGGCCGTCCCCGCCCGCAAGACCGGCGGTGCGACACGCCCACCGTCGAAAGTTCGTGCCGTTCCAGCCGGCGATACGCCCAGAGCCGTACGCCGCCGTCCCGCCAAAGATGTGCCGCTGCGGAAGTTGGATTTCCCCATCACGAGCAATGGCAAGGACCCGTTCGCCGATCTCGGCGAGCACGCTCTTCCGCTATTCGGTTCCGTCGTGCTGCGTGCCAAGACGGCCACATCAAATGGGCACGAATCAGGCGTCAGCGATGGCGACGGCGACCGCATCCAACACTCCCTGCCGCTTTTCGGCCCCATCGACCTGCCGGCCCTGATGACCAATGGCAACGGCAACGGTAACGGCCATGCCAACGGCAACGGCCACACCAACGGCAACGGCCACACCAATGGCAACGGCCACACCAACGGCAACGGCCACACCAATGGCAACGGCCACACCAACGGCAACGGCCACACCAACGGCAACGGCCACACCAACGGCAACGGCCACACCAACGGCAACGGCCACACCAACGGCAACGGCAAGCAACCCGTCGACACGGGAAGCGCCCTTCCCGATAGGTCGGCAATCACCTAGCACCCTGCTCGTTGTCCGCCGTCGACATGACATGACTGTTATCACTGCGCGCGTTCCCCTCCGGGAACGCTCTGACGTACGGGTTCGGTTCGCAACTGGTGCGGATTTGCGCGCTAGCCGCCACCTCTAGAGCCCGCCGGCGGCGTGCATCCGCGGCGCGGGCAGTGATGTTGGCCGGGAAGTTGATCCGGAGGGTTCGATCGTCGACGAGGTCGAGCCGCGGATCCGGGCGGCGGGCCGTTGCCGTCGCCCTCTGAGAAGTCCCCGTCGGTGTCGTCGTCCGAGATCCCGGGACTGCTCGGAATCGGCTAATTCGCTCTCGCGGTACCTATGGGCATCGGCGGGTTCGCGCCGCGCTGCAGGCGAACTCGTCCGCGCGGCGCAGCTTACGCACCACGTCCTCAGCGGAATACTTCTTCCGGCCAGCCGTGTAATTCATCGTCGGTTTAGGCCCCAACAGGGGCCACAGAACTCTGAAAAAGGCCGACTCCATCACCGGGGACACGCCAGTTGGACTCTAGCGTTGCACCGACGCCGATTTTCGCTGGTGATGGCTGGACGGGAGCCTTACCGGACGTGGTGCCGGGGCTGTGGGGCGGAACCGGTTGCGGCATCGACGGGAGCAGGCTCTGTCGTGGTTGTGCCGGCGGCGGCGCCGTCGTTGTGGTCGTCTTTTCTCACCTGATCGGCCAGGGCGGCGTGCTGCTGCGCACCCTGCTGGGCAAGTGAGGAGATCATTTGTGCCTGCTGGCCGGCAATGTTGGTGAGTTGGCTGAGCCCGCCGGCTGCTCCCGAGAGCCCGCTGAGCTGGCTGAGCGGTGCCGCCAGTTGAGCCATGGTTGACAGGTTGGCCAGGCCGGGCTCGCCGGCCAAGGCGCCCGACAAGTCGGGCAACGCCGCTAATTCGTCGGCGGTGGGCAGAATGGCTAGGCCGGCCAAGGTGGGGATGGGCAAGTGGGGCGCGCCGAAATCGGGGAAGCCGGGACTCGGCAGCGTGGGCATGCTGAATTCAGGCGAGCCGGGTAGGTCAGCGAACGCCAAGGAGACATCGGGCGTCTCGGCGGTGGGCGCCTTGTCGTCGGGCAGGCCCGCGACAGGGGAAACCAAGCTGTGCTCGGCGGCATCGAATTCGGAACGGGGATCTGCTGGGGGGAAAGGCGCATCGGGCAACCGGGGATTCGTGTCCGACAGTGAAGGCAAGGTCGTCACCATATGGGTCAATCTCTGGGTCGCTGCCTGCAGGTTACTCGCATTACGGTACGTCGCGATTGCAAAGAACCCGAGGACAGAGAGGAGGCTAGTGATCACAAAAAGGAACATGAGTGACGCGATTTGTAACGACAGGAGTCGGCCGGGGGCCCCCTCGAACTGTTCAAGGTAGAAGCAATATGCGCCTAAAAGGCCGACTCCGCCCAGCAATGCAATCACGAAATAGCGAATCTTTTCAACGAGATCGCCTTGAGCGGAAACCAGGTCGGCGGCGAGATGGTCGAGATCACGCATCAGCTTCGCCCGCTGTGATTGTGCGAGGTTGTGGGCTACATAAGCCTGCGCCGCCGAGCCTTGCCAGCCACCACCCGGAACAAGAGCCTCGATCTGGGCACTGACCTCGTTGAACATCGACCTACTGGCCACCAAACGATCACCTGGATCGGGTCTTCCCTGTCCAAGCAATGCCAGCACGACGCCAAGTAAGACCTCGGTCTCGGCGCAGATAACCGATCCCCTCTCCGAGGTATCCCGTACCTGCTCTTGTGGTGCCGGCGCCGGGGGTGGCTGGTTCCCATTTTGCTGGAACGGCCACGGCCCATGGTGAGCTGCCCACCCCACGTTTTCCGGATTAAGATTGGCTGCAAATTCCGCTTCCTCTACCATCGCGTCAACGAAATCCGTGATGAGCTCCTCAATTCCAGAGAACATGGTTGAACTTTCTTTCGGTCTAGCGTTGTAGCGCTATGTTTGGGCTGGTGTTGGGGGCGCACGCGCCAACGACGCCACTACTCGGTAAGTCCGCTATCAGGGCCTCCGCCTCGTCGGCCCTGGCTAAAATATCGCTCTGGTTCACTGTCAGCGTCGGCTGAGACATGACAGAACCTTCTTCCTGGTGATTACACCAATTGTAGTGGCTGAATTCACTGATTCCGGCACTAAATTCAGCACTGCAATTACAGACCTGGCTGGAAATCGCGTCATATGGTGTCGGCAGGGCCGTCACCATACTGGTCGACCTCTTGGTCTGCACCCGCACATTGCTCGCATTTTGTGAGGTCGTCCTTCCTAAAGAGACGAATTTGTCAATGGCGACACGAAGCGCAATAGGGCAAACGACGACGGCGATGGCAAGCGACACTTTCTGGCCGGTGGTTCCCCCGTACTGTTCAAGGGCGAGGCAACTAGCGGCCACCGCGAGGACCGTGAAGAACTCGTAATTCAGCCGGGCGCAGCGATCAAGGCACCGGAAGAAATCGAGTAGCGCCGTTAATTCGTCGGCGGTGGGCACCGTGGGCAGGCCACCCGGGAACAAGTCGGCCAAGCTCGATAGGCTGTCGCGGTCAACACCTTCGTGGGCCGTGGCCACGTCCCGCATGGGCTGCGCAAGGTGTTGGCGCTCCTTGGCGCCCGCCATACGGCTGGTCCGCATGTTCTCGGTGGACAACATGGTTCGCCTGGTCGCCTTTGAAGCGCACGCGCCCTCGGCGGCGTTGTCTGTTGGATCCGCCATCGGGGATTCCACCTCGTCGGCCCTGGCCGAAATCTCGCTCTGGTCCACCCACAGAGCGCGTGCTTGAGACATAACCGAATCTTCTTACTTGGGGTTACCACAATAATAGTCGCTGAATTCGCTGGTTCGTGCACCAAATTCAGCACATCGAATTCAGAACCGGCTTCCAAAACAAAGCAGAACCAGGTTCCGAGATAAACCGGAATGTGTTTCTGAAATAGAATGAGTGGCACGACGATCTCGTCGAATGGAGCCGGCTCGCCTCTAACGAGCTTGGCCAGGCCGTCTGATTGGATATGCAATGGTTTGTGCTATTGTTTGCCGGGGCGTGGTGGAGGCGTGAAACGAAAAGCTGCACCGCTTCTGAAAGAGCCTGGCAAAGATGACCGCACCAGTCTTATATGACATCCCGTTGGGCGCTTGCACGCAGGACCCTGACCGCTGGACGACCAGTCCCGATGACGAGGCCAAAGCGCTGTGCCGCGCTTGCCCGTGCCGGTGGCTGTGTGCCCGCGAAGCCGTCGAGTCACCGGGTGCCGAAGGGCTGTGGGCCGGCGTGGTGATCCCTGCAACGGGGCGGGCGCGCGCGTTCGCGTTGGGCCAACTGCGGTCGCTGGCCGAGCGTCACGGTTACCCGGTCCGCGAGGCCGCACAATTGGCCTGATCGGTTGTGCCGCCGGGTTCAGCCGTTGGTAGCAGTGGAAAGCAATGCACGGCTTCATCTTTGAGGCTCGTCGCGCATTCGAGTGCGGCCGCCATGCACACGCCGCGACAACATCAGCGGATTCCCGACCCTGACACATCCGTGGCTGGTGCGCCCCCTCGAGTGCGCGCATTGGTGGCCCTACACCAATCGGTTGATGCACGTGTGGACCAGCTCACGAGCTGCGGTCACAGCACCGGTATTGCTCTGGCTTCGCCTGCACGTAATCGGGCTCTTCGCGGATGAGGGTGTAGGGAGGCCGGCGCGTCGTTGACCGGGTAGGGGTCGGGGTCTTCCGATGATGGGGGTTCCTACACCAACCATCCGAAAGACCTCGACGTGCACGACGCTACCGGTGGTGCGGGCTTTGCCTGCGCTGACTTGACGACTTTTTGCCGGCTCGATGAACTCGGGCTTGAGGTGACGGGGCAGCGCCTGGACTGCGACCGGGCGATGCTGGCGTGCCGGATCACCGACGAGGATCGATGGTGCCGGCGCTGCGGCGAGCAAGGCAGTCCGCACGACACCGGGACGCGCCAACTTGCACATGAGCCGTTCGGGTGGCGGCCGACGACCTTGCTGGTCACGATCCGCCGCTACGGGTGCGCCAGCTGCCGGCATGTATGGCGCCAAAACACCAGCAGCGCGGCCGAACCGCGGGCCAAGCTCTCCCGCCGTGGCCTGCGGTGGGCACTGGAAGCCATTGTGTGCCAACACCTCACGATCGCCCGTGTCGCCGAAGGGCTCGCGGTGTCGTGGAACACCGCCAACGACGCCGTGTTGGCCGAGGGCAAGCGTAGGTTGATCGACGATCCGGGCAGGTTCGACGGGGTCAAGGTGATCGGGGTCGACGAACACGTGTGGCGCCACACGCGGCGCGGCGACAAGTACGTGACCGTGATCATCGACCTGACCGGCATCCGTGAGGCACCGGCCCGGCGCGGCTGCTGGACATGGTCGAGGGCCGCTCAAAACAGGCCTTCATGGCCTGGCTGGCCGAACGAGACAAGTCCTGGCGCGAGGCGGTGAAAGTAGTGGCGATGGAAGGCTTCACCGGGTTTAAGACGGTTTAAGACCGCCGCCAGCGAGGAGCTGCCCGACGCGGTCGCGGTGATGGATCCCTTCCACGTCGTGCGGCTGGCCGGCGAGGCGCTGGACGCATGCCGGCGCCTTGTTCAACTCGACACCTGTGGACACCGCGGCCGCACGAGCGATCCGCTCTATGCCGCGCGGCGGACCCTGCATACCGGGACCGACTTGCTCACCGACAAGCAAAGAGACCGGCTGACAAACCTGTTCGCCGTCGACGCCCACGCCGAAGTCGATGCGACCTGGGGCATCTACCAGCGCATGATCACCGCCTACCGCAACCCCGACCGCCGGACCGGCCCCGAACTGATGAGCACGCTCATCGAGTCGATCGGCCACGCCGTCCCCGCCGCATTGACCGAAGTCATCACCCTGGGGCGAACGTTGAAGAAATGCGCCACTGACGTGCTGGCCTACTTCGACCGACCCGGTACCTCCAACGGACCCACAGAAGCCATCAACGGCCGACTCGAACACCTGTGCGGCTCCGCCCTCGGATTCCGCGACCTCTGCCGCTACATCGCCCGATCACTGCTGGAGACCGGCGGATTCAGACCCCGACTACACCCTCAATCATGAAGAGCCCGTAATCGTGTGACGGGTCTATGGCGCGTTGGTGGTCTTACCGACGCGCTGTTGGCGTTGTTGGGAGGTGCCGGTTTCGGCATCGACTGGCACGCGCTGTGCGGTGGGTGTGCCCGCGGCGGCGCCGGTGGTGTGGTCGTCCTGGGTGACGTGATCGGCCGGGGTGACCCGCTGGGCCAGCGAGGCGATCATGTGTGCCTGCTGACCGGCCACGGTGGTGAGTTGGCTGAACCCGCCGGCTGCCCCCCAGAGCCCGGCGAGCCGGCTCAGCGATGCCGCCGGTTGAGCAACGGTGGGAAGGTTGGTCACGCCCAGGCTGGGCAGCGCAGCCAAGGCGCCCACCAGGTCGGGTAGCGCGGCGAACTCGTCGGCGGCGGGCAGCGGCGGCCGGCTCGGCATGCCGGCCAACCGGGGGACGGGCAAGTCGGGCGCGCCGAAATCCGGGAAGCCGGGCCTTGGCACGTCGGGCACGCTGAATTCAGGCGAGCCGGGTAAGTCAGCGAAAACCAAGGGAACGTCGAGTGTCCTGGGGGTGAACCCGGTGTCGTCGGGCAGGCCTGCGAGGGTGCGGGAGAAGATGTGCTCGGCGGCGTCGAATTCGGACTCGGAATGTGATGGGGGCAAGGGCGTGTCGGGCAACCCGGGAATCGGGTCAGACAGCGCCGGCAATCTTGTCAACATATCTGTCAATCTCTGCGTCAGTGCATGCAGTTTGTTGGCATGGGAGTGTGTCGTTTTCAGCAAGGAGACAATTAGGTAAATGGTGACTTCGATAGCAGCAGTGCAAACGACCAATGCGACGGCAAGTGACACCTCTTGGCCAACAGGGCCGCCCCACATTTCAAGGGCATAGCAACCACGGCCCACCGTGGCAACGGTGATTATTTCTCCAATCAGCCACGCGAAAGCGTTGAAAACGGTTTGGGCCTGAGCGGAAACCAGGCCGGCGGTGTGGTGGTCGAGATCGGCCATCATCTTCGCGCGATGCGACTGTGCGAGGTTCTGGGCTACATAAGCCTGCGCCGCCAAGCCCTGCCAGCCGCCGTCGGGAACAAGAGCCGCGATCTGGGCCCCGACGTCGCAGAACATCGACCCGCCGTCCACAAGCTCAACACCCGGATCGGGACTGCCGTCGCCAAGGCCTGCCAGCACGCCGCCAAGGCCGCACCCGGTCCAATCGCAAACACGGTGTCCCGACAGCAGCTCCGGGATGTTTTTCACCGGCTCTGGTACCGGCTGTTCTACCGGCGGTTGGTCATAGATCAGGTCCAACAGCTCATCGCCGTCCTCCCACGGGAGATCCTCCTCCCGGCGGGTCAATTCGACGGCAATACGGGTCTCCATATCGAAGTCTCTCGGAAATGGCAGTTGTCCCGGCATCCGGGGGATCCGGAACGGCCGAAAAGTACGCATGGGTTTCTAATTTCCCCTCGGGGTCAAAACGTTGTATCGGCTGCGGTTCTGGCTGGTGAGGGCGTTTGCAGCACGCCTCGGTCGCCTCACCGGGCGCGCTGCGGGCCCTGTTGGGTGGGGCCGGTCCGGCGTCGACAGGAACGCGCCGCGGTGGATTTGCCCGCAGCGGCGCCGGGTGTGACCGTCCTGGGTGACATCATCAGCCAACGTGGCCGGCCGCTGGACGCCGTGTCGGGCGCGTAAAGATATCACGTGTGGCTATTAGCCGACCATGTCGGCGAGTTGGCTGAGCCCGCCGGCTGCCCTCGAGTGCCCAGTGAGCCGGCTCTGGGGGCGTCGCCAGCTGAGCCGTGGCGGGCAGGTTGGCCGGGCCAGCCGGGGCGCAGCGGCCAAGGGTCGTCGAGATCAGCCAAACCGGGGATCGGCACGTCGGGCGCGCTGAATTCTAGGTGAGCCGGGTAACTCTGTTAGCGCCAAAGCGATATCGGGTCTCTCGGGCAGGGGCCTGGTGTCGTCCGGCAGGCGCGCGAAGGTGGGGCCGGCGGCGTCGAACTCGGAACGGGACTGTGCTGCTGGCGCGGGCGCGTGGGGCAAACCGGGGATCGTGTCGGACAGTGCGGGCAAGGCGCTCGCCAGATCGGCCAATCGCTGCGTCAGTGCCTGCAGGCTGTAGCACCGGCGCCATCGCGATCGGGAACCGCCTATTGACCAGTCGCACAGCGCCTTCCGTCCGACCCACCGGATACACGTACCCTAGCGCCCGGGGATTCGGTGCACACCGTGCATCGCACTCATCGCTGCCGACCCCACATCGACGACCTCAGCGAGGCCATCGCGACAATCCACGAATTGCGCACTAGCCCGATACAAGTCGGGTATGAGAACCGGGATCGGGTTCTATCTGGAAACAGTGCTCAACCGAACCCCTTCGAGGCCCGGCGGATTGGAATGCTGGCGCGAGGCCGGCCAGCTACGTCGGCCCACATCGACCTATTGATCGATCGGGCAACGCCGAGATCGACTCCAGCACACAGAAATTCAAGTGGACGTCGGGCTAACTAAGACGGCGCCGAGTGTGAACCGTACGACGCGACGCGCCGAGAAAGCGGGCGTCGTGAGATTCACTCTCGCCGCCGAAACTCCGGGCTAACGTCGATCTCGGCGAACGTCTGCCGCAAACTAGCGAGCAGGAAAGGCTAAGCGTCTAAGCGGGTGAACTCGTCGTGGCGATACAGCTCGACACATTGCGCTCGCCTGATTTTGCCACTCGTCGTTATCGGAATCGAGCCGGGCGAGACCAGAACCAGATCCGCCACGCTCAGGCCGTGCGACTTCGAAATTGCCGACGTCACTTCCCGTTTGACGACCTGTAACCTGTCAGCCAAATCCTCGTCCGTGTCAGGGCGCTTCTTGAGCTCGATGATTGCGACCAGCTTCTCAGCCCCACGGTCCGGAACCGAGATCGCCGCGCATCGACCCGGAGTGACCTCCTGGATCGTCGCCTCGATGTCGTCTGGAGAGTGGTTGCGGCCGTACACGATCAAGAGGTCTTTGATACGGCCGATGATGAACAACTCTCCGTCGAAGTAGAAGCCGGAATCACCAGTTCTGAGCCAGGGACCTTCCGGGGTACCGGCCGAAGGGTTGACAATGCGCGCCTGGAAGGTGCGCTCGGACTCGACCGGCTTCTGCCAGTAGCCGGCGCCCACGTTGGGTCCGTGCAGCCAGATCTCGCCGACCGCTCCCTCCGGGCACTCGACGCCGGTGTCGGGGTCGACGATTCGCACCGTCATTTGCCGCGGGTTGCCATAGCTCACCAACCCGGTACCGGTTCCAGGTGCGCACCGCTCCGCCTCACCCGCGGGCAGTTTCGCGGAATCGAAATACACGACTTTCGGCGGTTCGCCCGGTTCACGAGTCGCGATATAGACCGTTGCCTCGGCCATCCCATATGACGGCCGGACCGCCGCGGGATCAAGGTTGAATTTAGCGAATCGGTCGGTGAAGCGCTTCACGGTGACGGGCTGCACCCGCTCACTGCCGCTGAGGACATGCAGCACTTCCCCGAGATCGAAACCGTTCATATCGTCGTCGGACGTCTTGCGCGCTACCAGGTCAAACGCGAAATTTGGCGCCGCCGTGAACACCCGGCCACTACTCGCCATCAATTGCATCCATCGGGCCGGTCTCTGCAAAAACCCAGCCGGACTCGTCAGGACCACGGGAATGCCCGCAAGAATGGGAATGATAATTCCAACAAAGAAACCCATATCGTGATAAAACGGCAGCCAGGACACCACACCGCTGCCGGGCGGGGGAACCTTCCCGTACTTCCCGTAGTAGCCGTCCATGATCTGTCCGAAATTGACGAACAAATTCTTATTCGAGACCACAACCCCGGCCGGCGTGCGAGTGGACCCCGAGGTGTACTGCAAATACAGCGCATCCGGCACCTCCGCGCTGCGAGAGCCCGGCCGGACCGAGGAAGCCGGCCGAGAGTCCAGGTCCAGTAGATCGATTTCGACAACTGCGGGCGCAGATTGTCCGGGTTGCGGCTTCGCGTACCCGGAGACATGGTCGCTCACCGAGGACGTCGTCAAGATGACCGACGGTGACGTATCAGCCAGGACGGAAGTGGTGCGCTCGTCATGAACGCCGGAATAGGGAACCGAAAGCGGAACGGCGGTCAGCCCGGCCTCGAGCGCCCCGAGGAAACCAGCGATGTAGTCAAGGGTCTGCGGCGCAAGTATCACTGCCCGATCGCCAGGCGATCCGCATTGCCTGAGGCGCTGCCCTACGTTGAGCATGCGCCGGTGCAGCTGCGCCCACGTCAGCGTTTCCGGGACACCTTCCCAATCCTGCTCGTAATCAATGAATGTCATCGCTGTGTCGTTGGGCTGCAAGCTCGCACGCTCGCGCAGCACAGCGGGAATCGAAGACTCAACCACGGGCCTCACACTACCTCGGATGCGCTTGGCTAGTGCCGAATCTGCTCGTCACAGGGGTAACACGCGGATTATCCGCCGCCGGGCCGGCCGCGCTGGGCCCACCGGCTCGGCGCCCCGGTAGCGCTCAGGCCATAATTTCTGCCACCCCCATGGCTCTCGGTTTGTATGCAACACGCCGGCGGCCCGCCGCGGTGTTGGGCGCATTTATGGCGCATATATATAGTCGTCAAGCGGGTGCTCTGGAGGCGAGCCGAGCAAAGCGCCCGCATACTGCTTTTTGCGGACATCCGGGGCCACTCTTAAGCCGTCGACCTGCCCTTTCGCCCTTATTCGACAGATTTTTTTGTACGTACGCACAGTTTTCCCACATTGGTGAAGCTGAGGGGCTACGCTGCTGTTCACCTGACTAGTTGGGTCGGATGCGATCAGGGGGATCATGGCGCGGTGCACGATGCGCCGGCACCGACAGCCCGGATCGACATTCGATGAAGTCTCCTTGAGACAGGGGGAAAAGAAGAGGTGACGGCGGTGATCGAACCAGGTGTGACTCCGGTGGCTGTGATCGGGATGGCATGCCGGCTTCCCGGAGGAGTCGACTCCCCGAAAAAGCTGTGGGAGGCGTTGTTACGAGGAGACGACACAGTCACCGAGGTTCCCGCTGACCGCTGGGACGCTGACGAATACTACGACCCCGAGCCCGGCGTGCCCGGCCGGACCGTCTGCAAGTGGGGTTCGTTCCTCGACAACGTCGGCGACTTCGATCCCGAGTTCTTCGGGATCACCGAAAAAGAGGCAACGGCGATCGACCCGCAACACCGCTTGCTTCTGGAAACCGCATGGGAGGCCATGGAACACGCCGGTCTGACACCGGAAAAGATGGCCGAGTCCCTCACCGGCGTCTTCGTCGGTCTCAATCACGGCGACTACCAGTTTGTGCACATCGACGCGGAGGCCTTCGACGGGCCGTACGGCAACACCGGAACCAATTCCTGCTTTGCGTCGGGACGGATTTCCTATGCTCTGCGGTTGCACGGGCCCGCGGTCACGGTGGACACCGCATGCTCGTCCAGCTTGTTCGCAACCCACCTGGCCTGCCGCAGCCTCAGCGACGGCGAAAGCGATCTGGCCTTCGCGGCCGGTGTCTACGTGATGATGGAGCCGCGCAGGTTCGCCTCGGCGTCGGCGCAGAATATGTTGTCGCCCACCGGACATTGCCACGCATTCGACGCTGCGGCGGACGGGTTCGTGTCCGGCGAGGGCTCGGTGGTGCTGTTGCTCAAGCGGTTGCCGGACGCACTGCGCGACGGCGATCGGGTCCTGGCCGTCGTGCGCGGAACGGCAGCCAACCAGGACGGCCACACGGTCAGCATCGCGACACCGTCGGTGCAGGCCCAGTCCATGGTGTATCGCGCGGCGCTGGCCGCGGCGGGAGTGGAGCCGGGCAGCGTCGGGTTGGTGGAGGCGCACGGCACCGGCACCCCCGTCGGCGACCCCATCGAATACGAGAGTCTGGCCGAGGTGTACGGCATCGACCGGCCCTGCGCGCTGACATCGGCAAAGCCCAATTTCGGACACACCCAAGCGGCGGCCGGGGCGCTCGGGCTGATGAAGGCAATTCTCGCCCTGCAGCACGGTGTGATTCCGCGGAACCTGCACTTCACCTGCCTGCCGGACGATATGGCCCGAATCAGCACCAAACTCTTTGTGCCACAGGAGATCACGCCGTGGCCTACGAACGGTGAGCAGGTACGACGGGCGGCGGTATCGTCGTACGGAATATCCGGGACGAACGTGCACGCCATCGTCGAGCAGGCGCCCGAAATCACTGCTCACGACGACGTACCGACCACCCCGACTGAAGGCGAGCTGATCTTCCCGCTCTCGGCGACGTCAGCCGACGCATTGCGGCAGACGGCCGGGCGGCTCGCGGACTGGGTCGATGCGCAGGGCCCGGCATGGTCGGTGTCGGACCTGGCCTACACCCTGGCCCGGCGGCGCACTCATCGCCCGGTGCGGACGTCGGTGCTAGCCAACAACGCGGCGGAACTTTCCGTGGCGTTACGCGAGATTGCCGGCGACGAGACTCCCTACCAAGCCGCCGTCGGGCAGGACGACCTGGGCCCGGTTTGGGTGTTCTCCGGCCAAGGCTCGCAGTGGGCGGCGATGGGCGCCGACCTGCTCGCCAACGAACCCGTATTCGCCGCAACCATAGCGGAACTGGAGCCGCTGATCGCCCGGGAGTCCGGGTTCTCGGTGACCGAAGCTATGACCGCACCGGAGACCGTGACCGGGATCGACAGGGTACAGCCGACTCTGTTCGCTATGCAGGTGGCGCTGGCCGCCACCATGAAGTCCTACGGGGTTCGCCCCGGCGCGGTCATCGGGCACTCCCTCGGAGAATCGGCGGCGGCCGTCGCGGCGGGCGCGCTGTCACTTCAAGACGGGGCGAAGGTCATCTGTCGCCGTTCCCGGCTGATGACCCGCATCTCCGGTTCCGGAGCCATGGCATCGGTGGAACTGCCTGCCCAGCAAGTGCTTTCGGAACTGATGGCCCGCGGCGTCAACGACGTCGTGGTCGCGGTCGTGGCTTCGCCGCAGTCCACGGTGATCGGCGGCGCCACCGAGGCCGTTCGCGAGCTCGTCGCGGCATGGGAGCAGCGCGAGGTGATGGCCCGTGAGGTGGCCGTCGACGTCGCGTCGCACTCGCCGCAAGTGGACCCGATCCTCGACGATCTGTACGAGATTCTGGCCGACCTCGAGCCGCTGGCACCGGAGGTGCCCTACTATTCCGCGACGCTGTTCGACCCCCGCGAGGAGCCGTACTGCGACGCCAACTACTGGGTGGACAATCTGCGCCACACGGTGCGCTTCGGCGCGGCGGTGCAAGCGGCGCTCGAGGACGGCTACCGGGTCTTCGCCGAATTGGCGCCGCATCCACTGCTGACCCGTGCCGTCGAAAAGACTGCCGAGAGCCTCGACATACCGGTGGCGGCATTGGCCGGCATGCGGCGCGAACAGCCGCTGCCGCACGGGCTGCGCGGCCTGCTGGCGGATCTGCATAGCGCCGGAGCCGCGGTGGACTTCTCCGTTTTCTACCCCGCCGGGCAGCTGGTGGAAGCGCCGCTGCCGACGTGGACGCACCGATCGTTGCTGTTGAACCGCGCCGGGCACGACCACCAGGGCCAAGGCGGCTCGTCGGTGGTCGTGCACCCGCTGCTGGGCTCACATGTGCGGCTGCCGGAGGAGCCGGAGCGGCACGTGTGGCAGACCGATGTCGGCACCGAGGCACTGCCCTGGTTGGCTGATCACCAAATCCACAGTGCCCCAGCGCTTCCGGGCGCTGCGTATTGCGAGATGGCGTTGGCGGCAGCCCGCACCATCCTCGGCGAGGTATCCGAAGTCCGCGACATGCGCTTCGAGCAGATGCTGCTGCTGGACGAAGAAACCCCGTTGTCGGTGGTCGGATCGGTGAAATCGCCCGGGGTCGTCGACTTCGTGGTGGAGACCTTCCAGGAGGGCGGGTCGATCCGGCGCGGCGCGGCGGTGCTGCACGTCGCCGAAGACGAGGACCAGCCACCCGCCTACGATGTCCCCGGCTTGTTGGCCAGCCACCTGCGCACCGAGGAGGGGACCGAGCTACGGGAACGGTTCGACGAGCACGGCGTGCAATACGGTCCCGCCTTCACCGGACTGGGCGCCGCGCACATTGCGGACGGGGCCGTCAGCACGGTGCTGGCCGAGGTCTCGCTGCCCGGCGCGATGCGGTCACAGCAGCGGGCTTATGCGATCCACCCCGCCCTGTTGGATGCCTGTTTCCAGGCTGTCGGCGCTCATCCCGACGTGCAGGTCGCGGGCAACGGCGGTTTGATGTTGCCATTGGGTGTAGGACGGATCCGTGCCTACGGCTCCACCCGTAATGCCCATTACTGCTATGCGCGGGTGACAAACGTCGACGCCGCCGGGGTTGACGCGGACCTCGACGTGCTCGACGAGCACGGGACCGTGCTGGTGGCCGTGCGTGGGTTACGGCTTGGCACAGGGGTTTCCGAGCTAGGCAACCGGGATCGCGTACTCGGCGAGCGGCTGCTGAGCATCGAATGGCAGCAGCGTGAGCTGCCCGAACTGGACTTCGCCGACGCCGGAACATGGCTGCTGGTCAGCACCACCGACGTTGCGGACCTATTGGCGACCGAGCTGACCGACTCGTTGAAGTCGCACGGCGCGCAGTGCGCAACCATGAGCTGGCCGGAACACACCGACCATGCCGGGGCCGCCGAACGGCTGCGAAACCAGCTCAATGCCGGCGGTTTTCACAATGTGGTCATCCTGACCGCGCCGGACAACGGCGACCGCGACGAGAAGAGCGCGGTCCGCGGCGTCGAGTGCGTCCGGCACCTGGTGCGCATCACTCGCGAGCTACCGGAAATCATGGGCGAGGCACCTCGCTTGCACGTGGTGACGCGTAACGCGCAGACCGTGCTCGCCGCAGACAGCCCCAACCTCGAGCAGGCCGGGCTGCGAGGTCTGCTGCGGGTCGTCGGTGCCGAGCATCCGCACCTGCACACCACCCACATCGATGTCGACGAGCACACCCAGGCCGAGCACATCGCGCGCCAACTGCTGTCCGGCTCGGAAGAAGACGAGACCGCCTGGCGCAACGACGAGTGGCACACCGCACGCTTGTCGCCCGCGCCGTTGCTTCCCGAAGAGCGCAAGACGACTGTGGTGAATCACGAATCCGCCGGCATGCGCCTGCAGATCCGTACCCCTGGTGATCTACAGACCATGGAATTCGTTGCCTTCGACCGGGTTACGCCGGGGCCCGGCGAAATCGAAGTCGCCGTCACCGCCTCCAGCATCAACTTCGCCGATGTTCTGGTCACCTTCGGTCGATACAACTCCCCGGACGGCCGGATGCCGGAGCTGGGAACCGATTTCGCGGGCGTGGTCACCGCCGTCGGGCCCGACGTCACGACGCACAAGGTGGGTGATCACGTCGGCGGCATGTCACCCCACGGCTGCTGGGCGACTTTCGTCACCTGCGACGCGAACTTGGCGACACCGATTCCGCAGGGACTGACGGACGCCCAGGCCGCGGCGGTGACCACCGCGCACGCCACCGCCTGGTACGGGCTGCATGACCTGGCCCGGATCAAAGCCGGTGACAAGGTGCTCATCCACTCCGGCACCGGCGGGGTGGGCCAGGCCGCGATCGCGATCGCCCGTGCGGCCGGTGCCGAGATCTACGCCACCGCGGGCAGCCCCAAGCGCCGGCAATTGCTGAGCGACATGGGGATTGACCACGTCTACGACTCACGCAGCATCGACTTCGCCGAGCAGATCCGCCGCGACACCGACGGCTACGGCGTCGACATCGTGCTCAACTCGCTGACCGGTGCGGCGCAGCGAGCCGGGCTGGAATTGCTTTCGTGGGGTGGGCGTTTCGTCGAGATCGGCAAGCGTGACATCTACGGCGACACCAAGATGGGCCTCTTCCCGTTCCGGCGCAACCTGTCCTTCTACGGTGTCGACCTGGGGATGATGTCGCTCACTCATCCGCAGTACATCCGCGAGCTGTTGAGCACCGTGTACCGGCTGACCGCCGACGGCACGCTGCCGATGCCTGAGAGCACCCATTATCCGTTGGCCGATGCTGCCACCGCGATCCGGGTGATGGGTGCCGCCGACCACACCGGCAAGCTCATCCTCGACATCCCGCGTGCCGGGAGCAGCAGTGTGGTGTTGCCGCCCCAGCAGGTACCCGTCTTCCGTGGCGACGGCTCCTACATCATCACCGGTGGCCTGGGTGGCCTGGGGCTCTTCCTGGCCGAGAAGATGGCCACCGCCGGCGCCGGGCGAATCGTACTCAGCTCCCGGTCCGCTCCCAGCCAAAAGGCCTTGGAGACAATCGAACTCATCCGCTCGATCGGATCCGATGTCGTGGTGGAGTGCGCCGATATCGCCCAGGCCGGCGCCGCGGAGCGGCTGGTGGCCAATGCCACGGCCACCGGACTCCCGTTGCGCGGTGTGCTCCACGCGGCTGCCGTGGTCGAGGACGCCACACTGACCAACATCAGCGACGAGTTACTCGACCGGGACTGGGCGCCCAAGGTGTACGGCGCCTGGCATCTGCACCAGGCCACCGTCGGTCAGCCACTGGACTGGTTCTGCTCGTTCTCGTCAGCGGCGGCGATGCTGGGCTCGCCGGGCCAGGGCGCCTATGCCGCGGCCAACAGCTGGTTGGATGCCTTCACACATTGGCGACAGTTGCAAGGTCTGCCAGCCACCTCGATCGCCTGGGGTGCCTGGGCCGAGATCGGGCGCGCCATCGCGCTGGCGGAGAGCACCGACGCCGCGATCGCCCCGGAGGAGGGTGCCTACGCGTTCGAGGCGATGCTCCGCCACGACCGCGCCTACACCGGCTACTCCCCGACCGTCGGGGTGCCGTGGCTGGCCGCTTTCGCGGAGCGGAGCAAGTTCGCCGAGGCATTCAAGGCATCGGAGCAAGGACGCTCGGGTTCAAGCAAATTCCGCAACGAGCTGGCTTCGGTGCCGGTGGACGAATGGCCGGGCCTGCTGCGGCGCCTGGTCTCCGAGCAGGTCAGCCTGATCCTGCGGCGCACCATCGATCCGGACCGTCAACTCTCCGAGTACGGACTCGACTCGCTGGGCAACCTGGAACTGCGCACCCGCGTCCAGTCCGAAACGGGGATACGGATCAGCTCCACCGACATCACCACGGTGCGGGGTTTGGCCGATCACCTGTTCAACCAGTTGGCTCCGGAAGAAGCCACCACGTCTTCGTGACGTCGCCGAGAAGAGCTGCGGCCCAGGGTAGTTCGTCCTTGCGAGGTGGCTGAGTAATGCGAATCTTGCCGGAATCGAAAAGCGTCACCGAGTACTACGGCCACAAACGGCCGGGAATGCTGAAGTTCGTCCCGGCTGATGCGCAACGCGTGCTCGAACTCGGCTGCGGCCAGGGAGCCTTCAGCGCCCAACTCAAGAATGGCAGGGGCGCGGAGGTCTGGGGCATCGAGTACAACGAGGAAGCGGCCCGGCGCGCCGGCGACGTCCTTGACCATGTCCTGGCCGGGGACGCGAATGAGCGGATCGCCGAGCTGCCTGACGGCTACTTCGACGCGATCGTCTGTAACGACGTCTTGGAGCATCTGGTCAATCCACTCGAGACACTGACGCAGCTGCGGGGCAAACTCAAGCCTCAAGGCGTCGTTGTCGCGTCGATCCCCAACATCCGCTACCTGCCCGCGCTGGGCAAGGTGGTGTTCCGAAGAGACTTCCCGCAGGAGGACTTTGGCATCTTCGACCGCACCCACTTGCGTTTCTTCACGCGCAGCAGCATCGTGCGGATGTTCGAGGACGCGGGCTACGCCGTCCAGCGCATCAAAGGTATCAACCCTTTCCTGGGGCCCTTTGGTGCGCTGTTCATCGTGTTGAGCGGGGGGTACTTCGCCGACGGGGTGTTTCTGCAGTACGCGTGCGTGGCTACACCGGCAGGGTGAAGGCCGGAATGCACGAGCGCCCATGGTCACATAGGCCTCGCAAGTACGGGCAGCACAGGTACCGCACCGACGTTGTGGCGGTCTTGTTGGGAATACCGGCAGGTAAGACGCTGGCACCGGTGCTCGGTGAGGTGTGACGGTGCTCCGCCGGTTTGGTGATTTGATATCGGCGGGCCGGCGGCGGGGTGAGGCCGACTTCCAGGCTTCGCCTGCCTACCATGCCGCGTTCACGCGTCAGTCCAGCACCGCGTAGGAAATTTGCGGCGTAAAAGGAAATCTCCTGATACGAAGATTCCTGATGCCGGCCGACTCCAGTACGGCAAGGGTCTCGCCGGGCCAATATTTCTGGTTGAGTTCGTCGAAGGCGAGTACGGCGCCTTTGGGCATTCTGGGCAGGAAAGTCCTGATCGCCGCCAAAGTCGGTTCGAACAGATCAAAGTCGAGGTAGAGAAGCGCGACCACCGTGTGCTGATTGTCTTCCAAGTAGGCAGGGATCGTCTGTTGGGCGTCCCCCTTGACGAGTTCCACGCGGTCGATATGCCCCAGCGGGCGATTGAGATCGTACAGCGACACAGCGTGCCGAATGTCGTCCTCGATGCCTTGAACCGCCAAGCCACCGACCTTGGCAAATGACAGAGTTGCGTCCGCGGCTGTCGCATCCTGATCGGCAAGGCTGGGAAAGCCGGCGAAGGTGTCGAACCCCACGATTCGTCGTGTGTGATTGTAGGGCTCGTAGATCGCCGAGAGCTGCGCCCACGTCATCAAGCCGCCCCCCATGAAGACGCCACACTCGATGATATGGCCGTGAACGTCCACGATTTGCTTGAAAATCTCGTTCTTCGCCAGGAACGTCGCCATTGTCTGCCGCGGAACAAACTTCGCGAAGTTCTTCAGTTTGGCGAGTATGTCACCTTCGCCGGCGCTAAAGAATTCCTGAACCTTAGTAGCGTATTGCTCGTCCGCGGAAGTTTGTGTGCGCGCGTCGAGCATCGAAAAACGGTTATCCATTACTCACCTTTTCCGGACTGAATTTCGGGAGCAGCGGCGCACGCAAGTGTGCGGCGCAGCCCGTCACTTAGGGTGGTCGTCGGCCGCCAGCCGAATTCCGTCTCCGTCGCTGACCAATCAAGGAAGACGTTCGCGATGTCGTCATCGATGCTGGTCTCCTCGATCGCCGCATGGCACCCGAGGATCTCGGCCATTTCGTTGATGATTTCGCGCGGTTCATGGGAGAAATCGCCACCCAGATGGTAGATCGGAGCGTTTCCTTTCTTTTCGATGATGCAGGCAAGCCCCTCGATGGCGTCATCAATGTAGAGAAGTTGCAGACTAGGTAACCCGTTGCGATAGCGGTGGGTCACGATCGGCCGCCCTTCTTTCAGGCGCCGATACGCGAACCATATCAAGCGCGGCCGCAAGCTTTGCGGACCGAAAGTCGGTGAGATTCGAACGATGGTGGAATTGACTTCACCGTTGGCCCGCGCATTTTGAACGAGGACCTCTTCGAGAAATTTTGTTTCGCCGTATACCCCCCGAGGACGCATCGTTGTGTTGACGTCAGCAATCATCGAGCTCGACCTGTAGGCCGAGAACACCACTGCGCCTGAGGGCAGGACAAGGTGAATTCCGAGCGATTTGCAGACGTCGAGAATCCCGCGCAGCATAGTCAAGCTGTGACCCATAGCGTCGTTGTTGGTGTAGATCCGCGGGTAGGCGAGATGAATGATCTTTCCTATCTCGTTGTCGCGGCAATAGCGGTCAAGGTGGACCACGGGACCCAGCAGGTCCACCGTGGCGCGGTCGGGTGCAACGACACGATGCGAATCAGCGAGGCGGTCGCGCAGCGCGGCACCCAGAAAGCCGCTGCTGCCGGTGATGAGTATGCCGTCCTGGCGGACCGACGCGGGAGACTTCCGCAGTGCCGCGCGCAGCGAGTCGACCATCTCAAGCTTGACCGCCTGCTCTCCCGTGGTCGCGATGACTTGAGCCACCGCCACATCGAATTCCAGGCCGCGCCATTCGGCTAAAATGCCGGCTGCGATCGTGTTGCTGCGAGAAACGCCGAAATCACAGACGACCACGACGGAGCCGCCATTCTCGAGTTCCGCCACGCCCTCGCGGATCTTGTCGAGCAGATCGTCAGCCGAGTTGCCGCGCTTGTCGACCATGGCTCTCGTATCGACCACGTGGAACGGGCAGTCGCGCGCGATGCTGTCACCCGGCGCGGTTCCCAGTCGGCCTTCGACGATCCATCGGATCATTTCACGACCTGCCAGAG
Organism: Mycobacterium kansasii ATCC 12478; assembly: GCF_000157895.3. Classification (NCBI taxonomy): domain Bacteria; kingdom Bacillati; phylum Actinomycetota; class Actinomycetes; order Mycobacteriales; family Mycobacteriaceae; genus Mycobacterium; species Mycobacterium kansasii. Next base: position 6,035,795 of record NC_022663.1, on the reverse strand, counting down.
CGGAACGGCGACCTCGCTCAGGGTTCGCAAATACCATCCCGGAGTGATGCCGAGTGCGCCCCGCGGCGCGAGGCCGAGGAGGTGTCGGACGTACCAATCGACCTCGTTGAAACCGGCGAGTGTCCTCAGGTAAGTGCTGGCCGAGAACCGGGCATTGATTTCGAAGGGAACGAACGTGCCGTCGGCGGCGACGCGCCCCTGGATGTTCAAGGGGCCGGTGCTGCCGAGGCGCCGGGCGATCAGTTCGGCGGTCTCGCAGATGGCTGGGAAATCTTCGATCAGACCCTGGCTATATCCGCTCGAGATGAGGAAGTCCGGGCCGCGCATAGAGACGGAAAGTTTGCTGTGAAACGCGCGCTTGAGGGCTATCGCCCCCGCGCAGCTGCCGTCGGGCAACGAAAGAACGCCGACCGTGAACTCGCCTCTGTCCTCCGGCAGGTATTCCTGAAGTATCGGGGTCCGGCCATTGTTGTGTAGGTAGGTGCAGTACAGGCGTGCTTCCTCGCGGCTCCTGACAAAGAACACAAACACGCTGCCGCCGCTCGCCACCGCCGGCTTCACGATGCACGGCATCGGGAAGTCGCCTATGTCGGTCCCCGGGTCCATCGTTCGGGTCCGCGGCGTTCTGACACCGGCACTCTCAAGGATCTCGAAGCAGTGACCTTTGTGGGCAAGGCGCTCGGTGAGCTGCGGGTTGTTTTGCCCGAGCCGTATCCCGGCGCGGGTGAACAGCTCGTGGTCTCTGCCGATGAGGATCGCGGGCTCGTCGCCGCCCGGGATGATGCAATCGACCTGCTCGCGGAGGCAAAGGTCGAGCAGATTTTGGGCATAGCCCTCGCGATCGACGAGGAAGGTCGAGGCGAAACGCTCGTCATAGTGCCCGAAAGCGAGCGGGGAGATGTCGCATCCCAGGATGTCATAGCCTCCGGCATGGTTGAGGGCCTTGGCGATCTCGGTCCCAAGCGAGGCGCCCGCGATTCCGGCAATAAGCACCCGCGGACTCTTCTCATGCAACGCAAATCTCCCGGACAACTTGCACGACTCGGCGCTGCTCGATTTCGGTGATGTCATGGAAACTGGGAACATTGATTGCACGGTCTGAAATATTGCCGGCCCATTTGCCTCCAGGCGATCCTGCAAACGGAGGGGTCGTGGATAGCGGATGAAAGAAAACCCGGGCATCAATATTTTCGGCCGCGAATGTAGCAGTAAGACGCTCGGTCGTTACCCCGGTCGACTCTTCGAATACAACAGTCGGCATCCAGAATCCATTTTGGGTCCCCGTCGGCTCAGAGTTCATCGATACCCCCGGCACGCCGGCCAACCCACCCTGGTAAGCCCGAAATATCTCCCGCTTTCGTGAAATCAGGTCATCGATACGCTCCACCTGTGCGCAACCGATGGCTGCCTGGATGTTCGACATTTTGTACTTGAAGCCCACCACATCCGGCCAGAACTGCTTGGTCTGGCTGCGCGCGCGGCCGTGGTTGCTCAGCGTAAGAACTTCCTCGTACAGGTTGTCGTCATTGGTGACGAACATGCCGCCCTCACCGGTGGTGATCGTCTTGGTGCCGTGAAATGAAAAGGTCCCAAAGCACCCCATGGCACCGGCACGCTTTCCGTGGTAAATCGAACCAATGGCCTCCGCTGCGTCCTCGATTACCGGGATACCGTGCTTCTGCCCTACTGCCAGGAGACGGTCCATCTCGCAAAGATTGCCATACAAGTGCACGGCGACAATGGCCTTGGTGCGCGGAGTGATTGCGGCTTCGGCCAGCTCCGGGTCGATGCACCAACTCTCCGGCACGATGTCGACAAATATGGGTTTCGCCCCGAGGTGAACGATGGGCGCGGCCGTGGCGATCCAGTTGGTGTCGGCCATGATGACCTCGTCGCCCGGGCCGATTCCGAGCGCAGCCATGCCCATGTGCAGCGCACCGGTGCAACTCGACGTCGCGATCGCGTGCTTGACCCCGAGATGTGCCTTGAAGGCGCTTTCGAAGCGCTGGATGTATTCGTAGCAACGCTCGCCCCAGCCGTTGGCGGCGGCATCGGCGGCGTAGCGCACCTCGAGCTCGGTGATCGACGGCTTGGTGTAAGCGATGCGGGGCTTCACAGGAAGCTCAATTCGGGTACCGCAGTCACGAAACGTGTGCCGCTGTGGACAAGGTCAGCCAACTGGGTCCGCACCTCATGGGCGATGTTCCAGGGCAAAATGATCACGTCGTCTGGAGGATTCTCGCGCAGCACCGCAGGCGAACGGATGGGAATGTGGCTTCCTGGCATGAATTTTCCCTGCTTGGACTGCGCGGCATCACAAACGTACGGAAGTAAGTCGGGCCTGACACCTGCGTAGTTCAACAAGGTGTTACCTTTCGCCGCGGCACCGTAGGCCGCCACGCGCCGGCCGGCACGTTTTTGTTCGATGAGGAAGGCCAAGAGGTCATCCTTCACCCGATCCGCACGCGACTGGAAGGCCGTGTAGGTGTCGGGCCGGGTCAATCCGAACTCGTCCTCCCGCCTGAGCAGCGAACCCACGCGGTCCGTGGTGGAGTTCGCTGCCCCAGCATGACAGCCATACACTCGCAGGCTGCCGCCGTGGGTAGGCAATTCTTCCACGTCCCACACACGCAAGCCGGCCTGGGCAAAGATATGCGCCACAGTCGTGAGCGACAGGTACGAGAAGTGCTCGTGATAGATGGTGTCGAACTGAGTCCGGTCGATCAACGGCATCAGATGGGGAAATTCCAGCGTGACGCTGCCTTCGGGCTTGAGTACGGCGGCCAGTCCACGGGTGAAGTCGTTGATGTCGGGCACGTGAGCGTACACATTGTTACCCGCGACCAGATCCGCCGACCGTCCTTCACTGGCCAGTCGATGTCCCAAGGATTCCCCGAAGAATTCCCGCCTGACTGGGATTCCCTGTGCTTCGGCGGCAGCCGCCGTGCTCGTCGTCGGCTCGATGCCTAGGCATGGGATCCCCGCTGCCACGAAGTTCTTTAGTAGGTAGCCATCGTTTGAGGCCACCTCGATGACAAAGCTCTGGGACCCCAGTTGTAGCCGTTCGGTGATCATGTCCGCGTAACTGGCGGCGTGCTCAAGCCACGTGCTCGAGGTGCTGGAGAAGTAGGCGTAGTCGGCGCTGAACAGTTCCTCAGGGCGTGCGTAGTCCTCGGTCTGCACCAACCAACACCGGTGGCACACCAGCACACGCAGCGGGTAGTGCACCTCCGGGTGACGCAGGTCCTCGGCATGCAGGTAGGCGTTGGACGGTGGCGCAAAGCCCAGGTCCACGAAACTGTGTTCCACGGGTGCCCCGCAGTGCCGGCATTTCATGGCGCGACCCCGGTGAAATCAGCATCCAGTAGCCGATGGGCCAGATCACGAGGCGATAGATCTCGCGGCGGCAATGGCCACGCGATGGCAAGCCGCGGATCATCATGGCGCAGGCCGCCCTCGGAAGGCGGGTGATAGAAAGCCGTGTGGAGGTACAGCAATTCGCTGTCCGGCTCCAAGACCTGGAACCCGTGGGCGAAGCCCTCGGGGATGACGAGCATCTGCGCGTCGTCTGGCGCCAGTTCCTGGGCGTGCCACCGAAGAAACGTCGGAGAGCCGGACCGCAGGTCCACCGCGACGTCCCAAACCCGGCCACTAAGGCAGCGGACCATTTTCATTTCCGCATGCGGCGGATACTGAAAATGCATCCCCCGCACGGCCCCTGCATGGCTGGTTCTGGAGTGGTTGATCTGCGCGATCTGGCGGTGGCCCAGCAGAGACTGAAGGTCGTTGGCGCAAAAGAGGCGGACGAACGCTCCGCGGGCATCACGGTGGGGCAGGGTCTGAACAACCTTGAGATCGGAGATCGGGGTGTCGAGGATATTCATGCGGTAGCCCACGTCAGCTCTGAAGTGACTGCATCGGCGATGTAGGCGTCCAGTTGGTCGGCGCTTCGCACTTCACCAAATTCGAGCCAATGGCGATACCAGTCGGCCGTGTGGTGGATCGCTTTTTCAAGATCCCAGACGGGACGCCACCCGAGATGCATTCTCGCCCTGGCACTGTCGAGTTGCAGCAAGCCCGCCTCGTGCGGCTGCGGATCGGTTGTCTGTTGCCACCGAAGCTTCGGCCAGGTGCGAGCAAGGTCTCGGAGCACCTGCTCTACCGTACGGTTACCTTTCTCATCGGGGCCGAAATTCCAAGCATCAGCGCAACTGTCGTCGCCCGCCAGCAGCCGCCGGCCCAGTAGTAGGTACCCGCTGAGGCAATCGAGTACGTGTTGCCAAGGGCGCGTGGCGTGTGGCGAGCGAATGACCAGTGGCTCGTCGGCGACGACGGATCGCACCAAGTCGGGAATCAGCCGGTCCTCAGACCAGTCGCCACCACCAATCACGTTGCCGCCCCGAGCGGTTGCGATCAGCGAGGCCGACGAGTGTTGCAGAAAGGCAGTCCGGTAGCTCGCCGCCGCCAACTCGGCCCCGGCCTTGGACGCGCTGTAGGGGTCGTGGCCGCCCAGCCGATCTCTTTCTCGGTAGGCCCACGGCCATTCGCGATTCTCATAACACTTGTCGGTCGTCACGACCACCACGGCACGCACATCTGGCGTGGCTCGGGCAGCCTCGAGTACATGCACCGTGCCCATCACGTTGGTCGCCCAAGTGGCGACAGGCTCGCGGTAGGACCGGCGGACCAACGGCTGGGCAGCCAAGTGGAACACGATCTCCGGCCCTTCCGCGGCGAAAATCCCACGGACTGCGGCTTCATCACGAATGTCGACGCGATGATCGTTGATCGACAGCTTCAACAGGTCCCAATGGTTGGGCTTCGACGATGGGTCCAAAGCCAGCCCGGTCACCTCAGCACCCAGGGCATGCAGCCATAGGCACAACCAGCTGCCCTTGAATCCCGTGTGGCCGGTGACGAGGACCCGGCGCCCGCGATAAGCAGTTCTGAATGCGTTCAATGCCAGCATTTCCACGGCGCTTTGCCGCTACTCCACAGTTCTTCGAGCAGGTTCTTCTCTCGAAGGGTGTCCATCGGTTGCCAGAAGCCGGAATGCTCGAAGGCCATCATTTCGCCGTCGGCAGCCAGACGCGCCAAGGGGGGCCCTTCCCATGCGACGTGATCGCCGTCAATGTAATCGAGTACTGCGGGAGACAGGACGAAAAATCCGCCGTTGATGAGGCCGCCATCGCCGCGTGGTTTTTCGGCGAAGCCCGTGACTCGGTCGCCCTCGCACTCGATGGCGCCATAGCGCCCCGGCGGAAGCACCGCCGTAACCGTGGCGTGACGCCCATGCTGACGGTGGAATTCAACGCTCGCGCCGATATCCACATCGCTGAGTCCGTCACCGTAGGTGAAGCAAAACGCCTCATCGTCCTGGATATAGGTAGTCACGCGCTTCAGGCGCCCACCCGTCATGGTTTCGTCGCCAGTGTCAACCAGCGTCACCCGCCACGGTTCTGCGTGGTGCCGATGGACTTCCATCTTGTTGAGTGACATATCGAAAGTCACGTCCGACATATGCAGGAAATAGTTGGCGAAATACTCCTTGATGACGTAACCCTTATAGCCACAGCAAACGACAAAATCACGAATACCGTGATGCGAGTAGAGTTTCATGATGTGCCACAGGATGGGTCGCCCGCCGATCTCCACCATAGGTTTGGGGCGGATCGTGGTTTCCTCACTCAGGCGAGTACCGAGGCCCCCGGCCAGTATTACGGCTTTCATTGGACTCGCTTATGTTAGGAATGATGCCAAACCGACCAATTTCTTGGCCGATCTGTTAATTGAGAGCAACTAAATCTACCTTCCAATATGACAGTCGTGTACGCCAATATATCGGCAGTAGAGTTTGAATACTTGTCCCGGTAAGCTGACGAATGAGAAAGAAAGACCCCCAACGGTTGGATACTTCGCGCCCTCGCACTCCAGGTCGCCTTCGAGCGCATGAGTCTACTCTTGCTGACCGGCACTGGGACCGTAATCAGGCGGGCCGCGCGCCGTGTACTCGGGCCATCTCCACTCCGACGGCCCGGAACCGCGAGGCAGAACCACAATTGGCATCACTTTCCGGCTTATCCATCGGTACAGTCACTTCACTGGAGCCGTATGTTGGGGAGGCGACGCGTGACTGGTGACCGTCAGTTGGGCCGTGTGGATTCGGTCAGCGTTGTGATCCCGGTCTACAACGGAGCTGCGACTTTGCCTGGCGTGGTGAAGGAGCTTGCGCAGCTGCGTTCGACTCAGCAAACGCGGGACGGTCGTGAGTTCCGCGTCGACGAGGTGCTCCTGGTGTGGGACCGGGGCATTCGCGGTAGCGAAGAAGTCGTTCGAGAGTTGGCCGGCCACGACGAATGGGTGCGCCCGGTGTGGCTGTCTCGCAACTTCGGACAACATCCGGCCACACTTGCGGGGATGACCTCATCGGGTGGGGACTGGATCGTCACGATGGACGAGGACGGGCAGCACGACCCGGGTTATATCGGTGACTTGCTTGACACGGCCTACCGGGACCGCACCCAGCTCGTGTATGCCTCGCCGAGGAATCGACCGCCGCATGGGGTGTTGCGCAACACGGCGTCTCGGATAACAAAGTGGTTGTTTGTGCACGTCTTGGTGTCGTCTGACGGGCCCAGTGCATTCAACAGTTACCGATTGATCCTCGGTGAGGCCGGACGAAGTGTCGCTGCCTACGCCGGCGCGGGCGTGTTTTTGGATGTCGCTCTTTCTTGGGTTGTCGCCAACCCGTCGACCTGTCCGGTGATGATGCGCCAAGAAGGACGGCCTGCAAGCGCCTATACCCTGCGTCGCCTGGTGTCGCATTTTTGGCGGCTCGTCATCTCTTCGGGTACCCGGCCGCTGCGTTTCGTGTCAATGATGGGCATTTTGTTCGCCCTTCTCGGTTTTGGTGTGGCGATCTACAGCATGATCCAGAAGTTGGTCGGCGGTATCACCGTGCAAGGGTGGACATCGGTGTTCGTGGCGGTGCTGGTCGTCGGCGGGGCCACCTTGTTCGCCCTGGGGATCATCGCCGAATACATCGCCGCTTCAGCCACTATGGCAATGGGCAAGCCTGTGTACGTCATCGTGCGAGATCCCGGTGACACCTTCGACAATCCGGCGGACTGACCGTGCTTACCTGGATCGTGGGTCGCGGCGGACTTCTCGGAAGCGCCGTGTCGCGGGCGATGGGTCCGACGTTCATGCATCTTTCGGTGCCGTGGGAGGACCACGATGCGGCGGTCGAGGTGCTCGATGCCGATCTCAAGCGATTCATCCGAACGGCCCAAAACGACGATTGGTCGATTGTCTGGGCCGCCGGCAGCGGCGTCGTCGGTTCCACGGCCGACAAACTCGCCGCGGAGACGCGCATCATGTCGCATTTCGTCACGAGGCTGCGGGACATGCAGCCGGCCGGTAAGGGCGCGTTCTTCCTCTCCTCCTCAGCAGGCGGCGTCTATGCCGGGTCGACTCAACCCCCGTTCAGTGAGTCGACGAAGCCACGGCCGCTGAGTCCCTACGGCGAGACAAAGCTCGCTCAGGAGGAGATCCTGCGGATGACGCTTCAAGGCTGCGTCCCGCTCGTCATCGGGCGGTTCTCAAACCTCGCCGGGCCCGGTCAGAATCTTGCGAAACAGCAGGGTCTGGTCAGTCAGCTATGTCGAGCCGCCGTCACGCGACAATCGTTGAACGTTTTCGTGCCGATGGAGACACTGCGCGACTACTTGTACGTCGATGATGCCGCTGCGATGGTGTGCGCGCTGGTGGAGACTGTGGTGCGCGACCAGCCGTCGGAGCCGGTGCTGCGCAATATCTCATCTCAACGACCCGTGTCCGTCTGTACCGTCCTGCGGACCGTACAGCAGGTCGCACATCGCTCCGTCCGGATCGCACTCGGGACCAGCCCGTCCTCGCGCTATCACGTTCGGGACCTGAGGCTTTGCACAGACTTTCCGCGCGAATTCCAGAGCGTGGCAATCACGCCGTTCCCCGTGACAGTCAAGCGCGTGTACGAGGCAGTGCTAAGGCAACAAGCAATGTGCTAGTAGGCCAAGCCGACTGCCGAAGACTCTGTAAGTACCTACCGGTGTTCGAGCCGCGCTGACTGCCACATTCGCTCCCCCGGTACCGGGGACACGTCGCCTCCGAAGTGTATGGGCAACGGAAGGGCAGAAGTTCGCCTCCTCAGCGCTCACGGACGATATGCCATTTCGGTTCCACCCAAGGGCGTTAACCCGTCTTGCTGGCATCGTGCTGGCTGTCTGCGGCAGGGGGCGCGGGGTGCATCCGCCGCCCAAGCCAGCGGTACACCACGTGGCGCCCGAGGGCGTTCATACGCGCTCGCGCGCTGCCGACGGCCAGGTACCTCTGCCCGAGCAGCCCGGGGTGCTCAGCTGCCAACGCGCGAAAGAACCCGATCACCTCGCCGGCCTGGGACTGTATCTGCGTTCCAACACTCGCCTGAGCACCGCTGATTCGAAATGCCCAGAGTGGCCGGGGTACTGCGACAAGGCTGCCATTGCTATGAAGTAGCACCGCACAGTAAGTCGCCAGATCCATGAGAAAGGGGAAGCGAACGTCCCATCCACCGGCGTCAACAAAGGCCCCGCGCCTGAACAAGGCCGATGGCGGTTCGCCGAAAATGTTGGTGCCAGCGAGCACGCTGCGCCGGATAGCGTCAGGGCCGGCGATTTCACCGCGGAGCCCGGCCAATCCGCGGTTGCGAAGCACGATCCTGCCCGTGGCGTCGATAACATCTCTGGAACTGACGGCGACCACCGCTGAAGGGTGAGCTGCCAGCTCCTCCACCTGCACCTCGAGGTTGTCCGGATACAGCACGTCATCGGCACAGACTGCCTTGATGAATTCGCCAGTGGCCAGGTCGGTCACGGTCTTGAAGTTCACCGTTGGTCCAACGTTGGAAGCATGTCGGATCAAGCGGACCCGGGGGTCGACGGCGTAACGCTGCAGTGCCTCCCAGGTGCCGTCGGTGGACATATTGTCCGAAACCAGCAGTTCGAAGTCACGGAATGTCTGCGCCAAAAGCGACTGCATCGTTGCATCGATCGTCGCGATGCCGTTGTACACCGGCACGACCACCGACACCGATGGCGTCACGACGCTGTCTCCCGCTGCCCGGCGGGTCGGCATTCGGTCGAATCACGGCGGAACGAAGAGCCCCGAAGAGTGGACCAGCTGTACGTGGCCGTCGCGGTGACGATGACCAGTTGTGACAGCGAGATGAAAACCGGCGGCAAATCCTCCACCGCCGGCAACGCCGGGGCAAGGACCGCGGTCATGGGCAGCAATTTAGTTCCTAACTTACTCGGGCGCTAGGCTTCTCACATATCGCCCAGCATGTCCACGATTGTGGTCCAACATAGTACGAATATGTGTCTACACCGCAAACATCGCTTACTAATAATGGAGAGCGAGTCATGATCACTTTGAACCCTGTGAGCGTGGCGGCGGCGGTGAAAGCCCGAGTGGGGCGACCTGTGCTGCTCAACCTGCGCCCGCCGCGCGACCGACGCGCCGACAAAGCGGGCCGCTGCGTGGTCTGCGGCGCCGATACCAGGTTTACCTTCAATTCCTGGACCATCCCGGACGACGTGCACGCCTTTTGGGCCGATCCCACCGTGTCGCGGGCCAATATCTTGCGCGAGAGCATGTTCTGCCGGCTCTGCTGCAGCAACCTGAGAGTGCGGCGGATCGCCGAAATCCTCATCGCTCTCTACGGTCCGCCCGGGTGCGGGTCGTTCGCTGAACTCATCGAGGATTCGGCGTTTCGCGCTCTGGACGTCGCCGAAGTAAACACGATCGGCTCACTCGGCTCGCTGCATGCCTTGTTGCGCCGACTACCGCGGCTTTCGTTCTCCGCCTACCGGGGGCCGGAGCGCCTGGGCGAGATGATTGACGGCGTCCGTAACGAAGATATGTGTCGCTTTACCTACCCCGATGCATCCTTCGACCTCGTCCTGTCGTCTGACACTCTGGAGCATGTCCCCGACTTCCGAACCGCACTGGCCGAGACGCGGCGAGTGCTACGGCCTGGCGGACGTCATGTCTTCACGGTGCCGGTCGTCTGGACGCGTGCGACTACGGAAGCACGGGCCCGCGTTGGCGATGGCGGCGAGATCGTGCACCTGATGCCGCCCCTCTACCACGGTAGGGGTAGCGGGGCTTACCGGTTCATTCCGGTGGGGGCCGATTTGCTGGCGTTCACCGAATTCGGCCGCGACATAGTCGATTACGTGCGCGAGGCGGGTTTCGAGCCCGAGGTCTACGAAGTCGCCGACGACGGCACCGGCGCCCAGACCGTCTTCGCTGGGCGCGTCCCCGGGTGACCGGATTCCTTGAAGTCGAGTGCTGGGGTACTTCGCATGTTTGGCTGTGAGGAGCGCTCCGACAAAAAGGTGAGGGATGGAATGACACAGCTGGGGATAACCGTCTGGCTTACGCGATTGCATGGCATGAATGATCGACTGGGAAGGGCGTATGCATGTCGACGCCGACGCGCCTAGGGTGAGCCGGGAACACTCGCCCCCATTCGAATGCGCCAATTGACTGAATTCGACTTGCCGCCCGAATCGGCGCCGCCGGGGCCGTTGATCCGGCTTGTCCGTGACCAGCGTGTGGCTTTCCTAGTGGTCGGAGGAGTCAACACCGTCGTCGGGTTCGGTATCTTCGTCGCCTGCTCGCAGACCGTAGGCCACCTAGTCGACCGCCGGTTCGGCACGGTCGCCGGGTCGCTGGTGACGGTCGGCATCTCTCACGTACTGAGCGTGCTGTTCGCATTCCTGATGCATCGTCGGTTGGTGTTCCGCGTTCGCGGCCACGTACTGCGTGACCTCGTGCGGTTCGAGAGTGTCTACCTCACCACGTTTGGCCTCAACGCCGTCGCCCTGACTGTGCTGGTGGAGCTGGGCCTGCACCGCATCCCGGCGCAAGCGATCATCTTTGTGCCCATCCTGGTGCTCAACTACGTTGGCCACCGGTACTTCTCCTTCCGGCGCGGCGGCGCCGACGTCCACGTCGTCGACGTTCAAGACGAGACGTCGCGCACGTAAAGTCGTGCCCGTTACAGCCATTGCCAATCTCGTAGAACGAGAGGTCGGTTCACTTGCCATCCCCCGGCGATACGGCGGCCCGTATGGGTTCGCCCACGGCCGAACTGGTGGCAGGGACATTCTCCTGGGCGCCGGCAGCCGGTCTTCGCGCGTAAGAAATGATGATCACCGCGCACGCGATCAACCACAAGAGCGGAACCAACTCTGCCGTGGTGTGCACAATCGGTGTGTAGCCGACGATCCCGACAACGCCCAGCTGGCCTGCGAGCGGCGACATCATCGGCGGGCCGGGCAGCGGGATGCGGACAATGGAGAGGGCCGCGGCGAGGCTCACGCAGATGCCGATCGCGCGGCGGCGGTCACCCCGGGTCGCGAACCCGTCGAAAATCCCGGACTCCGGCCGCCCGTCCGGGTCGCGGACCACCAGCGCCGCGATCGGTAGGGCGAACACCAGGTAGTAGTTGAATACCAGGCCGGGAAACAGACAAGCGGTGGTCAGCAGCGCGATGCCCCCCATGACCGGGGAGATGCGTCGCCCGAGGGCCAGCACGGAGACAACGACCAACAAGAGCAGGACATACCCGATCAGCGATCGGGTGGCATCAAAAAAGCCATTCGATACATAGCCCCACTGCGGGTCGTAGAGCTTGTCCGGAATGAAGAAAATTCCTCTTGCGAAAGACACGTTATACGGCCCTACGAGCGTGTCGACCGAACTGCTGTAATTGAGGAGACTGCGGGCCGACTGCGCGATGGTTTCCGGAAAGTCGCGCGGCCACAACAGATATGGAACAAAGTTGGAGATCACAACCCCGATGGCGGCGATGCCACCCATCCGCCATTGTCGGGCCGCGAACAACGCCACAGCGAGTAGTACGAACTGTGGTTTCAGCAGCGCGGCCAGAACCACCATGATCGCCACCAGTCCCCATCGTTGCCGGCGCAGCGCCACCAGAAAAACCAGCCCGACCGGCGCTATGAATCCCACCGAGTTGCCTCGATCGATCACCCCCCACACCGGAATGGCCAGGGCGCCCAACGCCACAAAGACGACCACGCGCTCCAGACCGCGAGCACCGCGCGCCGCCCAGACCGCGGGGGTAAAGACTGCACCCGTCAAGAGGAGCTGGTAGCCCCAGAACCCTAGCCGCGGGGCATGCAGCCATTTGCCGAGAACCCCGAACAGCATTTGCGGCAGCATCCCCGCCGGCGGATAGCCGGCCCCTCCCCCCGCCTCGTAGTTGTTCCAGGGTAAGCGCAGCGGGTAGGGCGCCCAGGGATTGGGCCGCATCCCGAAGCCCAAGGTCATTCCGTAATCGCTGAAGCAGTGCGTGCCCATTTGCCTGCCCCAGTCAAGCCAGCAGTCCTTGGCGGCCATAAAGAGAGAGGTAAACACGTCGACGGAGTAGTACTGGGCGAGAACGAAGCCAGCTGCCGCCGATAACGCCGACCCCAGCAATACGGTGCCGAGCAGGAGCGTGCGTTCGGATTCGCGGCCGACCGCAAGAGCTTGTTCTCGAGTCGCGATGACCGCGCCCCGCAGTACCTCGACAAGTCGACTCACGCGCACTCCCCTCGGTTCCGATCGAAACTGCAGCAAAGCGAGCTGCCGAGCCTACCCCCGGAGACAATATAGTGAACGCGTTGTCCCGCTACCGACAAAGAGGAGTATCGGCTGACAGCGATGCTCCACATCGCAGTCATTCCGTTGCCGGGAACCAACCACTCTGAACGGCATGCCTGGGCCGCGGCCTACGGTCCGACGCGCATCTCATAAAAGCGCAGTCGTGCAGTAACCGAGGGCTCATTCAAGTTGACGGTACGGCCGACACCAATGCTGTGGGCGTGGATCTGCAGATTCGTGTCCGCTGCCGACGCAGGGGTGTTGACGAGAAATGGCTCGGCTGCGTTCTTCGCGATGAGGCGGTAGGTGACCCCGTCGACCACGAGCGTGAAGGTGCTCAGTGGAGCGATCTTTCCGTGGAAGTACCGGTCGCCGAAGGTCTGATCCAGGTCGATTCCAACGAGCACCGCCTTATCCGGTGCGCTGGGGGCGGGAATTGGAACCGCGTGGTCTTCCCGCACGGGTGCTTCCGACAGCTTGGTGAGCGGTCCGCAGTGGGGGGCGGTGTGTTTGAACAGCGCCCAGCGGTTCTCGATGCCGCTCAGCGTGTAGTTGCACAGCAGGGCACGCGAATACAGCGGGGATTCTTGCACGCCAAGCCGGCCGTCGATACCGACGGCGGGCAAGGCCGGCGATAACCGGGACAGCACGAATTCCGGCCCGTTGGTGAGTGATTCGCCGTTGAGTGCATCGAGCATGGGCGTGAGAGCCTGATATGTCTGGAAGACCAGTGTTGGACGCCACGCTAGATCGTAGGCCCACACGGCCGAAATCTCGTGGGGGTCAACGTGGACCGTGCTCGAGCCGATGGTCTTGATGAAGCGGTCCGGGATGCCGTAAAGCGCGCGCTGGCGCGCCTTGGCTTGTTCGATTTTTTGCTGCACATGACCGGGCAGGGCGAACGTGACAATGCGGTCCACCGCTTGCACCGGTGCCTGCATGGCCAACACACCGCGATCGGACAGAGCGGGAATCCCCCCAAGGTCGACCACGACAACCAAAGCGACTGCCAGCGCAACCACCACCAACGTTCGACGGCGAGCCCGCGGCCAAGGGGTGATTGCCAGCGCAACAACTATCACGCCGACCAGAATGGCGAAGTGCCACGGTTCGAAACGTCCGAACGCGGCCTTTCCGGCGATCAGCGATGCGAGGACAACGAGCGCCAGGTAGCGGCGTGGTATCTCATGGCCTCTACGTAGGAACATCACGCAGAGCCAACCCATCCAAGCGAGGCTCAATACGACTGAGGGTAAGGCCCACTGTGGGAGGGGCGCGGTCGCCATTCCGTCGGTGTAACCCGATGCAATCGCGGCGCTGCCCCGAAGCCACGCCGGAAGATTCCCCGGTCGTTGGCCGGCAAGCACCCACGAAACAAGGGTGGACACCGCGAATGCGGCTACCGTTGCACAATGCCGGCCGACGGCTTTCCAGCCGAGCAGCACCGACGTGGCCAGCGCGACAACCATGATGGCAAGGCCGGTGTTGAATTTCATCAACAGCTGAAACCCTGCGACGGCACCGAGCGCGACGCAGGTCGTGAACACCGTCGATCGCTTAGGCTCGCGCTGCAATAGGGGCACGCTCGCCCACACGAACGCCGCGAGAACGGCCAGCTCGGGATACATCATTTCCAGGGACGAAGACCCTCTGAAAGCCAAACCATGGCCGAGGTGCAGGACGGTGAGGATGCCGGTCAGCACGAACGCGCCGACGAGCGATGTCAGCGGGGAGTGGCGCAGGCGCAGGGCTGCCGCGATGCCGAGGAAGAGTGCGGCGATGATAATGACCTGGCAGATCGTGGCGAGCAACGACTGCTCGAATGAGTAGTAGGCGCTGGTTCGCAGGAAGCCCAGGGGCCCGTACGTGAATACCAATTCGCGACCCCACGCAATATGGTCAATTCGGGCCAGAGCGAGCCCAGCCTGCCACGACGGATCGAGCCCGACACTGGGATCGACCGATGGTTGTGGCCAGAAGATGACAGCAGCGATGACAGCAGCCAGAACTCGCTGCCACAAGGCGGAGCCCCATGTTGTCGTCGAGAACCATGTTCCAACTCGTCCTGACGCCCTGTTCACCCGATTGCGGCACGCTGACAATGGATCCAGGAGAATTTGCGTTCTTGGTCGATCGGGGCGTGGATCGACATGAACTTCTTCAGTTCTCTGCGCGGTCATCTCCGAGTGCGGCGAGCTACCAGCACACTGCTCACCAGGGTTTGTGAGGCCCGCGTCGCGGGCCGCATCAACGGCCATCGGCAACTACCCAACTAGTTGAGGCACAGCGCGGCACGCTCACCCTGGAATAGATCGTCACCCGAGTCCCGTGACGCTCGGGACATGCATCATCTGCCAGGTACCGCAGTCTTGCGTCAAGAACGCGGTGTCACTCTCCTTGATCTGGATTCGCTGCGGACCACTGCCCTTCCAGCTATCGATGATGTCGCCGGTATCAAGGCTTCCCAGCCGCGCCCAACTACACGTCGCCCCACCGGCCGTGCGATACATCCCCGGCATGATGTCCACCCCGACCAGATACGTGCCGTCCCTGTCGATCACACCGGTGTACGTGCCGAAGGGGTCAATGACGGTCTTGGAACCCGTAGGTGGCGGCGGCTTGAGACCACTCGCTGGTTCCGGGGCGGCCGCCTCCACGGTGACAGTTTGCGTAACGGTCACTGTCGACGCCGTGGTGTGCGTGCCTCCCCCGCACGCTGAAAGCAGTAGTGCACCGGCAACCACTGCAAGGGGCTTCATGCCGATGAATTGTAGACGGAGCCAACTAGATATATGGCCACTTTCTGCCAAAACAGTTGGCCATTTAGCTGGCAATAACGAGCAATTGCCCGAATGGCATGGCGGTAGCCGAGCCGTTGGGAGGCCCCTGAATTAGCTCCAATTCGCTTTAGCTACGCGGCCTTTCACGCCGAGCTCCGGCACAGTCGCCCAGTCGATGTCGGCGCACGAGCTGCGCGGCTGCGATCGCTGCCAGCCCACCGCCCGTCCAGCGCAACATCGGCCGCCGCATGGCCAGCCCGTACCAGTGCAGATAGGCAGGCAGCCAACCCACCAAGTCGAACTTGCTGGTGCCGGCGGTGCGGTCCTCCCAACTGCTGGGAACCTCGTCGACCCGATAACCCAGCAGATACGCCTTCGTCGTGAGTTCCAAACCCACCTCGAAGCCACGCAGACTCTCCACGGGAACGTCGTCGAGGAAGCGGCGGCTGTAAGCACGGAAGTTGGTGGTCGCATCATGCGTCGGCACACCGCCGACGTAATGCAAACTCAGCCCGGCCGTGCGCGACATCAATGTCTTCAACCGCGGTCCGCCTGTTTGGGAGCCGCCGGGCATGTATCGCGACCCGCTGACGATGTCGGCTCCCTCGTCGCGAACCTTGGCTGCCATCAACGGAATTGCCGACGGCGGATCGGACAGGTCGGCCATGCTGGTGACCACGACATCACCCCGTGCCGCGGCGAAGCCGGCGATCAGCGCATTGGCCACACCCTTGCCGATGGAGTTGCGGACCAGCCGAACGGTGGCCGGCTTGTCGGGCATGGCCGCCAGCGCCGGCAGCGTGGTGTCCTCGTCGAAGTCGTAGCAGACCAACAGTTCATGAGGCATGTCCGCGAGCGCCTCGGCGAGTCTGCGGACACAGATCTGGATGTTCTCGCCCTCGTTGTAGACCGGGATGACCACGCTCACCAGCCGCTCGCTTGCGGCCGCTGCCCGCGGCTTGCGGGCGCGGATCACGAACTGTTTACCGAAGGCCGGCCACACGATTTTGAAGTGCAGGTACAGCTGCACCAACAGCGGCGCCTGCGGCCACGGCGACCTCGACGTGTACGGCAGGAACCGGTCATAGGTGTCGACGATCTTGAGCTGGTTGGATTCCAGCAGCTCGATCAGCGAGCGGTCGCTGATCGGCACGGTGTGATCCCAGAAGTCCCAGTAGTCCCCGCCGACGAAACGAATATTGGGCCCCATGGCGATGAAGTGCCCACCCGGTTTCAGCACCCGGCGGGCCTCGGCGATGGTGCGTTCGACTTCGACCTTGCTCGGCAGATGCTCGAGCAGGTTGCTGGTGAAGACCACATCCACCGAGTCATCGTCGAGGAAGCTCAGATCGTCTGCGCTACCGTGGTGGAACTCCACCCCGGGCTCGAGCATTCCGGCACTGTCGGGGTTGAGGTCGACACCGATCCGGCGAGCCGCGCTCACCTGGTTGAGGAATTCGCCGTAACCACAACCCAAGTCCAGCACCGTGTCGCTGCGCCTGATCCATGCCTGGAAGAAGTCGCGGACCAGCACGCGCCAGATGGCCGAGCGCGCTTCCCGGGCGTGGCCGAACCGGTTACGGTAGAGCTGTTGAAGATCGGGCTCACCCGCGATGCGCATGGCGTCCTAGCGGATACAACCCACACACGTCAGATGGTCCCCGCCTTGACGGCGTCGACAACCCAGGGTATGACCTCGTCGAGCATGGCATCCAGGGTAGTTGTCGCCTCGAAGCCGAGTACCTCCGATGCCTTGTGGACGTCGGGCGAGCGCAGCTGCACGTCATGCTCGAACGGCGGATCGCTTTCGTAGCGAAACGGAGTGTCGGGCCGCATTTTGCGCCAGATCACCTCGGCCAGTTCCAGCACCGTGGTGGCCTCGGGTGTGGACAGGTTGAAGTCGCCGTTGAGCGCGGCCGGGTGCTCCATGCAGATGCGGATGCCGCGCGCCAGGTCACCACCGTAGGTGTAGTGCCGTATCTGGGTACCGTCGCCGAGAATGTGCAGCGGATCCTGGCCCTTGGCCACCTTCTGAATCAGATCCGGCACCACATGACTCATCGCGAGTTTGACGTTCCCGCTGGGGATTTCATGCCCGCCCAGCGCCCGCTGTTCGCCGGTGCCGACACAGTTGAACGGGCGGATGATGGTGTACGGCAATCCATACTGCTCGTAAGCGCCATGCGCGAAGTACTCACAGGCCAGCTTCTGGAACCCGTAAGTGCTTGTCGGGGGCGGACATTCGGTGATGTGCTTTTCCGGGGTCGGGAAGACGGTGGCGTTCTCGAACACCATCGACGAACTGATCACGTTGATCTTCTTGAGCCAGCCCTTGCGATAGGCATAGATTGCAGTATCGAAGTGGGCGGCCGCAATTCGCTCATTCTCGGCCAGCAGGTCGTAGGCGTACTCGTGGAAATAGGTGATGCCACCGATACGGGCCGCGCTGGCCACCATCTGGTCGCAGCCTTCGACCAGCCGGAACATCAGGTCGACGTCTTTGACGTCGCCCTCGACGAAGTGGTACCGCGGGTGGTCGTCGTAGCTTTTGCTGACCGGCCCGTATTTCGAGTAGTTGTCGATCCCGACGACATCGTGGCCGGCGCGCAGCAGCTCTTCGACGACATAACCGTTGATGAATCCGGCGCTGCCGGTTACCAGGATCTTCACCGGGCCACCGCTTCCGGCCCCAGGGTAGCCAGTTGGGCTCCGTTGAGCGCTTCGGTGTCAAGCTCGCTCACGTCCAGACATCCCCAGACATCCTCGACGACCTTGCCAGGCGGTACCGAAAGACCTCGGTAGGCCGAGTGGGGAACGCCGACCACGATGACGTCCGCACGCTCCACCACGGTGTCCAGCGGGTAGTAGTCCTTGCCGTCGAGGAACGGATCGTGCAGCAGCACTTCCTTGGCCTCCAATATCAGCAGATGCCGCAGTTTGAAACTGAGCGAGTCGCGGGTGTCGTCGCAGTCAGCTTTGAACGTCATACCCAGGATGCCAACGGTCTTGTCGCGCAAGTTAACCCGGCGCTTGAGCATGTTGACGATGAACTGCGGCTGGCCCTCGTTGATGAGCATGGCCGCATGCCCCAGCATGAAGTTGTTGTTGCTGAACGCCGCGAGCTGCATGGTGTCCTTCAGCAAGCACGGGCCGGCCGCCAGCCCGGCACGGGGCAGACTGTCGACCCGAAAGTTCTTGTACGTTGCCGCATGGTGGACTCGGTCGAAATCGAGTCCGGCCTCGCGGCTGAGCAGATAGAACTGGTTGGCTACCGCGAACTGGATATAGCGGTAGCTGTTGCAGAACAGCTTGGCCAGCTCGGCTTCCTGCGGCTCGACTTCGATGATCTCAGTGGTGATTCGCGAGAAGAGTTCGCGGACCACCCGGCGGCCCTCGGCGTCGAAGCCGCTGATGACCTGAGGAATGATGCGCAGCTCGCGGATCGAGTGCCCCTGCGCGATCCGCTCTGGACAGAAGGTGACGTGAACGCCGATCCCCCGCTCGGCGAACATGTCGTGGACGCGTTGACTCAGTCCCGGGTACACCGTGCTCCGCAGGACGAGCGTCTGATCGTCGTGGAAGTAGGGGCTGATCTCGTCGATGATCCGAAAGAACGTGTGCGCCTGCGGCGTCAGGTATTCGTCGACAGGCGTGCCGACGACACAGATCACGATGTCGGCATTGCGCACCACCCATGCGTCGGTGCTCGCACAGATGCGCCCGGTCGGCAACAGCCGCTTGAGCAGATCCTCGGCGCCATTCTCGATGAAGGGCATGCGGCCGGCCATGATGGTCCGCAACGCCTGGGCGTTGGTGTCCAGGATGTCGACGGTATAGCCCTCATCCGCCAACACCAGCGCCAGCGGTAGCCCGACATGTCCGGCGCCACCGACGATACAAATACGTTCAGAGGGTTGAGTTGCCACGTGAACCGCCGCCGCCTTCCTGTTCCCGGTCCGGCCCGGGTGCTGGGCCATAACCAAGCCGATCGTCGTCTCTATATGGATGGTGTTGGAGCCTACGAGATCACCGCCGCTCCATGCGGCATTTCCCGCGATTCCAAAGGCCGATCCCCCCGCGGCTCCGTGACGGCGGCAGCCTTTCGCAACAGCATTTCACGCACGCGATCAGCTTGTCCGTTGAATCGCGAAGTTCGCAGCCCTAGTTTGTGGGTCCCGGATTCTTTAGTTCTCGCTTGAGAAGACGTGATTCCGAGTATCTTGGCTGACCATGGAGCTCGCCGGGGGCTTGATGGCGTACACCAGCGACGAAGTGCGCAAGAAGTTGCGCTACGCCGCCGTCGCCCTGGTCTTTCTGCCCATCGGGCAAGGCCTCATCCAGGTCTTGGGCCCGTGGCTGGACAACTACACCCTCGCATCGCTGCTGGCGGCGGCCATAGTCACGATTCCGAATTTCTTCGCCAACAAGCGCTTCGTCTGGCGGGCGGTGTCGGGCGAGAACCTCCATCACCAGGTGTTGGTGTTCTGGACGGTGGTGATGTTGGCCGTCGGACTGGCGACCTACTTCACCTACCTCGTCGACGACGCGATGGCCGGTTACAGCAGACCCGTCCACGGCGTCGTGGTGTTCCTGGTTCAAGTACTCGGCTTCGGCCTCGTATGGATCGGCCGCTACCTGATCCTGGATCGATGGCTGTTCCGCGAAATCCGTGAAATCCGCACCTGAATCGATAGCTTTCGGGGATGGTGACAACGCGCGCGGGTCGCGTGAAGACGTGGTGTTCGACGGCCGGTTGGGGGTCGGCTCGTTGGCAACGGTGCCTCGCCGCGCTGGTGACCGCCGTCCTGTTTTGGCCGCAGTCGTCGGTCGACGCCGACGTCGGGCTCGATCCGTCCTGGGAGGCCGCGGTAGCGCTGGCCCGCATTCACCACCTCGCGTGGGGTCCCGAGATCGTTTTCACCTACGGACCGCTGGCATTCCTGCAGAACACCGCCTACTACTCGACCCAGCAGGCGGTGCTCGCGACGCTCTACCAGATTGGCGTCATCGCCGCGCTGTTCCTCGGCGTCGCAGCGGCCATGCGCCGGCGCTACCCGGCTACGACGTCGCTGGTCGGCGCATTCGTGACGACTGGAATCACCGCCATCCTGCTGGGTTCGATGTACCCCGAGGTGGTCGTGCTGGCCGCGTTCGCGTGGTCCGCACCGCTGCTCATGCACGATGACCTGAAGCGGTCGACGGCGTTTATCACTTGTGTCGTCGTCGCCTCGGTCGGCGGCTTTGAGCTGCTGGTGAAATTCAACACCGGGCTCGTCATCGCGACCATCGCGCTGGCGGCGTCGATCTTGCGGGACTGGCGAGCCCTCGGCCGCCACTGCGTGACGGTGATTGCTTTCGCGGTGTCCATCCCGATGTGGTGGCTGCTGGCGGGTCAGCAGCTGGGGAACCTGCCGGTCTGGCTTCGCTACAGCGGCCAGATCGTCTCCGGCTATATCGAGGGCCAGGCCGTACCCATCCCCCGCGACGCGGTCGGCGCGGTTCTGCTGACCATTGCATGGGTCGTGGTGATCTGCGCAATGTTCGTGCGGGGCGGTCCGGTGATTCCGCGCAACTACGTGTTGCTCGTCGCGGTCACCTCGGTCCTGATCGCCAAGAGCGCATTCGGGCGCTACGACACCATTCACTTTTCGGCGTTGTTGGGCCTGATGGTGATCACGGTGGCCATCACCCCGCTTTACGGAATTCTCCGGCCTCCGTTCGAGATCGCCGTGGTGCTGATCCTCGTCATGTTCCTCGCCGGGACACTGGCAATCGAGCAGCGACCCGTTGCGGTGCTGCAGGCCCCCGTGCGCGCGCTGGATCGCCTGGTCACATTGGCCTTCCCCGGTCGTGCGGCAACGCACATCCAGCACAGCAAGGCGCGCCTGCGCCGGGATTACGGCATTCCCGAGCGCTTCGTCAAAACCATCGGGTCGGCGGCAGTCCACGTCGACCCCGACGAGACCTCGGCCGTATGGGCGTATGACTTCGCCTGGCGCCCCGCACCCGTTTTCCAGACCTACTCGGCCTACACGCCTGCGCTGGACAAACTGAACAGCGAAACCCTGGGAGACGGGCCACAATTCGTGGTGTCGCGACAATCCCCGACCTCGCCCGCCACCGGCATCAATGGCCGGCTCGGCGTGCAGGAAAACCCGCTGTATTCACGTTCGCTGCTGTGTGACTTCACCGTTAGCGGCGTCGAGAACCACTGGGCCTTGTTGTCCCACACCAAACCCCGCTGCGGACCGCTGCTGCCGATCTCGGACGTCGTTGTGCGCGATGGCAATTCGATTACGGTACCCGCACCCAGTGGGCCGCATATGGCGGTGTTGGTGGGCATCGACCTGAATCCGACCATCGTCGATCGGCTCTTCATGGGATCGCTCGTCCCGCTGACGGCCTACACGGTTGCCCTCGACGGCGTCAGTTACCGCCTGATCGCCGGCAACGCCGCCGAGCCGTTTCTGGTCAACACACCCGGCTCGGTCAATGCCACCAACCTCGAGATCCACTCCCGCACAATCGGTGTCGGCCGAACCCGATCCTTGGGTCAGCACAACCCCACCGCACGATTGCGCTTCTACGAAATGCGCGTCAGTCAGTAACCACGGGCCGAGTTCATTCTTTCGTCGACGGGGCCGTGGCCGCGTTCACAGCCTCCTGCGCAGCGGAAGCGGCCGGTCCACGACACGAGGTTCACGCGGCGCAGATAGCGGCCGAACCGGCCGAAGAACGAGGCGGTTGCGCGCAGCCGAATTTCCGGTTCGGCACACCCCCGGCACCGACCGGAAGTCGTAACCCAATCAGCACCGTCGGCGGCCGAGTTCGAGGGTTCTGATCAGCGGACAGGCGCGTCGGCACCTCACCCGGCCGGCAGTACAGCAAGATGATGCTTCGAGCCCTCGGACCTTCAGGGGCGCCGTCAACCACTGAACACAAGGGGATGCGATGAGCAATCACACCTACCGCGTTATCGAGATCGTCGGGAGTTCACCCGACGGAATCGACGCCGCGATTCGCAATGGTCTGGATCGAGCGGCGCAGACCATGCGCAGCCTGGACTGGTTCGAAGTCGAGTCGGTGCGCGGCCACCTGGTCGACGGCGCCGTCGGTCACTTTCAGGTCACCATGAAAGTCGGCTTCCGCCTGGAAGATTCGTAGCTACTAGCCTGCGACGGCTCCCGGCTCGGGCGAATACGGCGCCCCGAATCCCGTCACCGGCTGGTAGCCGTGCTTGCGCGCCTTCTCGGCAGCCTGCCGGATCAGGGCGTAGACAGCGACGAAACCGGCGTGATCCGTCGCCACCAGCGGGGTCAGCAATCGGTTGTGCACCAAGGCGAATGCCACCCCGGTCGCCGGGTCCGTCCACCCGACCGAACCGCCCATGCCGATATGCCCGAACCCTGGCATCAGATTGCCGATCGGGAAACTGTGATAGCCCAGGTGGAAGGCCATTGGCACGAACAGATTCCGATCCGGCCGCAGCCGCCGTTCTCCGGTCAGTCCCGCGACCAGCTCCCGCGACAGGAATCGGGTGCCGTCGATCTCGCCGCCGTTGGCGATCGCGCCGTACATCTTGGCCAGCGCCCGGGCCGTCACCACCCCGTTGGCGGCGGGGATTTCGGCGTCCAGCATGGGGGTGTCGCCCTGGACGGTGGCCAGGACGCCCGGGAAGTACATCGAGCGGAATCCGCCGGAGAACTGGTTGGCGATCTTGTGCATCGCGTAGGTCAGTACCGGGTTGGCGGCGACATCCTGCGGCATGATGATCTGGGCCGCGCGGGTGGGTGATCCGGCGGGCGGACGACCCAGGTGGAAGCCGTCGGTGTCGAGTGGCTCGGCGAGTTCCTCGCGGAACAGGGTGCGCATGCTCTTTCCGGTGACCGCCCTGGCGAGCCCGGACATCAGCCAGCCGAAGGTCAGCGCGTGATATGCCGATTTGCCCAGCAGGCGGCCGGGAGCCGCAGCCGCCAGCCGCTCTTCCATCACGACGTGATCCATCAAATCGTCCAGGGTGGCGCCGCGCAGACCTGACAGACCGGCGTGGTGCCTCATCACGTCGCGGACAGTCAGCTTCTCCTTGCCGTTGGCCGCGAACTCCGGCCAATACTCGGCGACCGGGGTGTCGTAGTCGATCAGCCCCCGATCAGCCAGCCGGTGGATGACCGTGGCGGCCATGCCTTTGGTTGCCGAGAACACCATCGGCGCGCTGTCAGCCGACCACGGCACCTCGCCGCGCCGGTCGGCCCACCCTTTCCAGACGTCGACGACGGGTTGCCCGTCCAGATACACCGTCAGCGCCCCGCCGCCGGTCCGCCGGGCGGGAAACATGCTGGAAAAGAAACGAACGACGCACGCAAAGTGGGAGTCCGCCGCGCCGAACAGCCGATGACCTGCGTCAGGGTCATCGCGGAAAGGAACCGCGCGTCGATTGACTCCGATCTCTACCGTCACACCTTTGAATTTACTTGGATTTCACAGAGGCCAGTGTCAAACCGGAATTATATTTACCGTTCCGTTAGGACGATGCCGCCTGGAGTATTTGCTGGGCCGCCAACGCCGGGGTCAACTCCCCGGCTCGGACCTGGCACTCCACATCCGAGCGGATCTTACGCACCTCCGGATGCGACAGCACCCGGTCCAGCACCGCGTCGCGGACCAGCTGCCACGTCCAGTCGACCTGCTGCTCGCGCCGCCGGGCTTCGAACTCTCCGGCCTCGGTGAGCACCCGGCGATGATGCTCGATGGTCTTCCACAGCTCTGTCAGACCGGTCCCCTCGACTGCGCTCATCGTGAGAACCGGTGGGCGCCACAGTGCTTCATGAGGGTGAATCAATCTCATCGCCCCAGACAGCTCCCGGGCAGCGATCCGCGCATCGCGCAGGTGTTCGCCGTCGGCCTTGTTCACCACCACGACGTCGGCGAGCTCCAGCACACCCTTTTTGATGCCCTGCAACTGGTCACCGGCACGCGCCAGGGTCAGCAGGACGAAGGTGTCGACCATGTTGGCGACCGCGACCTCGGACTGGCCGACGCCGACCGTTTCGATCAGGATCACGTCGAAACCGGCGGCTTCCAACAGCACGACCGTTTCCCTGGTGGCCTTTGCTACTCCACCCAACGTGCCCGAGGTTGGCGAGGGACGGATGTAGGCGTCCGGGTGCATCGCCAGTCGCGCCATCCGCGTCTTGTCGCCCAAAATGGACCCGCCGGTGCGCGTCGACGACGGATCGACCGCCAGCACCGCCACCTTGTGCCCCTGGTCGATCAGGTACATCCCGAGAGCCTCGATGGCGGTGGACTTGCCCACGCCGGGGACGCCGGTGATGCCGACGCGGTGCGCCTTGCCGGAATCCGGCTGCAAGGCCAGCAGCAGCTGTTGCGCATGCTCACGGTGGTCTTTGCGGGTGGACTCCAGCAGGGTGATGGCCCGTGGCAGCGCGGCGCGGTCGCCGCGCCGGATGGCCTGCGCGAGTTGTTCGGTGGTCATCGGGGCCGCCTCGACGCAGGCACCGAACGTAACGCCACGGCGAGAAATCGAGCCGAATTTCGCCATGACGTTACGCTCACGGGAGGGATGGGGCCGGCCACTAGTCCAGCGTGTATCCAAGGCGCTCGGCCAGCTTGTGCAGCAGGCCGATGGCGGCGTCGGCGATCACCGTCCCGGGCGGGTAGATGGCAGTGGCACCCGCGGAGTAGAGCTCGTCGAAGTCACCGGGCGGGATGACACCGCCGACCACGATCATGATGTCGGGCCGACCCACCTTGGCCAGCGCGTCGCGCAGCGCGGGCACCAGGGTCAGGTGCCCGGCAGCCAGTGAGGACACGCCGACGACGTGGACGTCGTTATCGGCGGCCTGGCGGGCGACCTCCTCCGGCGTGGAGAACAGCGATCCGACGTCGACGTCGAACCCGATGTCGGCGAATGCGGTGGCAATCACCTTCTGACCGCGGTCGTGGCCGTCCTGGCCCATCTTTGCCACCAAGATCCGCGGCCGGCGACCGTCGGCCTCGGCGAATTTCTCTACTAGCTCGGTTGCGGCAGCGATATTTGGGGCCTTTCCGACTTCGTCACGGTAAACGCCGGCGATGGTACGGATCTCGGCCTGGTGACGCCCGTACACCTTCTCCAGTGCGTCGGAGATTTCGCCGACGGTGGCCTTGGCGCGAGCAGCGTTGATGGCCAACGCCAGCAAATTATTGCCCAGCCCGTCTTGCCCGGCGCGGCCGTGGGCGGACGCGGCGCGGGTCAGTTCGCCCAGGGCAGCCGCGACCGCGGCCTGGTCGCGGCCGGCCCGCAGCTCCCGCAGTTTGGCCAGCTGCTCGGAGCGCACCCGGCTGTTGTCGACCTTGAGCACCTCGATCTGTTGCTCCTCGTCGACCCGGTACTTGTTCACCCCGATCACCGGCTGCTGGCCGGAATCGATGCGGGCCTGAGTACGGGCGGCGGCCTCCTCGATGCGCAGTTTGGGAATGCCGTCGCTGATGGCCTGCGCCATGCCACCGTGCTCGGCGACCTCCTCGATGTGGGCCCGTGCCCGCTGGGCGAGCTGGTGGGTCAACCACTCCACGTAATAGGAACCACCCCAGGGGTCGATGGGCCTGGTGGTGCCCGATTCCTGCTGCAGCAGCAGTTGCGTGTTGCGGGCGATGCGTGCGGAGAAGTCGGTGGGCAGTGCCAACGCCTCGTCCAGAGCATTGGTGTGCAACGACTGAGTGTGGCCCTGGGTTGCGGCCATCGCCTCGATGCAGGTGCGGGCAACGTTGTTGAACACGTCCTGTGCCGTCAGCGACCAGCCCGAGGTCTGCGAATGGGTGCGCAGTGACAGCGATTTCGGGTTCTGGGGTCCGAATTGTGCCACCAGGTCACTCCACAGCAGCCGGCCGGCTCGCAGCTTGGCCACCTCCATGAAGAAGTTCATCCCGATGCCCCAGAAGAAGGACAGCCGGGGGGCGAACTTATCGATGTCCAAGCCCGCGTCCAAACCCGCCTTGATGTAGTCCACACCGTCGGCCAGCGTGTAGGCAAGCTCCAAATCCGCTGTGGCACCGGCCTCTTGGATGTGGTAGCCGGAAATCGAGATGGAGTTGAACTTCGGCATTTTCGCACTGGTGTAGGCGAAGATATCGGAGATGATCCGCATGGACGGCTTGGGCGGATAGATGTAGGTGTTGCGGACCATGAACTCTTTGAGGATGTCGTTCTGGATGGTGCCGGCCAGTTTCTCCGGCGGCACCCCCTGCTCCTCGGCCGCGACCACATACAGCGCCAGGATCGGCAGCACCGCCCCGTTCATCGTCATCGACACGCTGACCGCAGACAGGTCGATTCCGTCGAACAGCTGCCTCATGTCGAGAATGGAATCGATTGCCACGCCGGCCATTCCGACATCGCCCTGCACCCGCGGATGGTCCGAGTCGTAGCCGCGGTGGGTGGCCAGGTCGAAGGCCACCGAGAGACCCTTTTGACCGGCGGCCAGGTTGCGGCGGTAGAACGCGTTGGAGTCAGCGGCGGTGGAGAAGCCGGCGTATTGCCGAATGGTCCACGGCTGGTTGACATACATCGTCGGATAGGGCCCGCGCACATAGGGCGGCTCACCCGGGAAGCTGTGCAACGGGTAGCCCTGCGCCGCGGCGGCACCGCGATCGGCGGCGATGTAAACGGGTTTGACGTCAATGCCTTCCGGGGTGTGCCAGTGCAGCTGCTCGGGCTGGTAGGAGTGGGCGGCTGCGGCCGCGGCGACGAGCTCGTCGACTCCGTTCTCAGTGGCCGGTGGCACAGCGCGGTCGCCGTGCAGCGGGACATCGGCGAAACTGCCGACAACGGGTGCGGTGGTCGTCATCGTGGCTACGCTCCCAATCGAGTGAGCAGATTCGAAAGCGCTTCCAGCGCATTGATTTTCGTGGTCAGGAAGTCATCGGGACCGTGTGCCGCCGAGTCTCCCAGCGCTGCTCTGGGTCCGGCCAGGTAGACGCTCCCTATCCCGGCGCTTCGTGCGGCCCGCGCCACTTCGGCGGCCTCGTCCCGGTAGCGTTTGTCGGTACCGCAGATCACTGCCACCGTCGGCGACCCCGTCTCCGCCACCATTGTTGCCACGACGTTTGCCACACCGGCCGCGTCGACTGTTCCGGGGTTGAGCGTCTCGATGCCACCGGAGGCCAGCAGGTTGGCCGCGAACGTCGTGCGGGTGTTGTGCTCGGCCAGCGGACCCAACGGCAGCAACAGCACCTGCGGTCGTGAGCGGGTGCGGGCCAGAAAGCTGTCCGAGCGGTCGCGCAGTGCTTCGAACCCCGCCGCATAGCGCACCAGGTTTCCGCCGGTGCAGGGCAGATCACCCTGCGGCAGCGGGGGTTCGTCGAGATTCGGAAATTCGTTGACGCCGGTGATCGCGAGGCGGCGATGCGCAATGTCGTCGGTGCGGCGTGCGGCAACCTCGGCGATCCGGCCGGCCAGATAGTCATGAGCGGCGACGAAACCGCCGTGCGCCTCGATGGCCTGGAAATGCCGCCACGCCTCCTGGGCCAGTTGTTCGGTGAGATCCTCGACGAACCACGACCCACCGGCCGGATCCAGCACCCGGCCCACATGTGATTCCTCCAGCAGCAACAGCTGAGTATTGCGGGCGATGCGGCGCGCGAAGCTGTTCGGGGTGCCGGGAAAGCCGCCGGGAATCGCCACATCGAACGGATGCACCAGCACCGTGTCGGCGCCGCCGACACCGGCGCCGAAGGCGGCCAGCGTGCAGCGCAGCATGTTCACCCACGGGTCGCGCTGGGTCATCATCGGCAGCGACGTCTCCGCGTGTACGGTGACCGCGCCGCCGTCCGGGTCTCCGGCGACTTCGGCGACGCGGGCCCACAACTGGCGGGCGGCCCGCATCTTGGCCAGCGTCATGAACTGGTCGTCGTCGGCGGCCAGCCGCAAGCTGATCTGCCGCAATGCCTCGCCGACCGGAATCCCGGATTCGGTGAGCAGCCGGAGATAGGCCACCCCCGCGGCGACGGTGCCGGCGAGTTCCCAGGCCGCGGTGGCGCCCAGGTTGTGAAAGGCCGGTCCGTCGACGGTGATGGCCCGCACACCCCGATCGCCTGCGACCCGCGCGGCGACCGCGACGATCTCCTCGACGGTCGGTGCGGAGCGATCACTGAAAGAGGCTGTCAGCGGGTCACCGCCCAGCTCGATCGACACTGTGGCGCGCTGGTCGGGCTCGAGCTTGGCGACCAGCGCGAGCATGGCATCGCAGGTTTCCGGGTAGTCGGCGCCGGCGTCGAGGATGACCGGTGCCAGATTCAGATACACACCGGCGAATAGCCGTTCGAGCTGGTCCGGCGCCACGCCGCCCCGACCCACCTGGCCTACTCTGATCAGCACCGCGCTGACACCTTCGCCGAGCGCGGCCAGCAGCGAAGCGTTGACGTCTTCGGTCTCTTGGGCGTGCGCGTCCGGAAACGCCTCGGCGACCTTCCAGCCGGAATTGACGTCGCGCAGCGCGTCGCCGCCGCGCACATAGGGCCACTGGCCGGGCAGGGAGGGCTCGGGCAGCTCGTCGAATGCGGTATAGAGGGCCCCGATCGCGAACCCGTCATAGGTCGCGGTCTCCAGCAGCTGCTCGGGGTGGTCCCCGAGTTCTGCCGGGTCACGGCGAGTGGTCCCGGACAGCACACCGGCGACCGCAGCGCGCCAGCGCTCGCGAACCTGTTCTAGGCCGGCGAGCCCGGGTACATCAATGGACACCGACTGCTCCTATTTATGCAGCAACTGACAACTTTGTTTCGGGTTGCTTCAGGACCGCCACTAACTAATAAGGCTAATTGATTGCGGCCGCCGCATAGGTGACGAGGTCTGGTGACCGAGGCCGGAGTGTGACAAGAAACGCCAGCCAGGGGAAACGAGATATTCATGTTCACCCCGTACCCTTGGACAGCGTGACGGCCCCGGCCATCTGCAAAACCACCGATACGGTGCGCGGAATCGCGATCGCGCTCGGTACGGCTGCGCGTCAGGTGTCATTGCCGCGGATGGTGGGCACCGTGGTGGGAATCACAGCATTGGTCGCGGTGGCGCTCCTGGTTCCGCTCCCCACAGCGGTGCAGATGCGGGACTGGGCGACATCGGTGGGCCCGTGGTTCCCGCTGGCGTTTCTGGTTGTACACATCGTCGTCACGGTGCCGCCATTCCCGCGCACCGCATTCACCGTGGCCGCGGGCCTGTTATTCGGGCCGGCGTGGGGCATATTGATCGCGATCATCGCCAGCACAGCCAGCGCGGTCATCTCGATGCTGCTGGTGCGCGCGGCCGGATGGCGGCTTAACCGCCTGGTGCGCCACCGGGCGGTCGACCGGCTCGACGCGCGGCTGCGGGAGCGCGGCTGGCTGGCGATATTGTCGTTGCGGTTGATTCCGGCGGTACCGTTCGCGGCGCTGAACTACGGCGCCGGCGCATCGGCCGTCCGGGTGGCGCCGTACGCGTTGTCCACGCTGACCGGTCTACTCCCCGGCACTGCCGCGGTGGTGATTTTGGGCAATGCGCTCGCCGGGGACGGCAACCCGCTGCTGGTCTTGGTGTCGGTGTGCACGGCCGCGCTGGGTATGGCCGGACTGATCTTCGAGGTGCGCCACTATCGGCGCCAGCACCGCCGCAGCATGCCAAGCTACGACCACGAGCCCGTGCGTGAGCCGGCCGTCACCCACTGAACCGGCGACTGCATCAGAGCGTCCCTGTCGCGCTGTAACCAGCGCATTTCATACCTGAATCACATTCTCCGAATACCCGCACGTCAGGGTTGGTGACGTCAACAAGACGGTCGCGGAGATAGTCGCCGCGTGCTCTGCAAAGCAGGAATCACATGGACGCAAGGCAACCGTGGGTGTCGTGGACCAAGCCCGCGATCGACGACACGCTAGATCCTCGACGGTGTCAGCACTGAGGTAGCTCCGGATGTCATTTGTGATCACGTCGCCGGAAATGCTGGCGACGGCCAGCGCGCAGCTGGCGGGAATAGGGTCAGCCATCAGTGAGGCCAACGCGGCGGCCGCAGCGCCGATAACAGGGGTGCTGGCCGCGGGCGCCGATGAGGTGTCGGCGGCCATCGCAGCGATGTTTACCGCGCACGGTCAGGCATATCAAGCAATCAGCGCTCAAGCGGAGGCATTCCACAACCAGTTTGTGCAGACCGTGGCGGCCAATGCGGCTGCCTATGCGAGCACCGAGGTTGCAAATGTCGAGCAGACCCTCCTGAACGCGGTGAACGCGCCCTCGCAAGCCCTCACAGGGCGGGCATTGATCGGCAACGGCGTCAACGGGACGTCGCCAGGCCAGGCCGGCGGGAACGGCGGGTGGCTTTGGGGCAACGGGGGCGACGGCGCACCGGGCGCCCCGGGCCAAGCGGGGGGTCGCGGCGGAGATGCCGGATTGTTCGGTAACGGAGGAAACGGCGGCGCCGGAGGCGCGGGGCTGGTCGGCGGCGCTGGCGGCGCGGGCGGGACCGGCGGCTTGATTGCCGGCAACGGCGGTCACGGTGGGGTCGGCGGTGCCGGAGTCAACGGCGGAAGCGGCGGTCAAGGCGGTAATGGCGGCGCCGCCGCCGGACCCTTCGGTCACGGCGGCGACGGTGGAGTCGGAGGCAACGGGGGCGCAGGCAACGCCGGGATCAATCCGCCGAGCAGCCCGGCACCCAGCGGTGCCGCCGGTGGCCAGAGTTCGCCAATTCCGTTCGGAACCGCCGGCGGGTCCGGAAGCGATGGCACCGCCTATGGGCAAGCCGGCGGCAACGGTGGCAGAGGCGGCGATGGCTACGGACTGCCGCGACCTGACCCACTCCCTAACGGACCCATTGATGGTCTGCCCGGCGGTGACGGTGGCGCCGCAGGTGACGGTGCCATGGGAGCGCCCGGCGGTATCGGCGGAATGGGCGGCACCGGCGGGGCTGGCGGCCATGGCGGGTGGCTGGTCGGCAACGGTGGCTTCGGCGGGCGAGGCGGCGCCGGCGGCATCGGCGGCACCGGCGCTGGCGGCGGGGATGGCGGCATCGGCGGCCCTGGCGGCGTGGGTGCCCAGTTCGACACCGCAGGAGCGAACGGTAATGGAGGTGCCGGCGGTCGCGGTGGGCAAGGCGGCGCCGGCGGCGCCGGCGGCGACGGCGGAAATGGCGGTGCCGGCGGCGCGGGCGGGATCTTCGGCC
This sequence comes from Mycobacterium kansasii ATCC 12478, assembly GCF_000157895.3. Lineage (NCBI taxonomy): Bacteria > Bacillati > Actinomycetota > Actinomycetes > Mycobacteriales > Mycobacteriaceae > Mycobacterium > Mycobacterium kansasii. Next base: position 6,004,135 of record NC_022663.1, on the reverse strand, counting down.
ATTCCGGTGGTGCCGGCGAAGCCGGTGCCGGCGGTGCCGGGGGCACCGGAGGTACCGGCGGGGCCGGCGGCCATGGCGGTGGGGGTGGTCATAGCGGCAACGGGGTTCCCGACGGGAAGGCAGGCGGGGACGGCAAAGCCGGTGGCTTCGGCCCGAACGGCACGGCCGGTCAACCCGGAGCGCCCGGCTGATCCGGCTGACGTCGCCCATCGCGATACGGCAATGGGACAGCCGGTGGCCCTGCGCCCCGGTCCACTCCGGCAGTCGTCGTAGCACCGGCGAATCGCAGCGCTGTGAGCAGCGCATTTCATGGTTGTCGAACATTTGCCGAAGGCCCGCACAGCACCGTATTCCGCGTCAGCAGCCCGAGGGCCGAACCGGCGCCGGGCAGCACAAACTGGGATACTCCGCGGAGGATTGAGATGTCGTTTGTGGCCGCGACAACGGACATGCTGGCGGCCGCCGGAGCGGATTTGGCACGCATCGGCTCGGCACTCGAAGCGGCGAACCTAGCGGCAGCCGCACAGACGACAAGGGTGCTGGCCGCGGGTGCCGATGAGGTCTCAGCCGCCATCGCGGCGCTATTTTCGGAAAACGCCCAGACATATCAAGCGATAAGCGCTCAGGCGGCGACGTTTCACAGCCAGTTCGTGCACCGGTTGCACACCAGCGCGCAAGCCTACGCGGCCGCCGAAGCCAACGCCGAACGGACGCTGCTCCATGCCGTCAATGCGCCGACTCAGACCTTGCTAGGGCGCCCACTGATCGGCAACGGCGCCGACGCGACGACGCCAGGCCAACCCGGCGGCGACGGCGGACTGCTCTGCGGCAACGGCGGAGCCGGTTACACCAGCACGATCGCCGGGATGGCCGGCACTCGCGGCGGCAATGCCGGCCTGCTTGGCAACGGCGGTCCCGGCGGGGCTGGCGGGCCAGGAGCGACCGGCGGCAGCGGCGGCAGCGGCGGATGGTTGCTGGGCAATGGCGGCACCGGCGGGATGGGCGGCGCCGGCGGCGGGACCGGCGGTGTGGGCGGCAATGCGGGATTCCTCGGCAATGGCGGCACCGGCGGGATGGGCGGCGCCGGCGGCGGGACCGGCGGTGTGGGCGGCAATGCGGGATTCCTCGGCAACGGTGGCACCGGTGGTGTCGGTGGGTCCGAAGGCGGGACCGGCGGAGCCGGCGGCAACGCCGGCTTCGTCGGCAACGGCGGTACCGGTGGTACGGGCGGTGTCGGTGCGGCCGGGCCGGCCGGTGCGCAGCCCGGTGATCCCGGCGCCGCCGCAACCAATGGTCTTCCTGGCGGTGACGGTGGGACGGGATCGGCTGGCGGCACCGGTGGCGTCGGCGGTGTCGGCGGCCGCGGCGGTCACGGCGGGTGGTTGATCGGCAATGGCGGGGTCGGTGGCACCGGAGGTGCCGGCGGAGTCGGCGGAGCGGGTGCTGCCGGCGGCAACGGCGGCATGGGCGCAAGCGGGGCGTCGAGCACGGTGACCGCCGGCGGTGATGGCGCGGCGGGCGGCCACGGCGGTAACGGCGGGACAGGCGGGCCCGGGGGCACCGGCGGCATAGGTGGCGCCGGTGGGGCAAGCGGACTGGTCGGGCAGGTGGGACGAGCCGGCAATGGTGGTGCAGGCGGTGCCGGAGGCCTCGGCGGGGCGGGCGGTACCGGTGGCCCGGGTGGAAACGGCGGCACCGGCCTGACCGCCGGCGACGGCGGCGCCGGCGGCATCGGTGGTGACCCCGGCGCGGGCGGACCGGGCGGTCAGGGCGGTGAGTCGGGCGGCCCCGGCGGTCGCGCCGGTGCCCATGGTGTGTCCGGCAGCAATAACGGGCCCGGGACCGGCGGCGATGGCGGTTCAGGTGGTCGCGGCGCCGACGCCATCGTGGCCGGTGCAGCGGGCGGCAAAGGCGGAGCCGGTGGGAATGCCGGGCTGGTCGGCGACGGTGGCATGGGAGGTGACGGCGGCAACGGCATGGCCGGCGCCAATCTCAGCGGGACCGACGGCGTGCGCGGCGCCGATGCCACCAGCCCCGGCCAGGATGGAGCTGACGGCGGAGTTGGCTCGGCCGGACAGGCCGGCGGTGCGGGCGGTCCCGGGGGCGCCGGTGGTTACGGCGGTTCAGTATCCGGCAACGGCGGTGACGGCGGCAAGGGCGGCGACGGCGGCGACGGCGGCACCGGCAACCGCGGCGGTGACGGCGGCAACGGAGCCACCGGGGACGGCGGATTGGGCGGAAACGGTGGCCTTGGTGGCGCCATCACTACCGGGGGCACCGGCGGATCTGGCGGCGAAGGCGGCGATGGTGGTGCTGGCGGTGACGGCGGCAGAGGCGGCGACGGCGGTGCCGGCGGCGCCGCGCGGGCGCCGTCGGGCCACGCGGGCAACCACGGTGCCGGCGGGGCGGGCGGCAAGGGCGCCATCGGGGGCGCGGGCGGTGACGGCGGCAGAGGCGGTGACGGCGGCACCGCCGGCGGCCCGGGCGGCGACGGCGGTCACGGCGGCGCCGGCGGCAACGGAGGCAACCCCGGCGCCGGCGGGGCCGGCGGTCTCGGCGGCGACAGCGGCAACGGCATGCGTGGCCGCGACGGTGTAGCCGCCAGCGACAACGGGCCCGGAACGGGTGGCAACGGCGGACATGGCGGCAACGGCGCCGACGCCAACGCCGTGGGGGCAGCCGGCGGCAACGGCGGCGCCGGTGGCAGCGCCGGCAAGGTCGGCAACGGCGGCGACGGCGGTGATGGTGGTAAAGGAATGACCGGAGCCGACGGGGTCAACCCGGCAAGCAACCCGGCCCCCGACGGCGCTGACGGCACTAGTCGCCTATTAGAGGCGGGCACGAACGGCCAGCGCGGTAGCGACGGCACCGTCCCGGGACAAACCGGCGGTGGCGGCGGCGACGGTGGCGACGGATCGATCAAACTCGTCCCGGATAAAGAAACCGGACGCACCTATCAAGTCGGTCTTGCCGGCGGCGCCGGCGGAGCCGCAGGCACCGGAGGTGTCGGCGCACCCGGCAGCGCCGGCGGCGTCGGCGGCGCGGGCGGCCCCGGCGGATCCGGTGGATCGGTCTCAGGTGACGGCGGCGCCGGTGGCAACGGCGGCCGCGGTGGCGACGGCGGCGACGGCGCCGGTGGCGGTATGGGCGGCGCGGGCGGCACCGGCGGCGACGGGGGCATTGGCGTCAACCCCGGCAAGGTCGGACCGGAATATAGCGTCGGTAAAGGTGGTGCGGGCGGTGCCGGCGGAAATGGCGGCATAGGCGGCGCCGGCGGCGTAGGCGGCGCCGGCGGAAAGGGCGGTGCGGGTGGTGTGGCGCTGGCGCCGTCGGGTCACTCCGGTGGCGCCGGTGACGGCGGTCCGGGAGGTGCGGGGGGTGTTGGTGGGGCCGGAGGCCTGCCCGGTGCGGGCGGCAAGGGCGGAACGGGAGATCCCACCGGCCGTTCTGGCACCGCCGGCAAAGCAGGTGACATCGGCCCAGCCGGCGCGGCCGGGCAACCCGGATCATCCGGCTGATTATCTGGTGAACGTCCCGGCGTACGGCCGCACCATGCCGGTCGGTGGTGAGGGACTGGCAGACGGCGGACACGCCGCTGCTCGGTGGGTCGCGAAGCGCGATATTGAGGATCCTTGTCGCTTACCTGACAGATCTACCCAATGGTCACGGTCAGCGCCAACGAGCTTGCCATTCTGGGCTCGGAGTCGACACTGGGCCGTACGGTCATGCTCCTGTTCGGTCCGCTGCTGTGGTTGTCGGTGGCAGCGTGGCCATTGGCGGCCAATCGGGCCAGGTTGTACCGCTGGATTCTTGGTTCGTACCAGCACGGGTCAGGCTGGTGTGCTCACTGCCGGCCACTGCAACAAGCCAGGCGAGGCGAGGCGAGCAAGGTCAACATCAATTTCTGGGGCGCCTTCGTGACCGTTGGAACGTTCACTCAAACGGTCAGCGAAGGACTGCGGGGCGAAGCCCACGACATTGGACTGATCATGCTCGATACGGACCAAGTCCCGCAGCACTCGGCGATCACCGCGTCGCTGCCGGTCAGTGGAGTGGCAACAAAATCTGCGAATTGGCCGGCAGCTGTGCAAGTTTGGGATGAAGACGGGCAAGGCCGAATGCGGGCAGGTCACGGATGTCAGCGAGAGCACGGTTCTGGCGGCCAGCCAATGCGGTGATTCCGGTGGCACGGTCTACCTCCTGCGCACGGACGGCACCGCGGTCGCGGTCGGCATCCACATCCGCGGTGGGCGCCCCAACGATCCGAATCCCGGATGCTCGACACCGGCCACGTTTTCCATCACCGCGTTGATGTACCCCTGGCTCGACAAGTGGAGCCGCACCGCCGTCACCGAGGCGAGCTGAGCAATTGCGAAGAGCACGAAAAGGTTCGCGCAGTGACCGGTTCAGCTACAACAGCGCGGGTCCAGAACCGCGCACAGTGCCTGCAGGCCCTGGGGATGGGCGCGGTGAAAGACATACATGCCGCGACGGTCGGAGATGACCAGGCCCGCATTGCGCAACTGGGCCAGGTGGTGGCTGACCGTGCCGTCCGACAGGCTGAGGGCCGCGGCCAACTCGCCGCTGGTCTGCTCCCCCGCGCTGGAGCTGAACAGATACGACATGATCTTGACCCGGGCCGGGTCGGCCAAGGCTTTGAGCCGCAGTGCCACCTCGAGGGCGTCGTCGTCGCTCATCGGCCCCGCGGCCATGGGAGCGCAGCACACCGGTTGGGAGATGTCGATCACGGGCAGCGATTTGGGCATGACCCCACCATGCCAGATCTCTTGACATATATCAAAAAGGTGGCATCATGGGCATCGACATCAGTTCGATATATGTCTAACCGATTGGAGACTGTTCCGATGTCCCGTGTCCAACTGGCTCTCAACGTCGACGACCTGCAGAGCGCAATCACGTTCTACTCCAAGCTGTTTGGCACGCAGCCGGCTAAAGTCAAGCCGGGTTACGCCAACTTTGCGATTGCCGATCCACCGCTGAAATTGGTGCTGCTGGAAAACCCCGGCTCCGGCGGCAGCCTGAACCATCTTGGGGTGGAGGTCGACGCCAGCGCCACGGTGCATTCCGAAATCGCCAGGTTGACCGAGGCCGGCATGTTCACCGAGGAGGAGATGGGAACCACCTGTTGTTTTGCCGCCCAGGACAAGGTCTGGGTCACCGGACCCGGCGGGGAGCGCTGGGAGGTCTACACCGTGCTGGCCGACTCCGAAACCTTCGGCACCAGCCCGGCTCACCCCGGCGACGAGGAAACCACATGCTGCGGCGCCGCGGCCGCGGCGACGTCGTCCTGCTGACACCCCCGGCTGCTGGGTAGCGCATTGCTTCGATAACTGTCAATATCGATGCATGTCGAATCAAACTGAGCCGTCGGGCATCGGCGATGCCTGCTGCGAGGTCAGCCCGTTGGTCGCCGAACCGCTGAGCGCGCCGGCAGCAACGGTAATGGCGGCCCGGTTCAAGGCCCTTTCCGATCCGGTACGGCTGCGCCTGCTCTCGGCGGTGGCCAGCCACGACGGCGGGCAGGCCTGCGTGTGCGACATTACCGATGGCCTCGGCGCGCTTGGGGTTGGTCAACCCACCATCTCCCATCACCTCAAGGTGCTGCGCGAAGCCGGGCTGTTGACCTCGCAGCGCCGCGGCACCTGGGTCTACTACGCCGTGGTGCCCGAGGTGCTCACCGAGCTTTCGGCGCTGCTGGCCGGTGTCCCCGCGAGCGCAGCGGCGGCAGCCCGGTGACCGATACAGCCCGGCTTTCCACGCTGGATCGACTCCTGCCGGTGTGGATCGGTTTGGCGATGGCCGCCGGGCTGGCACTGGGCCGGCTGATCCCCGGCCTGGGCGCGCTGCTCAGCGCCGTGCAAGTGGATGGGATCTCGTTGCCCATCGCGGCCGGGTTGCTGATCATGATGTATCCGGTGCTGGCCAAGGTCCGCTACGACCGGCTCGATACCGTCACCGCCGACCGCCGCCTGTTGATCGGTTCACTGCTGCTGAACTGGGTGGTCGGCCCGGCGGTCATGTTCTCCCTGGCCTGGTTGCTGCTGCCGGACCTGCCCCACTACCGAACCGGGTTGATCATCGTCGGGCTGGCCCGCTGTATCGCCATGGTCATCGTCTGGAACGACCTTGCCTGCGGTGACCGCGAAGCCGCCGCCGTTCTGGTCGCGCTGAACTCGATGTTCCAGGTCGTCATGTTCGCCGTGCTGGGCTGGTTCTACCTCTCGGTGTTGCCCGGCTGGCTCGGCCTGCCGCAAACCGGCATCGATGTCTCGGCATGGCAGATCGGCAAATCCGTGCTCATCTTCCTCGGTATCCCCCTGGCCGCCGGATACCTGACCCGTCGGCTTGGAGAACGTGCCAAGGGCCGCCAGTGGTATGAGACCCGGCTGCTGCCCCGCCTCGGGCCCTGGGCTCTGTACGGACTGCTGTTCACGATCGTGATTCTCTTTGCCCTGCAAGGTGATCAGATCACCACCCGGCCATGGGACGTCGCCCGTATCGCGCTACCCCTGCTGGCCTACTTCGCCGTCATGTGGGCGGGGGGCTACGCGCTGGGACTCGCGTTGCGGCTGGGCTATGCCCGCACTACCACGCAGGCATTTACCGCCGCCGGCAACAACTTTGAACTCGCCATCGCCGTGGCGATCGCCACCTTCGGCGCCTCGTCCGGCGAGGCGCTGGCCGGGGTGGTCGGACCGCTGATCGAAGTGCCCGTGCTCGTCGCCCTGGTCTACGTCTCTTTGGCGCTGCGGCCTCGGCTCTTCCCGTCACCGCAGGCCCCGACCTATCCGGTGGAAAGCCTGCCCTCATGACTGACATCCCCAGCGTGATGTTCGTCTGCGTGCACAACGCCGGCCGCTCCCAGATGGCCGCCGCCCTGTTGACCCGGCTGTCCGAGGGCCGCATCGAAGTCCGTTCGGCCGGAACCGAACCCGCTGACCGGATCAACCCGGTCGCTGTGGCCGCGATGGCCGAACTGGGCATCGACCTGACCTCGGCGACCCCGAAGGTGCTCACCCCTCAGGCCGTGCAGGCCAGCGATGTGGTGATCACCATGGGCTGTGGCGACGCGTGCCCGTACTTCCCCGGGGTGTCCTACCGTGACTGGAAACTCGACGACCCTGCCGGCCAGCCACTCGACGTCGTGCGGGCGATCCGCGACGACATCATCAGACATGTCGATGCACTGATCACCGAACTGCTGCCGGCACCCAAAACCGGGTGACCAGCCAGAATGCCTGTCTGCTAATCGGTTTCACGCCGATGCCGAATGCAAATTCTGGTTGTGCGGTGCCGGCAAGACCGTAGCCACCACCGAGGCACCGCAGCGCCGTCCAGATTCGGGTTGCGGCGATCCTTGTTACCTGTCCGAGGCCAGTGTCGGCCAAGCGATATCACCGGCGATATCGCTCTCGAAAACGAACCACCGGGGCCCAGGAGGAAACTGGTGCGACGCGACTTCCCTGTAACCCCGTCAAGCAGGGGCTCTCGCGCGATCAGCGCGCTGCGCAGGCGAGATGGTCCTCAGTGCCGAACCAGCGCTCTGATATCGCAGGCCGACCTCCCCCGCGCGTCTAACGGACGGCGACCGCAGGCAACGCGAGCCGGAATTGCGCGCCGCCATCATGCGCCAGGCACACCAGGTCACCGCCATGTGCCCGAGCCAGCGCCCGTGCGATGGACAGGCCCAACCCGGCGCCACCGTGGTCTCGGGCGCGTCCGGTGTCCAGGCGTACCAGGCGCTCGAAGATACGGTGGCGCTCGTCGTCGGGGACGCCGGGGCCGGTGTCGATGACGGTGACCTCGGCCACCCCGCCGCCGGCGCTCAGCTCCACGGTGATGGACCCGCCCGCCGGGGTATACCTGCGGGCATTATCAAGCAGGTTGGACAGTATCTGCGCCACCCGCGTCGGGTCCGCCGCGATGGTCAGCGAGCTGAGCCCCGTCCGGCTCACCGTGAGGTTCGGCGCCAGCATGGCGGCCCGGTGCACTTCGGCGTCGACAATGGCACCCAGGTCGGTGTCGTGCACATCCAGCGAGAGCCCCGCATCGATACGGCTCAGATCCAGCATGTCGGCAACCAGGCGGCCCGCCCGGCGGACATCCGACAGCAACAGGCTGGCGCGGCGGTATTGACCGCGCGCAACGGAATCGGCCTCGTGCTGGCTGGCGCTGGTGGCCAGTTGTTCAGCGGCGGCCTGGATCCCGGCGATCGGGGTGCGCAGTTCATGAGCGGCGTCGACGAGGAATTGCCGGGTCGCGCTCTCGGCTCGCTGCGCAGCTTCCGCGGCTTGCCGGGCCCGCAGCTCAGAAGCTTCCAACGCGTCCAGCATCCCGTCGAAAGCGCTTGCGGCCCTGCCTAATTCGGTCTCGCTGCGGTCCGGGCGGAGTCGACGGCCGCGATCGCCGGTGGTGATGTCTTTGGCGAGCGCGGTGAGCCGGTCCAACGGCCGCAGCGCCGTGCGGCTGACCGCAACCAGCAGCAACGCCGCCACCGCCAGGGTTGCCAGCCCGGCAGCGATCATCAGCTGACGCAGCTGACGGGTCACCTGGGTGGTCTGCGTGGTGTCGGCAACCAGGATCAGCCGAGAACCGTCGGGCAAGGGGTGTAACACCGCCGTTGCGGTGGTGTCGGGCGGCAGGCCCGGCGGGGGCCCTAGCGGGGGAGGCGGCGGGGGCCCGGCGGCGGGCCCGGATGCGGGCCGGGCGGAACGGGCGGGGGGTAGCCGGGCGGCACCGGAACGACCGGGCCCGCGGTGGTCGCGGGGCTGATGCTGCGATCACCGTAGGCGGCGCCGTCGGCGGTGACCAGCAGCGCCCGCACGCTTCCCCCGTTGAGTTGGGCGGCAAGCAGTTCGGGTGACGTATGCGCGGCGACCAGCGCGTCGGCGCGCGAGGTGGCAGCCATGAGCCGATCATGCAGATTTCGCCGAGCCTGCAGCCCCAGGCTGACGTCGACGGTGACACCCAGCACCACCAGCAACCCCGCCAGCAGGACCACCACCAGCAGCACCACCCGGCGCTGCAACGACGGCGTCGGGGTGGCGGGATCGGCCGCAGGTCCCGTCGGGATAGCCGTCATGATCGCAGTCGGTATCCGAGGCCGCGAACCGTGTGCAGTATCCGCGGACCATGGGCCTCGAGTTTTCGCCGCAAACTGCTGACATGGACCTGCACCAGATTGGTGTCGTACGCGTCGTAGCCCCACACGGCATTGAGGATCTGACGGGCGCTGACAATCCGGCCGCGTTGCTGCACGAGAAAGTCGAGCAGCCGAAGCTCCGTGGCGGTCAGTTCCAGCTGGTGGCCATCGCGTGCCGCGACTCCCCCGTCGACGTCGAGTATCAGATCGCCGACCTGGACCACGCGCGGTAATCGGCCTCGCCGCCGCAGCACCGCTCCCACCCGTGACACCAGTTCGGCGAGTTCGAAAGGTTTGACCACATAGTCGTCGGCGCCGCCGTCAAGACCGCGCAACCGGTCGGGCAGGCCGTCGCGGGCGGTGATCAACACGATGCTGATGTCGCCCCACGCCTGGATGACGTTGATGAGGTCGAAGCCGTCGCGACCCGGCAACATCACGTCGAGCACCACCAGATCCGGCCGCAGGCCCTCCAGGAGCTCTTCTAAACCTTCACCGTCACAACGGGTTTCGGTGTGGTAACCGACGTCGGCCAACGCCTCGCCGACCATTTCCCGGATGGTCTCGGAGTCCTCGACCACCAGCACTCGCGGTGCGCCGACACCGAATCGACCGATGCGCCCCGCCGCCGAACGACCAGCGACGCGGTCCGGGCGCGAATGATCGCTCATGGCTCCATTGTTAACGTGCGGTGCTGAGATCAATCCGAAGCGCGCACGTTTGTCCCGGCGAATTTCAACGACGGAGGGAGCCGCATGACCGTCCAGCACACCAACCCACCATCCCCACCGGCCACCGGAGCCGCAGCGGGCCGGCGTCATTCCACCGGGGTGGTGATCGCGGCCGCAGTGGCGGGATTGGCGATTGGTGCGCTCGCCGTCTTCGCGGTCACCGGCGTCACCTGGAAAATCCGCGTCGAACTGCCCGCTCCGCTGTATCCGCCTGCGCTGTCGTCGGCACCACCGGTGAGTAATCCCCCGTCGCCGCCTGCAGCGCCGACGTTTACGCCGAGCAGCTCCCCTACACCACCGGCAGCACCACCGGCGCCGCCGTTGCCGCCGTTGCCGCCTGGTCAGTAAACCGCTCGAGCACCCAGGTTCTTCAGGTCCACTTCAAGTACGGCCATTACCGTCGCGATTACTGAACACACCCGACGACCTGAGGAGCCGTATGACCTCCGACGAGAACACCGCCGCGAGCGGCCCTGTGCCAACTCCCGCACCCGTCGCGCCCCCGCCGGCGGTGGTCGCCGACCCCGGTCGTGAGCGCCGCCGCTTCTCGCTGGCCGCGCTGATCGGCGCCGGGGTTGCGGGCCTGATCCTGGGCGCAGCCGGCAGCGTTGCTGCGATCGCGTTTGCCTGGCTGATCAGCGTCGGGCCACCGCCACCTCCCCCGGGATCGGGGCCCATGCAAATGCCGGGGCAAGCATTCAGCCACGGCCAACCGCCTCCTCCCGGTCCCGGCGGCCCACCCGGACCGGTCGCGGGAGCTTTCCGGCCGATGCCCGGGCCGTTGGGAGTGCCGCGTGGCCCACGTCCGCCGGCACCGCCCCAAGCCGGACCCTTAGGCCCGGGCCAACCGCCGGGGGCACCGGGCCAGCCACCCGGACTTCCGCCGTCCATGCAAACCTCGCCGACACCCCGCCCCTGAGCGGTCGCTGAGCGGCACCCCAACAACCGTGGATGTAAACAATCGTTTATAATTGTAAACGTGCGTTTATCCCAGCCGGATGACCGGACGGCGCGGGCACGAATCCGTGACGAGGCGCTGCGACTGTTCGCCGAGCACGACCCCGCCGCGGTCACGATGCGCGACATCGCGACCGCGGCGGGAGTGTCTGCGGCCTTGGTCATCCGCCACTACGGCTCGAAGGACGGGCTGATCGAGGCGGTCGACAATCATGTCGTCGCGACCTTCGATGTACTGCTGACCGAAATCACCGGCCAGACCCCCGACCAATCGGCGGTGCCCAGCCTGCTCGACGGCCTGGCAACCCACCTGCCGCCCGACTCGCCGATCCCGGCCTACCTGAGCCGGATGCTGCTCGCCGGCGGCGCGGCCGGATCGACGTTGTTCGCCCGCCTTTTTCGGCTCAGCAAGACCGCTCTGGACGCCATGGTGGCCGCCGGCACGGCCAGCCCCGGCGCGGATCCCGAGATACGCGCCGCCTTCCTACTGGTCAACGACCTGGCGCTGCTGACCCTGCGACCACGGCTGATCGAGGTGCTTGGCGTGGACCCGCTCGCCGCTACCGGGATGCAGCGCTGGGCCGGGGAGGTGTTCTCGATCTACCGCGACGGACTACGCAGTACCTGATGGAGGAATGGAGGCAAACAATGTCCCTATTAGCCAGGGCCGGCGCACAGCTGTTGCGCTCCCGCAGGCTCATGCGCGCGCCCATCTGGATTTATCGCGCACGCGCCGGTGCCCTGTTCGGATCGCGGATCCTGATGCTCGAACACATCGGCCGCAAGTCCGGCGCCCGGCGCAATGTGGTGCTCGAGGTGGTCGATCATCCCGACCCGCACACCTATGTCGTCGCCTCCGGCTTCGGCCGGAAAGCCCAGTGGTTCCGCAACATCGAGGCCAACCCGCACGTGCGGGTCTACGCCGGCAGCCGCGCCCCCGCTGCCGCCACCGCGCGCGTCCTCGACCAGCCGCACGCCGACCGCGCCCTGGCCGCCTACCGCAGCCGCCACCCGCGGGCCTGGCGACACCTCAAGCCGGCACTCGAGCAAACTCTCGGCACCGCCATCACCGACACCGGCACTCCGCTGCCGCTGGTCGAGTTGCGCCTCGGCTAAACCCGGTCCGGCCCCTTGGCCGTCATCACCGCGAACAGCGCCAGAAACATGGCCGCCGGAATCGCGGTGACACTGAAATCGCGTGCCCGAACATGGGCGCCCAGCGCCAAGACGAAGTACACCGTCAGCATCGCCGTCGTCAATCGCGCCAGCGCGGGAAACCGGGTGGCCGAGAGCAGCCCGACGGCGGCGGCGGCCTTGGCCACGGGCAGGACCGGACGCACATCGGCCGGCACACCCAGGTCGTCGAGCAGCTTCTCGATCGGCGCCAGGGGGATCGCGCATGCCACCGCATCGCCGGCCTGAAACACCGCCAGCGCCGCATAGGTTTTCGGTGAGGTCAAAATGCCCATCAGCTGCTCCTAGCGCCGCAGCTCCGGCGGCGGACCCAGCGGATTTTCCACCGGTGCGCGAGCTATCGCCTCGGCCTTGGCCACCGCTTGGGCGATCGTCGGGTCGGGCTGGGTGGAGAACCAGTCGGCGACCTCGGCGTCGTCGCCGTCGCCGGCGTGCTTGGGCAGGTCCTCGACCGGAGACGGCTCGAACCGGAACACGCCGTCCTCCCCCGGCGTCCCCAACAACCTGGTGAAGCCCTGCAGCGCCGCGCTGAAATCGCTGGGCACCACCCACACCTTGTTCGCGTCGCCGCGGGCCATCTCCGGCAGCGTCTGCAAGTACTGGTAGGCCAGCATCTCGGGGGTCGGCCGGCCGGCCTTGATCGCCGCGAACGTCTTCTCGATGGCCTTGGCCTGCCCCTGCGCCTGCAGGTAAGCCGCGGCTCGCTCACCCTGGGCACGCAATATCCGCGACTGCCGGTCGGCCTCGGCGGCCAGGATCGCGGCCTGCTTGGCGCCCTCGGCCGCAAGAATCTGCGCCTGCTTCTGCCCCTCCGCCTGCTTGATCGCCGCTTCCCGGGTGCCTTCGGCGGTCAGGATCATCGCCCGCTTTTCCCGGTCGGCCTTCATCTGCTTTTCCATGGATGCCTGAATGGACGGCGGCGGGTCGATGCTGCGCAATTCCACGCGCGCCACCCGCAGGCCCCAGCGGCCGGTTGCCTCGTCGAGCACGCCGCGCAACTGCGCGTTGATCTGATCACGGGAGGTCAGCGTCTGCTCGAGGGTCATGCCGCCGACGACGTTGCGCAGCGTGGTGGTGGTGAGCTGCTCGACGCCGACGATGTAATTGCTGATCTCGTACACCGCGGCCTGGGGAACGGTGACCTGGAAGTACACCACGGTGTCGATGTTGAGGGTCAGGTTGTCCTCGGTGATGACGGGCTGCGGCGGAAACGACACCACCCGCTCGCGCAGGTCCACCCGGGCGCGGACGCGGTCGATGAACGGCACCAACAACGTCAGCTGCCCACTGACGGTGCGGCTGTAACGACCCAGCCGCTCGATCACTGCGGCCTCGGCCTGCGGGATCAGCGCAACCGACTTGGCCACCACAATGATGGCGAATATCACCAGTACGGCCAGAAACACCAGGCCGGCAACGGCACCTTCCACCGGGATTCCTTTCTCCAGTTGCTACGCGTCTTTGAAGACGACCGCGGTGGCTCCGTCGATGTGCACCACGGTCACCGAATCACCCGGTTCGAACACATCGCCCTCGTTCAGCGGGCGCGCCGTCCACACCTGGCCGTCGATTTTGACCTGGCCTTCATCACGGGCCACCCGATCCAGCACAAGGGCATTCTTGCCCTCCAGCGCTTTGATGCCCATCGGCAAGCCTTTGCCGGGGGTGATCCGCCGCCGCAACGCGGGCCGAACCAGCACCAGCAATAGCACCGAGACGACGAGGAACACCACGCCGTCGGCCCACAGCGGCCAATCCATCAGCCAGCTGCTTCCCGCTGCCGCCAGCGCGCCGCCACCGAGCATCAGCAGGAACATGTCACCGGTCAACGCTTCCGCGCTGACGAGCACCAACGCTGCGACGAGCCAGAGCAGGGCTACGGGCATGCGCACAGAATACGCGCGATCCCCGACAACCGTGCCCAACAACTACACTGCGAGATCATGTGGTGTCCCAGCGCAACGCTTTCGATGTGGGCCAACGCCTGGCTCGCCGGCAAGGCGGCGCCCGACGACCTTCTGGACGCGTTATCCCTCTGGGCGCCAACGCAATCGGTCACGGCATATGACGCCGTCGCAGCCGGGCATACCGGCCTGCCATGGCCGGATGTGGATAGCGCCGGAACGGTGTCGCTGTTGTCAACGCTGCGCACCGCCGCAGGCCGGGCAAGGACGTCGGCACCCGGTCCGCCGGATCGGCTCCGCGGGACGATCAACGTGGTGTTGCCGGTGCCGGGCGATGTGCGCGGGCTTTCCGCCGGAACACAATTCGAGCGCGACGCGCTGGCCGCCGGTGAAGCGATCATCGTTACCAATCCCGATGACCCCGGCACATCTATCGGGCTGGTCCCCGAGTTCTCTTACCGCGACACCGAACCGACGCCCGACGACCACGCGGCCCTAACCGAGTTGTGTGCGTTGTCGTGGATGGTGTACTCGCTGCCCGGTACCCCGGTATTGGACCACTACGAACTGGGCGACGCCGAATACGCCCTGCGGGCAGCGGTGCGCTCGGCTGCCGACGCGTTGGGCGCCATCGGCATGGGACCCAGCGCCGCCGGCATCACCAACCCGCGCGGCCTGGTCGAGCAGTTGCTGGAATCCGCACGGCAACACCGCATTCCCGACCATGCACCGTCGCGCGCACTGCGGGTGCTGGAGAACGCCGCACACGTCGACGCGATCATCGCGGTCAGCGCCGGCCTCAGCCGATTACCCGATTCCGCAGCGGACCGCTTCGCCCCACGCCCGGCGGCCGGTCTCGAGCCGATCCGAGCCCAGTCGTCGTCGGAGGTACAGACCACGTTCGACGCGCTGCGGCCGCTGACCGCGGTGGTGCGCTCCGCGCGGATAGCCGCCGTCAGCGCGATCCTGCATTCGGCTTGGTCGGACTGACCTCCAGTTCGCGCGCAACGCAGTGCGGCGGACGGCAGGGCTCACCGTTGATGCCGGCGAGACAGCCGGGCACCGGATCGGGACCGCTGACCCGCGACGGCGCGCGACCGTAGCGAAGTTCGTCGATCAAATCCGCGGCCAGCCGGGCGAAGCGCCGGTCGGCGTTGGGGGTACCGGCCCGGGCGAATTCGACGCCCAATGCCTGTGCCTGTAAGCGCAATTCATGGTCGAGATCCCACACGACCTCGATGTGGTCGGCGACGAATCCGAGGGGACAGATGATCACTGCGGTGGTACCCGTGCTCGCCAGCGCGGTGAGGTGGTCGCCGACGTCGGGCTCCAGCCACGGAACCTGCGGCGGGCCGGAGCGTGACTGCCAGACCAGGTCATAGTCGGCATATCCGGCGGCCTTTGCGACAAGGTTTGCGGCATAAGCGACTTGGCGGCTGTAGAGGCGGGGGCCCCAGCGCTGGTCGGCGGCCACCGGGATCGAGTGCGCGGTAAACACCAGTCTTGCGTTAGCGGGCACGGTCGCCGCAGCCGAAGCAACGCTAGCGGCGAACATTTCGACGAATACCGGATGGTCGAAGTAGGGCCGCAGCTTGACCAGCTCGGGCGCGTCCGGGCCGGCCGCCCGGCGTGCCCGGGCAATGTCCTCGGCATACTGCCCGCAACTGGAATAGCCGCTCCACGCCGATGTCGCGAACACGGCGGCACGGCGAATACCGTTGTCGCGCATGGCTTTAACCGCGCCTTCGACGTAGGGATCCCAGTTGCGGTTGCCGAAGTAGACCGGCAGGTCCTGCTCGGCTTGCAGTTGGTTCACCAGCGCCCGGTTGATGCCGTTGATCGGTGAGACGCCCCCGAAATGCAGGTAGTGCTCGGCCACCGCATCGAGGCGCTCGGGCGGCACACCGCGGCCCCGGGTGACGTTCTCCAAAAACGGCCGCACCTGCTCGGGCCCCTCCGGCCCACCGAAGGACAGCAGCAGGACGGCGTCAAATTCCATGCGGGCTAGAGCAACTGAGTGTGGGCGCCGCCGTCGGCGAAGATGATGTCCCCCGTGGTGGCCGGCAGCCACTCCGACAGCAGTGCGCAGACGGTCTTGGCGACGGGCGTCGGGTCCTTCATGTTCCAGCCAATGGGCGCGCGCTGGTCCCAGCCCTCTTCGAGTAGCTGGATCTGGGCGCCGGCCTCCTCGCCCAGCGCACCGCCGACGATTGCCGCCATCGCCAGCGTCCGGATCGGCCCGGCGGCAACGAGGTTCGAGCGCACACCGTACTTGCCGGCCTCGCGGGCCACGAACCGGTTGACCGACTCCAGCGCGCTCTTGGCGACCGTCATCCAGTTATAGGCCGGCATCGCCCGGCTCGGGTCGAAGTCCATGCCGACGATGGAGCCACCACGATTCATGATGGGCAGCAACGCCTTTGCCATGGATGCGTAGGAGTAGGCGGAGATGTGAATGCCCTTGGACACGTCCTCGTAGGGCGCGTCGAAGAACGGGTTGATCCCCATCCCGCTTTGCGGCATGAAGCCGATCGAGTGGACCAGCCCGTCGAGTTTGTTGCCTTCGCCGATCACCTCGACGACCCGGTCTGCGAGGGTGGCCAGGTGCTCGTCGTTTTGCACGTCGAGCTCCAGCAGCGGCGCCTTCTCCGGTAACCGGTCGGTGATCCGCTGGATCAGCCGCAACCGGTCGAAACCGGTCAGCACCAGCTGTGCGCCCTGCTCCTGGGCCACCCGGGCGATATGAAACGCGATCGAGGAGTCGGTGATGATCCCGGACACCAGGATCCGTTTACCCTCCAGCAGTCCTGCCATTGTTTCGTCCCCTCTTGCTCTTAGTGGCCCATGCCCATGCCGCCGTCAACCGGGATGACCGCACCGGAGATGTAACTCGCGTCCTCCGACGCTAGAAAACTGACCACCCCGGCGACCTCGGCAGCGGTGCCGACCCGCTTCGCCGGGATGAATTGCAGTGCCCCCTCCTGGATCCGCTCGTCCAGGGCTCGGGTCATATCGGTGTCGATGTACCCGGGGGCGACCACGTTCGCCGTCACGTTGACCTTGGACAGCTCTCGGGCGATCGAGCGGGCCATCCCGATGACACCGGCCTTGGAGGCTGCGTAGTTGGCCTGGTTGCCGATGCCCCAACTGCCGGACACCGATCCGATATAGATCAGCCGGCCGAACTTCTTTCGCTGCATGCTGCGCGCTGCCCGCTGCGTCACCCGGAACGCTCCGGTGAGGTTGGCGTCGATGACCTTCTCGAACCGCTCTTCGGTCATTCGAATCAGGAACGCGTCCGCAGAGACGCCGGCGTTGGACACCAGCACCTCAACGGGCCCCTGGTGCTCCTCGACCTCTTTGAAGGCGCGATCGACGGCGTCGCTGTCGGTGACGTCGCACTCGACGGCGAACAGCCCCTCGGGCGCGCCGGATCCACGGTGCGTGACCGCCACCTTGTGGCCGTCGGCGGCCAGCCGCTGCGCGATCGCCAGCCCGATTCCCCGGTTTCCACCGGTGACCAGAACTGAACGGGATACGAAGGGGGGTTTGCCGCCGTCGGTGGTGGCCTCGCTTGTGGTGTCGGTGGCTGTGTCAGTCACCCCGTCAACCTAGCGCCTTGTCGAGGCAACACCGAAATCGGCTCGTCGCATGTCGCGGACGTAACGCCAGGGCGAGAAATCGAGCCAGATCTCGCCGTGGCGTTACGCTGGCTGGCCGGTGTCGGTGTGGTCGAGCACACTTTCGCCGTGGCCGACCGGCCGCGATCATCGACACCAACCGCCGCCCCGCCAAGGGCGCGCAGGTCTGGGAAGGGCTCATCGGTGACGATGAAATCGGCGTTGTCGACGGCATGCGGGTCACGACGCCGCCGCGCACCGCTTTGGACCTGGCACGCCGCTACCCGGTGGGCGTTGCGGTCGCTGCCATCGATGCCCTCGCGCAGGCGGCGGAGTTGAAGCTCGCCGATGTCGAGCTACTGCTCGATGGCTATCGGGGCCGCCATGGCATCAGGGCGGCCCGAGCAGCCTTGGATTTGGTGGATGCCGGGGCGCAATCGCCCAAGGAAACCTGGCTGCGGCTGGGTGCGCTGGTGCTGGTTACCGCCGGCTTCCCGCGCCCGCAGACGCAAATCGCCGTACGCAAGGAATGGGGTTGGGCGAAGCCTATGTGGATATGGGCTGGGAGGACATCAAGGTCGCCGTCGAGTATGACGGCGACCAACATCGCTCCAACCGCCGTCAATATGTGAAGGACATCCGGCGCCTCGCCATGCTGGAGCAGCGCTACGGGTGGATAGTGATCCGGGTGGTAGCCGAAGACCACCCCGAGGATGTCGTCCATCGGGTGCGCGAAGCTCGAGCGCGCCGACTGTAACGCCGCGGCGAAATCCGCCGCGTTTTTCACCGTGGCGTTACGTTCGGCGAGACGTCAGGTCGGCAGCCGGCGGTTGATCAGCAACGCGGCCAAGCCGGCCAGCGCGAGCACCAGCGCACCCAGCCGCAGCCAGCCCGCGCTGGCGTCACCTTTGATGGTCTCGTAGCCGATCTGCTGTTGCAGCGAGGCGTACACCGACTTCAATTCGGCCAACGTCGCGGCGTTGTAGGCGTTTCCGCCGGAAAGTTGGGCCACCTTCTTCAGTGTCTCGTCATCGACCGGCACCGGCTGACGCTGGCCGTTGATCTCCACGAAGCCATACGGCGTGCCGAACGAGATGGTCGAGATCGGCACGCCCTGGTCCTTGGCGGTGCGAGCCGCGGTAAAGGCGCCCTTGGGATTGTCCGGATTGGTCGGCATCGTCTCCTTGCCGTCGGAGAACAACACGATGCGCGCCGGCGGCGGTGTGTCGCCTCCACCGATCACCGCGCCGACGGTGGCGATGGCCTGCAAGGCGGTGAAGATCGCCTCCCCGGTGGCCGTGCGATCGGCGAATTGCAGCTTGTCCAGCGCGTTCTTGGTCGCGTCACGGTTGGTCGTCGGCGACACCAGCACCGTCGCCGTACCGGCGTACGCGATCAGTCCGAGATTAATGCCGGGGGTGAGCTCGTCGGCGAACTGCTTGGCGGCCTCCTGCGCGGCGACCATGCGGTTGGGTTCGACGTCGGTCGCGCGCATCGATTGCGACACGTCGATCACCAGCATCACGACCGCCCGGTTGCGCGGAATCCGGACGTCATGCGTCGGTCCGGCCATCGCGGTGGTCAACAGCACCAGCGACAACGCCAGCAGGATCGCCGGAACATGCCGCCAGCGCGAGGGCCGCTTGGGCGCCACACTCTCCAGCAACTCCATGTTGGCGAATCGCAGCATCCGCTTCTGGCGCGCCAGCTGCAGCACGATGTACAGCGCCACCAGCCCGACGATGACAAAGAGGAAGAGGAAGAACCACGAGTGTTCGAAGCCGGACAGCGTCATCGGCCCGAGCAACGGCAGTGTCATATCAGACCCGTCATAAAAGATGCGAGCAGGTGTGTCACTGAACCCCCGCCATGGCACCACGTCGCCGGGAGGCGACGAAGCGGACGATGTCGGCCAGCCAGTCGCGGTCGGTGCGAAGCGTCAGCACCGGTGCGCCACAACCGCGAAGGGTCCGGGCCACGTCCGCACGATGCGCCGCTGCGGCCCTGGCAAAATCGTTCTGCAGCTGTGTGTCGATGGTGAATTCGCGGGTGACGCCGCTTTCGGCGTCCTGCAGGATCACGTCGCCGATATCGGGCAGTTCGACGTCGCGCGGATCCAGCACTTCGATGGCCAGCACCTCGTGGCGGGCCGCGATCGCCCGCAGCGGCCGCATCCAGTTGATCGGACCCAGGAAGTCGCTGATGACCACCGCCATCCCCCGACGGCGTTCCGGTCTACGCAGCGCGTCGATGGCCACCGCCAGGTCGCCGCGTACCCCGGCCGGAGCCTTGGGCATGGTGGCGATGGTGCGCAACATGGTGTGCTGATGCTGGCGGCCGGTACGGGCCGGCACCCGAGTCATCGTGGCGCCGTTGGCGATCAGGGCGCCGATCCGGTTGCCGCCACCGCTATTGAGGAAGGTGATGGCGGCGGCGGCCGCCACGGCGAGGTCACGTTTCTCGCAGACCGCGGTACCGAAGTCCAGGCTGGCCGACATGTCCACCACGAGCCAGGTTTCCAGTTCCCGGTCGGCGATCATCTGCCGCACGTGGGGGTGCGTGGTCCGGGCGGTGACCGCCCAGTCCATCCGGCGCACGTCGTCGCCGGGCTGGTAGAGACGCGACTCGCCCGGCTCCGTGCCCGGCCCGGGGATCAAGCCGAGGTGATCGCCGTGCAAGACACCGTCGAGCTTGTGCTTGACGGTCAGCTCCAGGGTGCGCAGCGCCGCCGACAGCTTCGGGTCGTCGATGTCGCCACGCAGCAACGATGGCGGATGGACGACCGCCGGCGCCTTGCTTTCGGTCACCGGCCGCTAGCCGCAGCCGCCGCCTGCATTACCGGCGGTACCGAATGGCCTTGTTGCGGAACGGCGTTCACTTGCGGCAGGGCGACGGTCTGCAACACCCGGTTGATGATGATCTCCGGGGTGATCTCGTCGGCCAACGCGTCGTAGGTGAGCACCAGCCGGTGGCGCAGCACGTCGGGGATGACTTCGATGACATCCTGCGGGATCACGTAGTCGCGTCCGCGCACCAGCGCCAGCGAGCGGGCCGCGGCGATGATGCCCAGCGAAGCTCGCGGAGACGCGCCGAACGCGATCCAGCTCTTGACGTCGTTCATCCCGAGCTGCTCGGGCGCGCGCGTGGCGAACACGACGCGGACCACGTAGTCGACCAGCGCGTGGTGGACGAAGTTGTTGGCCGCGATGCCCTGGAGCCGCACCAGGTCGCCGGTGTTCAGGATCTGCTTGGGTTGCGGCGGGGTGACGCCCATCCGGTAGATGATCTCGCGCTCTTCCTCGGCCGAGGGGTAGCCGACGTTGATCTTGAACAGGAAGCGGTCGCGTTGCGCTTCGGGCAGCGGGTAGACGCCCTCATGCTCGATCGGGTTCTGCGTCGCCATCACCAGGAACGGGTTGGGCAGCGGGAAGGTCTTGCCCCCGATCGAGACGGAACGTTCCTGCATCACCTCCAGCAACGCCGATTGCACCTTGGCCGGGGCACGGTTGATCTCGTCAGCAAGCAGGAAATTGACCACCACCGGACCGAGCTCGGTGTCGAATTCCTCCTTGCCCTGCCGGTAGATGCGGGTTCCGATGATGTCGGTGGGCACCAGGTCGGGGGTGAACTGGATACGCGCGAACGTGCCGCCTACCACCCGGGCGAACGTTTCCACCGCCAGCGTCTTGGCGACCCCGGGCACCCCTTCGAGCAATACGTGGCCCTTGGACAGGAGGCCGACCAGCATCCGCTCCACCAGCTGGTCCTGGCCCACGATGATCCGCTTGACCTCGAAGATGGCCCGCTCGAGCGTGTGTACCTCGGCGGCCAGCCCGTCAGAACCACCAGGAGCACCCGCGGATGCCTCATGGGCCGGCGGGCCGGATTGCCCGCCCGGACCCGGGTAACCGCCACCTGCTGCTGTCATCGACAACCCTCCACCGCTCGATCAGACACGACTGCTGACACGACCAACGTCGCGGGGCAGCGACGTGCCCGCGTTCAACTATTCCAGGCGCCGTGGATTCCGTCGACGCCGCGGTTCCTGCCCGGCCACCCTAGACCCTCCGGGCGGGACACAACCGTCCGGGGGAAGCCGGACGAGGCACCCCGGACAGTCGCCGGAGCCGCACCGGCTCAGTACTCGATGATCCTGGTCACGAACGGTGTCATGCCGGCCTTGCGCACCGGGCTCACGGTGACTTTGCCGGCAAGGCTGGACGCTTCCAGCATCTGACCGTTGCCCAGGTACATGGTGACGTGCTGGCTACCGCCCGGGCCGTAGAAGATCAGGTCACCGCGTCTGGCCTCGTTGGGCGGGATGTGGCGGCCCGCGTTGTACTGGTCACCGGAAAATCGCGGGATCAGCACGCCCACGCCCGCGAAGGCGTAGCGCATCAACCCCGAGCAGTCGAAGCCGACGGTCCCGGCGCCGGAGTCCACGCCCTTACTCGGACCCTCCAAAGTGCCGCCGCCCCAGGAATAGGGGACTCCCATCTGTGATCCGGCCCGGCGGATCACGTACTCGATGGCCTGCCGGCCGTTGGCACGCGGAATCCGGCTGGGGCTGGTGTTGGCGGCACCGGCGGCAGGACCGCCGCCGAGGTTGATGCCCAGCCCGCCCAGAAACTGTCGACCCAAGTCGAGGGTGGTCTGGGTTGCCTGGGCGGTGGCCTGAAGCGACGCGTTGGCGACGGCGAGCGCATCTCCGGGTGCGCCCGCGCTGGCGGTTGCCGGCAAAGTCGGATCCCACGGACCGGGATCGGCGTCGGCCGGCGCCGCTACAGCAACCAAGAGCCCGGTCACCATCGCGGTGATCCAGGCCAGGTTGATCAGGCGAAATCGCTTGTGCCGCATAAGTCCTCGTTCACCACTCGATGTAGCGCACCACGAAGGGCGTCATGCCGCTGGTGCGCACCGGCGCAACGCGGACCTTCAGGCCGATGTCGGGCGCCTCGAGCATCTGACCGTCGCCCAGGTAGATCGTCACGTGCTGGCTGCCGCCGGGGCCGTAGAAGATGACGTCGCCGCGACGCATCTGGGAAGTCGGGATCTTGCGGCCCAGGTTGTATTGCGAACCCGAGTAGTGCGGCAGCTTGATGCCGACCCCGGCAAACGAATACAAGACCAGTCCGGAACAGTCGAAGCCGGTAATGCCGGCCCCGGAGTCGATGCCCTTGCTGGGGCCCGCGGCATTGCCGCCACCCCAGGAATACGGAACCCCGATCTGTGACATGCCCCGACGGATCACGTACTCGCTGGCCTGACGTCCGTAGACCCGCGGAATCCGGCCGGCATGCGTCGAACCCGCCGGGGCGTTGGTGATGCCGGTGTCGGTGGGTTTGAGGATGCCCAGCTGCTGCAGGAAGTTTCGTCCCATCTGGGCGGTGACCTGCGCCGAGGTCGCCGAGTAGCCCAACACCTGGTTGACCACGGCGATCGGGTCGCCGGGGATGTTAGCGCTGGGAATCTGCGGCAACGACGGGTCCCACCCGTCCCAGCGGCGGCCGCCGCCGGGTCCTGCGCCCGGGTCCCACATCTCAGCGGGCGTGCCCTGCCCGCCGGCCGAGGACCAGGCGACCAGCCTGGCCGCCTGCAGCCTGGCCTGCGCCTCGTCACGCTCTGCGGCCAGGCGATTGACCTCCTCGCGCTGTTCGTCGAACTTGCGCTGGGTGTCGGTGAGGGCGGCCACCGCCGCGTCCTGGCTTGCTTTCGCCTCGGCAGCGGCCTTGTCGGCCTTCTGCTTGGCCAGCCGGGCCGCCGATTCCTTGTTCACTTGTTCGGTTCGGGCCCGCTGCAGGTTGGCCATCACCGTCTGGGTGCTGGCGGTCATCGCCCTCGTCGCGGTTGCGGCGGCGATGATGTCGTCGGGGCTCTTGGCGGTCAGGTAGCCGTCGGACGGGCCATTCATATAGGTGGCCGCCGCGAAGCTGTCGAATCGGTGTTGGGCTGCAGAGATCGCCGCGTTGGCGTCCTTGACGGCCTGTTGACTGATCTCGAGTTCATGTTCGGCAGCGGTGGCCTCGTCACGAGCGGTCTCCACGGCGACCATCGCTTTGTTGACGCTCTCCTGCTCCATCTCCACGGCGGCGCTGAGGTCCTCCAGCCGCTGATTGGCCTTGGCGACCTCCGCGATCAGCGCGGCGATGGGATCAGTGCCGGGACTGGCGGGTGCCAGTCCGGGAGTCGATACCAGCAAGAGCACGCTCACTACCGACGGAATGGCCGGTCGCACCAACCGTGCTGCCGATCGTGAAGCAGAGCCACCTCGGGTCCGTCTCATCGACTCTGGTCTCCTATGGCTCAAACCGGACGGACGGCATTCAGCGCCGAAAGCGTTAATGGCATCACAATCATCATTCGCACCGTACGTCACACCTGACGCTAAAGAAACGTATGTCACAAAGTGCACCCTGGACGTGCAATTAATGTGACCGAATGGTGATGTGAAGCGTTTGCCGCCGCCGAACCACGTGGCCGGCGAACTACCCTGGGCCGAGGCTCACATGCTGGCTAGATGCCCTGGCCGGCTTGATCCGAAATCGTGTCGGCACTGTCACCCGAGGTTGCTGACCGCCGGGCGCGCAGCTGCATGAACCGGGTGCCGACGGCTGCGGCAAGCACCGCAATCAGCAAAAAAATGGTCAATCCGGCCCAGGGAAACTCCGGTGTGTCCAGCTCGTGCAAGAAATTCTGTGCGGACTGCACCGGGTTGCCCGTCTTGGAATGGTCCTCCCCCGCCTCCAGGGTGACCCGCGGGTATTGCGTGCTGTAGCTGCCGACGTAGCTGGGACTGAGCACCAACACCGTCGCGTCCTTGTAGTCGGCTCCCACCACGGTCGCGATATCCCGCAACGGAGTGTCATTGGGCGGGTTGTGGTCCAGCAGGACGATCTTGAGGTTGATGCCCTCGTCGTGCGCGTGGTTGACCACCTCGAGCAATCCTGGCACGGCGGGCGGTGGCGCGCTGACGCCGACCGCGGCGACTTGTGCCTTGACCGCCGTCATGTCGACGTCCTGTGGAATATAGGCCGGCAGGAACGGGATCGTCTGGGGTAACGGCAGCTGGCCTGCGGTGTCGTGCCCGGTCATGGTCTCGCTCCTCTCGCACCTCCCGTGGCGCTACAGGCACCGTACGCGTTGAGGATGCGTCGGCGGCGTTCAGCCGTGCGGTAGGGACGGCAATTTCGCCGCGTTGTCGGTATCCCGCCAGTCCAATCGGCGAGGGGCTTTTCAACTCGCGCCCGGCACGACAAGACTGAAGGGTACGGGTACCAACCGAAATGCAGGACAAACGTACTGTTAAAGTGGCTGAGCATGTGAAGCACCGTCGACACGGCCCGTCGGCGGCAGAACTGAATCCTCGGGAGTTGATGTGACCAGCAAAGAGTCTGTGAACTCGTTCGGAGCCCGCAACACACTCAAGGTCGGCGACCGGAGTTACCAGATCTATCGCCTCGACGCCGTCCCCAACACTAAGAGACTCCCCTACAGCCTCAAGGTCCTCGCGGAGAACCTGCTGCGTAACGAAGACGGCAGCAACATCACCAAGGATCACATCGAGGCGATCGCGAACTGGGACCCCGAAGCCGAGCCCAGCGTCGAAATCCAGTACACGCCCGCCCGGGTCGTCATGCAGGACTTCACCGGCGTGCCCTGCATCGTCGACTTGGCCACCATGCGGGAGGCCATCGCCGACCTGGGCGGCAAGCCCGACAAGGTCAACCCGCTGGCGCCCGCGGACCTGGTGATCGACCACTCGGTGATCGCCGACCTGTTCGGGCGGGCCGACGCGTTCGAGCGCAACGTCGAGATCGAGTACCAGCGCAACGGCGAGCGCTATCAGTTCTTGCGGTGGGGCCAGGGCGCTTTCCGCGACTTCAAGGTGGTGCCGCCGGGCACCGGCATTGTGCACCAGGTCAATATCGAATACCTGGCGAGCGTCGTCATGGACCGCGATGGGGTGGCCTACCCCGACACGGTCGTGGGCACCGACTCGCACACCACCATGGTCAACGGCCTGGGCGTACTGGGCTGGGGCGTGGGCGGCATCGAGGCCGAGGCGGCCATGCTGGGCCAGCCCGTGTCAATGCTGATCCCGCGGGTGGTCGGCTTCAAGCTGACCGGCGAGATCCAGCCCGGCGTCACGGCCACCGATGTCGTGCTGACCGTGACCGAGATGCTGCGCAAGCACGGCGTGGTGGGCAAATTCGTCGAGTTCTACGGCGCGGGGGTGGCCGAGGTGCCGTTGGCCAACCGCGCCACCCTGGGCAACATGAGCCCCGAATTCGGTTCTACGGCAGCCATTTTCCCGATCGACGAGGAGACCATCAGCTATCTGCGGTTCACCGGCCGCGACCCGGAGCAGCTGGCGCTGGTGGAGGCCTACGCCAAAGAACAGGGCATGTGGCACGACCCGAAACACGAGCCCGCGTACTCGGAATACATCGAACTTGACCTGTCCGACGTGGTGCCGTCGATCGCCGGACCCAAGCGACCACAGGACCGCATCGCGTTGTCGGACGCCAAATCCACGTTCCGCGAGCAGATTCCGAACTATGTCGGCGACGACCCAGACAAGAAGGACTACTCGAAGCTGGACGAGATGGTCGACGAGACGTTCCCGGCCAGCGACCCGGGGGCACTGAGCAACGGCCACGCCGACGACCACGCTCCGGTGGAGTCGGCCGCCAAACACGCCAAGGGCAGGGTGAGCAACCCGGTGACGGTGAAGTCCGACGAACTCGGCGAATTCGTGCTCGACCACGGCGCGGTGGTGATCGCCGCCGTCACCTCGTGCACCAACACCTCCAACCCGGAGGTGATGCTGGGCGCGGCGCTGCTGGCGAAAAACGCCGTCGAAAAGGGGCTGGCCGCCAAGCCGTGGGTGAAGACCACCATGGCCCCGGGCTCCCAAGTGGTCAGCGACTACTACGACAAGGCCGGCCTATGGCCGTATCTGGAGAAACTCGGCTTCTATCTGGTCGGCTACGGGTGCACCACGTGTATCGGCAATTCGGGCCCACTGCCCGAGGAAATCTCGAAGGCGATCAACGACAACGACCTTTCGGTGGCGGCCGTGCTGTCGGGCAACCGCAACTTCGAAGGCCGTATCAATCCCGACGTCAAGATGAACTACCTGGCCTCACCACCGTTGGTGGTTGCCTACGCGTTGGCCGGGACCATGGACTTCGACTTCGAGTCACAGAAGTTGGGCACCGATAAAGACGGCAACGACGTCTACTTGAAAGACATCTGGCCGTCGCAGAAAGACGTCTCCGACACCATCGCGTCGGCGATCAACCAGGAGATGTTCACCAAGAACTACGCCGACGTGTTCAAGGGTGACGAGCGCTGGCGTAACCTGCCGACCCCGGGCGGCAATACCTTCGAGTGGGATCAGGATTCGACGTACGTCCGCAAGCCGCCGTATTTCGAGGGAATGTCGGCCGAACCGGAGCCGGTGCGCAACATCACCGGCGCACGGGTGCTTGCGCTGCTCGGTGACTCGGTGACCACCGACCACATCTCCCCCGCCGGCAGCATCAAACCGGGCACCCCCGCCGCGCAATACCTCGACGAGCACGGCGTGGAGCGCAAGGACTACAATTCCTTTGGCTCGCGGCGCGGCAACCACGAGGTGATGATTCGCGGCACGTTCGCCAACATCCGGCTTCGCAACCAACTGCTCGAGGACGTTTCCGGCGGTTACACCCGCGACTTCACCCAGGAGGGCGGACCGCAGGCGTTCATCTACGACGCGGCGCAAAACTATGCGGCACAAAACATTCCGCTGGTGGTGCTGGGCGGTAAAGAGTACGGTTCCGGCTCCTCACGCGACTGGGCGGCCAAGGGCACACTGTTGCTGGGCGTGCGGGCGGTGATCGCCGAGTCGTTCGAGCGCATTCACCGCTCCAACCTGATCGGCATGGGCGTGATCCCGCTGCAATTCCCCGAGGGTGAGTCGGCTTCGTCGCTGGGACTGGACGGCACCGAGGTCTTCGACATCACCGGGATCGCGGCACTCAACGACGGCAAGACACCGAAAACGGTGCATGTCAAGGCCAGCAAGAACGCCGGCGGTGACGCCGCGGTTGAGTTCGACGCCGTGGTACGCATCGACACACCCGGCGAGGCCGACTACTACCGTAACGGCGGCATCCTGCAGTTCGTGCTGCGCAACATGCTCAAATCGGGTTAACGCCAGGCGATCCCCAGCCCTGGCCATGCCGAAAGTCAGCGAGGACCATCTGGCGGCTCGGCGCCGCCAGATCCTCGACGGCGCACGCCGCTGCTTTGCCGAGTACGGCTACGACAAAGCCACCGTCCGGCGCCTGGAACAGGCGATCGGTATGTCGCGCGGTGCGATCTTCCACCACTTCCGGGACAAGGACGCGCTGTTCTTCGCGCTGGCGCACGAGGACGCCGAGCGGATGGCCGATGTCGCGTCGCGCGAGGGTCTCATCCAGGTGATGCGCGACATGCTCGCCGCGCCCGAGCAGTTCGACTGGCTGGCTACCCGGCTGGAGATCGCGCGCAAGCTACGCAATGACCCGGTGTTCAACCGCGGCTGGGCGGAGCGCTCCCTGGAACTGGCCGCCGCGACGACCGATCGGCTGCGCCGGCAGAAGCAAGCCAAACGAGTGCGCGACGACGTTCCCAGTGACGTGTTGCAGTGCTACCTTGATCTGGTCCTCGACGGATTGGTGGCCAGGCTTGCCTCCGGCGAAGACCCCCGGCGGCTCTCCGCCGTACTTGACCTGGTGGAAAATTCGGTGCGCCGCCGCTGATTTGGGCCGTGCGCGTAACGCCACGGCGAACAATCCAAATCTGGCCGCGGTGTTACGCTCGCGCCGGCCGGGCGCGGTGATTTGGTCCGCCGCGGCTGCGCATTGTGGTACCGGATTCGAGCAGCATGCTGTGAACGGATCCGTACGATCGCCCGACGCTGGCCGCCAGTTTGCGGATGCTGGCTCCGCCCTCATAGGCGTTGCGCAACTCGTGCAACAACTGATCGCGCGTCTTCTTCGACTTCCGCTGGGTTCTCACCGGCTGCCTCCCACGCATGGTCACGATCCCCGGCTTCCAGGGTAAGAACCGGCCGGCGATAACGGGACCGCTTTGGCCGAAAACGCCTGTGATTTCTCAGGCCAGCTCGATGAGGTCGCGATACTCCTCGGACCAATAGTCCTCGGTGCCGTCGGGCAGCAGCACGACCCGTTGCGGGTCGAGCGCCTCGGCGGCACCCGGGTCATGGGTCACCAGCACCACCGCGCCGCGGTAGCTGCGCAGCGCGTCAAGGACCTGTTCGCGCGAGGCGGGATCGAGGTTGTTGGTCGGTTCGTCGAGCAACAGCACGTTCGCCGTGGAGGCCACCAGCCCGGCCAGCGCGAGGCGCGTCTTTTCGCCGCCGGACAATGTGCCGGCCGGTTGCTCGAGCTGTGGGCCGCTGAACATGAACGCGCCCAGCAGGCCGCGCAACTCCTGGTCACCGGTTTCCGGTGCGGCGTGCCGAACGTTCTGCCAGACTGTCGCGTCGTTGTCCAGCGTGTCGTGCTCCTGCGCGAAATAGCCGATGCGCACACCATGTCCGGGCTCCAGCGCCCCGGTGTCGGGTGTTTCGACACCGGCCAACAGTCGCAGCAGCGTGGTCTTGCCGGCGCCATTGAGTCCGAGGACGACGACGCGCGAGCCCCGGTCGATGGCCAGGTCGACACCACTGAACACTTCCAGCGATCCGTAGTTCTTACTGAGCCCCTTGGCCACCAGCGGGATGCGGCCGCAGGCGGCCGGGGTGGGGAACTTGATCCGGGCCACCTTGTCGGCTACCCGTTCCTCGTCGAGCGCCGCCATCATCCGGTCGGCCCGACGCAACATGTTCTGTGCCGCAACGGCCTTGGTGGCCTTGGCGCCCAGCTTGGCGGCCTGGGTTCGCAGCGCGGCGGCCTTGCGTTCGGCATTGGCGCGTTCTCGGCGACGACGCTGTTCATCGGTGGCGCGGGCATCGAGATATTTCTGCCAGCCCATGTTGTAGACGTCCATCTCGCCGCGCACCGCATCCAAGAACCACACCCGGTTGACCACATCGGCGACCAGGTCGACGTTGTGGCTGATCATCACCAGCCCGCCGGTGTGTGCCCGCAGGAAATCCCGCAGCCAGCCAATCGAATCCGCGTCGAGGTGGTTGGTCGGCTCGTCGAGCAGCAGGGTGGTTCCCGATCCAGCGCCGCTGTCGGAGGCGGCGAACAGAATCCGCGCCAGCTCGACCCGGCGGCGCTGGCCTCCGGACAGGGTACGCAGCTGTTGGGTCAGCACCCGTTCGGGCAAGCCGAGACTCGCGCAGATCCGGCCCGCCTCGCTTTCGGCGCCGTAGCCGCCCAGCGCGACGAAGCGCTCCTCGAGCTGACCGTAGCGGCGGATCGCACGGTCGCGCGCTTCGTCGTCGGCGACCTCGGCCATCAACGCCTGCTGTTTCTCCAGATCGGTGAGCAACACGTCGAGCCCGCGAGCCGACAGCACCCGGTCCCGAGCCAGCACGTCAAGGTCTCCCTCTTTGGGATCCTGTGGCAGATAACCTATTTCGCCGTTGCGACTGACCGATCCGGCATACGGTTCGCTCTCCCCGGCCAGGATGCGCAGCGTGGTGGTCTTGCCGGCGCCATTGCGACCCACCAATCCGATGCGGTCGCCCGGCTGCACGCGCAAATCCGGACCCTCGGGCGAGAGCAGGATGCGCGCACCAGCTCGGACCTCGAGGTCCGTTGCCGTGATCACAATCGCTCTCCTTGGTGGCCCGCTTGGTTGTGCCGCTACTTGTCGTCGGTGAAGACCGGCGGCCGCTTCTCGGCGCGCGCGGCAACCGCCTCTTCGAAATTGGCGGTGAGCAACCGGACGAAAAGTTGCCCCAGACCCTCGGCCTGCATGTGCCCTTCCAGGCTGGCGGCGTCTAGTCCACTCCACAGTGTACGTTTGGTCAACTCAATTCCCGGCCGGGAGAACGCCGCCATCCGCGCCGCGATCGCATAACAGGTGTCCAGCAGCTGGCCGTCGGGCACCCTGCAGGACACCAGCCCGATACGCTCGGCTTCCTCGGCGCTGACGTCACGCCCGGTCAGCATGATCTCGAAGGCACGTGAGGATCCGATGGCCCTGGGCAACAGGTAACTCAGCCCCAGTTCGCTGGCCGTCAGCCCGTTGTTGATGCCGGCGGCCCGAAAATATGCGCTGGTGGAGGCCACCCGGATGTCCGCGGCCAGCGCCAGGCACAGCCCGCCACCGATGGCCGGTCCGTTGACCGCGGCGATCACCGGCTGGTGTAACCGGCGCAGCTTCAGGATGACCTCGTCGAGCAGCTCCATCGACCGCAGCGCATAGGTCGGCCGGGTCAGGCCGTCGACATTCGGCACCGCACCCGCAGACTTGTGATCTGCGCCGGAGGAGAACCCGCGCCCCGCCCCGGTCAGCACCACCACCCGCACGGAATTGTCGCAGGTCACCGTCTCCAAGGCCTCCTTGAGTGGGACCATGACGTCGAAAGCCATGGAGTTCATCCGCTCGGGCCGGTTGAGGGTGATCAGCGCAATATCTGGGCGCGGGTGCTCCAGCAGGACCAAACTCACCCGTGCACGGTATCGCGTACGGCGGTGCGCCCGGCTGTCACCGCCGCCGGATTATTGACGGTCTAGGCGACTTCATAGGCCTTGAGCTGCTGTACCAGGTCTTCCAGGGCCGCCGGGGGCAGGGCCCCGGGCTGGTTGAACAGCAGTTGGCCCTTCTTGAATGCCATCAGCGTGGGAATCGACCGGATCTGGGCCGCCGCCGCCAGCTCTTGCTCTTCTTCGGTGTTGACCTTGGCGTACACCACGTCGGGGTGTTTCTCCGAGGAGGCCTGGAACGTGGGCGCGAAGGAGCGACACGGGCCGCACCAGGAGGCCCAGAAATCGACAAGCACCATGTCGTTGTCGTTGACGGTTTCGTTGAACTGCGCCGCAGTGAGGTCTTTGGTTGCCATGACTGGCCTAACGCCGCGGGCAGGCGGGTTTGTTCCGCCGAATTCAGAGCAGCCCCTGCTGCCGTGGCGGCAAGTCGACCCGGTAGGCCCTGAGCTGCCGCACCAGGTCGTCCATGACGGCGGGGTTGGCGACACCGGCCTGCTTGAACACCAGCTTGCCTTTTTTGAACGCCATTAACGTGGGCAATAGTGTGACCCCGGCGATCGACACCAACTCCTGCTCGGTTTCGAAGTTGATCTTGCCGTGCACGATGTCGGGATGCTTGTCCGACGAGCCCTCATACGTCGGCGTCAACACGGCACACGGTGGGCACAACGGCGCCCAAATATAGACGAGCACGTTGTCGTTGCCGTAGACGGTCTGTTTGAAATTCTGGGCGGTGAGCTCTCGAGTCGCCACGTGCTCCCTTATCCGCTCCGGGCCTGGTGGGTCAAGCGACGTCGAGCGTACGTCGAGCACACCCGGAACCGCTGCGGATTCCGGCCGTTGGTGCGCCCATCGATGCCGCCGCACGCCAGGACCGGTTGGTCAACAGGCGCATACCGTTGAGTGCGACCAGCACCGTGGATCCTTCATGACCAGCCACGCCCAGGGGTAACGGTAAGTGCCCCAACAGATCCCACAACACCAAGACGCTGATGAAGGTGCCGGCGATGATCAGGTTGGCGGTCACCACGTGGCGGGCCTGTCTGGCCAGCCCGATGATCGTCGGGATGACTTGCAGTTCGTCTCGCACGGTGACGCCGTCGGCCGTCTGCAAGGTCAGGTCGGCGCCGGCGCCCATCGCGACGGACGTGCGGGCCGCGGCCATCGCGGGAGCATCGTTGACACCGTCACCGACGACGAGCACCCGGTGACCGCTGGCTTCCAGAGCGCGGACCGCTTCGACCTTCTGCTCGGGCAACAGCGCGGCCCGTACATCGCTGATCCCGGCGTGCCGGGCCGCCCACCGGGCCGCGCACCCGTTGTCCCCGGTCAGCAGGACCGGCGGCGCCGACGTCAGCGCGGTCAGGGACGCGACAGATTCCGCGGCATCGGGGCGCACCTGGTCGGTCAGCCCCAGCACGCCGGCTGCGACGCCGTTGAGCATCACGATGGCCGCCGTGGCGCCTGCGTCGAGGATCGGCGCGAGCTCGGGTAGCGGCACCCCCCGGTAGCTCTGCGGACTGCACACCTCGACGAAATCGAGACCCACGGTGGCTCGCACCCCGCGCCCGGGCAATGCACGGAAATCCCCGGCCTCGGGGATGGTGATACCGCGCCGGCGAACTTCCTCGACAATGGCCCTGCCCAACGGATGTTCACTGGATTGCTCTGCAGCAGCCGCCAATTGGAGCAACTTTCGTACACCCACCACTTCCGGGTGCAGCGGCTCGACGGTGGTCAATTGCGGTGTGCCACAGGTCAGTGTGCCGGTCTTGTCCAAGGCGACGATGCTGGTGTCGGCCAGATGTTCCACGACCACAGCCGATTTGACCAGAACCCCGTGCCGACCGGCGTTCGCGATCGCCGAAAGCAGCGGCGGCATGGTTGCCAGCACCACCGCGCACGGCGAGGCCACAATCATAAATGTCATGGCGCGCAATAGAACTGGTTGCAGTGGCGCGCCCAGCATCAACGGAATGACGATCAGTGCGAGGGTCGCCACCACCATGGCCACCGAGTACCGCTGCTCGATCTTTTCAATGAACAACTGGGTTTTGGCTTTGGTGGCCGACGCCTCGGCGACCAGCTCGACGATGCGGGCCACCACTGTCTGCGACGGGTCCCGGGTGACCAACAGCTGCAACACCCCGGACCCGTTGACCGTACCCGCGAACACCTCGTCACCGCGGCCCTTGGCCACCGGGATGGACTCGCCGGTGATCGAGCATTGGTCGACTTCGGAGCAGCCCGACAGCACGGCCCCGTCGGCGGGTATGCGCTCGCCCGGCCGCACCAGCACCCGGTCACCGACGACCAGCTCGCCGGCCGCAACCACCCGCTCGCGACCGTCGCCGTCGACGACCACGGCCTGCTCAGGCGCGAGGTCCAGTAACCCCTTGACCGAATCGGCGGTGTGCTTGGTGGCCACGTCGTCCAGGGCGCCCGATGTAGCAAAGATCACGATCAGCAGGGCACCGTCGAAGATCTGCCCGATTGCGACCGCTCCGATCGCCGCCACCACCATCAGCAGGTCTACGTCGAGCGCCTTGCTCCAAAGTGCTTGCGCCCCAGCCCATGCCGAACCCCAGCCGCCGGCGAGGTAACAGCCCAGATACAACGTCCACCACACGGGCTGCGGTGCGCCGTTCAGCTGAGCCCCGAGCCCCGCAAGAAACAGGGCCAACGCGAATGCGGCCCAACGAACCGACATGACCGACCACAGCGCCGCACGCCAACTCAGCGGCCGCGCGACGGCGACGGGAATGTGGTCGAAAGAAACCTCGGAGGTGCACGCTTCAGCAGCGGTCAAGGTCATTCCGGCGGCCTCACAGAGGGGGTGGAGTTCGTCAGGATGAACCGAGTCTAGGGACGCCGGCGATCGCCGAGTATCTCGATTGCATTGCGGTATGCGATTGAATTGGTCACTGGCACAAGGCAAGCGGTTTCCGTCGCCCCCCGACTACGGCGGTGCCGTCGGCTGCCGTGGCGGGTATTCCACAGCCGATTGAAATTTGCATCCGCGCAGAAAAATCTGTGTCACGAAATTGCTCGGGGAATGGGCAATCAAGCTGCCGAAATCACGATAAGATTCGTCAGTCGCTGACGCTTCACTGTGGAGGTGCGGGATGTCGTTCGTGGTCACTAATACAGACATGGTGTCGGGGGCGGCCGGGAATCTGGCCCGCATCGGTTCAGCCATCAGTGAGGCCAACTCGGCGGCGGTGGCCCAGACGACCGCCTTCGCGGCCGCGGGCGCCGATGAGGTGTCGGCCGCCATCGCGGCGTTCTTTCAACAGCACGGCCTGAACTATCAGGCGCTCAGCGCACAGGCCGCGGCGTTCCACAACCAATTCGTGCAGAACCTGTTCGGCGGCGCGCAGGCCTACGCCAGCGCAGAGGCCGCCGCGGCGAACCCCTTGCAGCCGCTGCTCGACGTGATCAACGCGCCCGCCCGGGCGCTACTCGGGCGCCCGCTGATCGGTGACGGGGTCGACGGCGGGGCGGGACAGGCCGGTGAGGACGGCGGAATCTTGTTCGGCAACGGCGGTAGAGGCGGCGATGGAGTGGCTGGCCAGGCCGGTGGCCGGGGCGGGTCCGCGGGCCTGCTCGGTTTCGGCGGCGCCGGCGGCGTGGGCGGAGCGGGCGCGAACGGCGGCGCCGGCGGAACCGGTGGGCTGTTCTTCGGCAACGGCGGTGCGGGCGGCAACAGCGGCGGCGGCGGCGGTGCGGGCGGTCTCGGCGGCTCCGCCCTACTGTTTGGACATGGCGGCGCCGGCGGTATCAGCCCCAACGGTATGGGCGCCGGTGGCGCCGGAGGCAACGGCGGCGTGCTGTACGGAAACGGCGGTGGTGGCGGCAGCAGCTTCCTCGGCGGCGGCGGCAACGGTGGCCGGGCATTCCTGCTCGGCGACGGCGGCACCGGCGGGGACGCTCTCTCCGCCGGGACCGGCGGGGCCGGCGGCAGCGGTGGATTCTTTGTCGGCAACGGCGGGGCCGGCGGCAACGGCTTTAGCAATGCCAGTGGCGGGCTCGGCGGCCAGGCCGGGTTGATCGGCAACGGCGGCAACGGCGGCAACGGCGGGGCATTCCCACCCGGCAACGGCGGCAACGGCGGCAACGCGCTATTGATCGGCAATGGCGGCAACGGCGGCCACGCCACGGCCGCCGGCAGCACGCCCGGCACCGGCGGCCTGCGCGGTCTGCTGTTCGGCCAAAACGGCGCCAACGGCTAGCCGTAGCGGCAGGTCAGCGCGCCGTGCCGCTGGTTACGGTTGCGTACGTTTTCCTCGCTCGGGGAAACTGGGCCGGATCACGGCCCGGCCAAGGGTCGAGCAGCCGACGTGAAGGGAACCGCATTGGGCCACTACATCGCCAACGTCCGCGATCTCGAGTTCAACCTCTTCGAGGTCCTTGATGTGGGCGCCGTCCTCGGCACCGGACGTTATAGCGAGCTCGACGCCGACACGGTGCGCACCATCCTGGCCGAAGCGGCCCGCCTGGCCGAAGGACCGGTCGCCGAGACCTTCGCCTACGCCGACCGCAACCCGCCCGTCTTCGACCCCGCCACTCACTCCATCAGCGTGCCCGACGAGTTGGTCAAAACGGTGCAAGCGATCAAAGATGCCGAGTGGTGGCGCCTTGGTTTGGCCGAGGAGATCGGCGGGATGCCCGCGCCCGCACCGCTGGTGTGGGCCGTCAACGAAATGATCTACTGCGCCAACCCTTCTGCGTCCTTCTACAACCTGGGCCCGACGCTGTCCCAGTCCCTGTACGTCGAGGGCGACGAGCAGCAGCGGCAGTGGGCGGCGATGGGTGTCGAACGCGGTTGGCAGGCCACCATGGTGCTCACCGAACCCGATGCGGGCTCCGACGTGGGCGCCGGCCGGACCAAGGCCGTCGAACAGCCCGACGGCACCTGGCACATCGAGGGCGTCAAGCGGTTCATCTCCGGTGGTGACGTGGGCGACACGGCCGAGAACATCTTCCATCTGGTGCTGGCCCGGCCGGAGGGCGCCGGCCCGGGGACCAAAGGGTTGAGCCTGTTCTATGTGCCCAATTACCTTTTCGATCCGGACACCGGTGAACTCGGCCCGCGGAACGGCGTTTACGTCACGGGCCTGGAACACAAGATGGGGCTGAAGTCCTCCCCGACGTGCGAGTTGACTTTCGGCGCCACCGACGTGCCCGCGGTCGGCTATCTGGTCGGTGGAGTGCACAACGGGATCGCGCAGATGTTCACGGTGATCGAGCACGCCCGCATGACGATCGGCGTCAAGTCCACGGGCACGCTGTCCACCGGCTACCTCAACGCGCTCGCCTACGCCAAAGAACGGGTGCAGGGCGCGGACCTGACCCAGATGACCGACAAGACCGCGCCTCGGGTCACGATCATGCGCCACCCCGACATTCGCCGCAGCCTGATGACCCAGAAGGCCTACGCCGAGGGCCTGCGAGCACTGTATCTCTATGCCGCCGCACACCAGGACAACGCTGTGGCGCAACATGTTTCGGGCGCCGACCCAGACATGGCGCACCGCGTGGACGATCTGCTGCTGCCGGTCGTCAAGGGGGTCGGCTCAGAACGGGCCTACGAGGTCCTGACCGAGTCGTTGCAGACCCTGGGTGGTTCGGGCTTTTTGACGGACTATCCCATCGAGCAATACATCCGCGACGCGAAGATCGATTCGCTCTACGAGGGCACCACCGCCATCCAGGCGCTGGACTTCTTCTTCCGCAAGATCGTGCGCGACCACGGCAAGGCGCTGCAGTTCGTGACGGCTCAGATAACGCAGACCATCGACAACATCGACGAAGCGCTGAAACCGCAAGCCGCGCTGGTGCAGACCGCGCTCGACGAGGTCACGGCAATGACGGGCGCGCTGACCACCTACCTGATGTCCGCCGCGCAGCATCCGACCGACATCTACAAGGTCGGGCTCGCGTCGGTGCGATACCTGCTGGCCGTCGGCGACCTGATCATCGGCTGGCGCCTGTTGGTGCAAGCCGGTGTCGCCCATGCGGCGTTGGCCAACGGACCTTCCAAGGATGACGAGGCGTTCTATCGAGGCAAGGTCGCGGTTTCGGGTTTCTTCGCCAAGAACATCCTGCCGAAGCTGTCCGGAGTTCGGGTCGTCATCGAATCCGTCGACGACGAGATCATGCGCATGCCCGAAGCCGCCTTCTGACGCGCGCCGGCATCCAAGCCGGCGCCGGGCTATGGCCGCGGCAGTCCGCGGTGCAGTGGGTTCATGGTCATGTCGGACCTGCCGCGCCGGGCAGGAGGCAGGCCGCTGACCACCTGCGGTGAATCAGCGGTGGCCCGGGTGCGGTCATGGAGTTGCATCGCGGCGGTGCGACCGATACCGACCATCGGGGCAGCGGGAATCCTTCTGGCCACGCAAGTGCACCGTGGACACTCGGCATTGTCGGGCACTGAAGCCATCGGGTGCCGCTCGACAAATTTCGGACAGCCCTGCGCGCAGCGGAATACGTAGCTCGGCACCCCGCCGACTATAAATCGCCGGCGGCAGCGTGTAGACCGCTGCGGCGTTGTCGTAGCCGCTTTGCAGAAGATCATCAGCACCATCACAGTTACCGGCCAAGTTGGGCTGCAAGGGTCGTCATGTGCAGAGAGTGCCGCATGCCTGAATTACTGTTCCCGCTGGATTCGGCCAAGAAATTCAACGAACAACACATAATCGGGCACAATCGCTGGCATCCGGATATTCCTCCGGTCGTCACCGTCAAGCGCGGCGACACGTTTCGCGCACACTGCCGGGAATGGTTTGACGGCGCCATCCACAACGACGATTCGGCCGAGGACATCCTCAACGCTCCCCTGCAGAATGTGCACTGCCTGTCCGGACCGTTCGCGGTCGACGGCGCCGAACCGGGCGACCTGCTGATCGTGGACATCCTGGACCTCGGTCCCATCCCGCAAGAGGACTCAGGCCCGCTTGCCGGACAGGGCTGGGGCTATACCGGGATATTCGCCAAGCGCAACGGCGGCGGGTTTCTCACCGATCAATTCCCCGACGCCTACAAAGCGATCTGGGACTTCGCCGGGCAAACGGCGACCTCGCGACACATTCCCGGCGTCAAGTACACCGGCATCGTGCATCCGGGGCTGATGGGAACGGCCCCGTCCGCGCAGTTGCTGGCGAAATGGAACCGGCGCGAGGGGGCGCTCATCGCGACCGATCCCGACCGGGTGCCACCACTTGCCCTACCGCCGGAGCCCGACGGCGCCATTCTGGGTGCCCTGACCGGTGACGAGTTCGCTCGGGTCGCGGCCGAGGCTGCGCGCACCGCCCCGCCCCGCGAAAACGGCGGCAACCAGGACATCAAGAACCTCACCAAAGGTACCCGGGTGTTTTATCCGGTGTTCGTGCCCGGCGCCAACCTGTCGTTCGGCGATCTGCACTTCTCCCAGGGCGACGGCGAGATCACTTTCTGCGGCGCCATCGAAATGGGTGGCTTCATCGACGTTCATGTGGACGTGATCAAAGGGGGCATGCAGACCTACGGCGTCTATGAAAATGCCATCTTCATGCCGGGCAATGTCGCCCCGCAGTATTCGGAGTGGATCGCCTTCTCGGGCACGTCGGTGACCTTGGACGGCGAACAGCGCTACCTGGATTCCGATCTCGCCTACCAGCGCGCCTGCCTGCATGCGATCGACTACCTGACGAAGTTCGGCTATAGCCCCGAACAGGCTTATCTGCTACTCGGATCGGCCCCTATCGAGGGACGCCTGTCCGGAGTGGTCGACATTCCCAATTCGTGTGCCACCGTGTACATCCCGACTGCGATCTTCGACTTTCCGGTGACGCCCTCAGCATCTGGACCACATCGGATCGACCCCGGCATGGGGGCGCCGCGGGCCAGCTTCGCCGGTTGACCGGGGAATCAGACGGTGAAGCCGAGCGCGCGCAGTTGTTCGCGGCCGTCGTCGGTGATCTTGTCCGGACCCCACGGCGGGTTCCACACCCAGTTGATCCGTATCTCGTCGACCAGACCGCTGCCGACCAGTGCGCTGCGCGACTGATCCTCGATGACATCGGTCAGTGGGCACGCCGCCGAGGTCAAGGTCATGTCGATCAGCGCGACGGTTCCTTCGTCGCCGTCCGCCACGTCCAGCCCGTAGACCAGGCCCAGGTCGACGACGTTGATCCCCAACTCCGGGTCGACGACGTCGCGCATCGCCTCCTCGAGATCGGCGATCAATTCTTCGTTGGGAGCGGCGGTTTCACTCATTGCTGACCTCCTCCAGGGCATGACTGGCCTGAGCCAGCGCATCTTTGCAAGCCATCCATCCGAGCAGCGCGCATTTCACCCGTGCCGGGTATTTCGCCACGCCGGCAAACGCAATTCCGTCTCCGAGAACGTCCTCGTCACCGTGCACCGTTCCACGCGAGGACACCATCTCGGTGAACGCGTCGATGATCTGCAACGCTTCCGGCACGCTGCGGCCGATCACCTGCTGGGTGAGCACCGACGTCGACGCCTGGGAGATCGAACAACCCTGGCCGTCGTAGGAGACGTCGGTGATCGTCGTGCCGTCGTCGGACAACGCGACCCGCAGCGTGACCTCGTCGCCGCAGACGGGGTTGACATGGTAGACCTGCGCGCCGAACGGCTCCCGCAGCCCGCGGTGCTGCGGGTGCTTGTAGTGATCCAGGATGACGTCCTGATACATCTGCTCTAGTCGCAACGTCAGGCTCTCCCAAAGAATTTCAGCGACCGTCGCACCCCGGCCAGCAGCCGGTCGACCTCGTCGAGCGTGTTGTACACCGCGAAGGATGCTCGCGCGGTGGCGGCCACGCCGAACCGCCGGTGCAGCGGCATGGCGCAGTGATGTCCGACCCGCACGGCCACCCCCTCGTCGTCGAGAATCTGGCCGACGTCGTGGGCGTGCACCCCGTCGACAACGAATGCGACCGGGGAGCCACGGCTTTCCATCGTTGTGGGGCCGATGATGCGGACACCGTCGATAGCGGACAGGCCCTCGATGGTCGCTGCGACCAGCTCACGTTCGTGTGCCTCGACGGCGTCCATGCCGATAGCGCCCAGATAGCGTGCAGCGGCGGCCAATCCGACCACCTGGGAGGTCATCGGGGTGCCGGCCTCGAAGCGTTGCGGCGACGGCGCATAGGTGGACTCTTCCATGGTCACCGTCTCGATCATCGAACCGCCGGTGAGAAATGGGGGCATGGCGGCCAACACGTCGCGACGGCCATATAGCACGCCGATTCCGGTGGGACCCAGCATCTTATGCCCCGAGAAGGCCGCGAAGTCGACGCCCAGCGTCTGGAAATCCACCGGCTGATGCGGCACCGACTGGCAGGCGTCCAGCACGGTGAGCGCGCCGACTTCTCTTGCTCGGGAAACCAATTCGTTCACCGGCGCCAAAGCCCCGGTGACATTGGAATGATGGCTGAACGCAACGACTTTCACACGCTCGT
Source organism: Mycobacterium kansasii ATCC 12478 (assembly GCF_000157895.3). NCBI lineage: Bacteria > Bacillati > Actinomycetota > Actinomycetes > Mycobacteriales > Mycobacteriaceae > Mycobacterium > Mycobacterium kansasii. Next base: position 5,963,444 of record NC_022663.1, on the reverse strand, counting down.
CGAGTTGCAGCGAGTCCAGGTCGATCCGTCCGTCGTCGGTCACGCCGTACCAGCGCAGGGTGGCCCCGGTGCGCCGGGCGAGTTCCTGCCACGGGACCAGGTTGGCGTGGTGCTCGAGCTCGGTGGTGACAATAACATCACCGCCGTCGCCGACAGCGCGGTCGAATCGCTTGTCGCCCAACACATATGACACCAGATTGAGCGCCTCGGTGGCGTTCTTGGTGAATACCAGGTCATCGGCACGGGCCCCGACGAACGCCGCGATGTCGGCTCGCCCCTGTTCGTAGGCGTCGGTGGCCTCTTCCATCAGTTGGTGCGCACCACGGTGCACCGCGCCGTTGGAGGTGACGAGAAAGTCGCGTTCGGCGTCGAGCACTTGCAGCGGCCGCTGCGACGTCGCACCGGAATCCAGATACGCCAATTGATTTCCGCCGCGCATGACGCGCTGCAGGATCGGGAAATCGGCACGGATCGCCGCGGCGTCGACGTGCGTCACCGAGGTCTTCATGGTCAGGCCCCGGTGGCCGCCGCTTGGGTGAAGCGCACGTAGCCGTTTTCTTCGAGTTCGTCGGCCAGTTCGGGGCCGCCGGATTCGACGATGCGGCCCCCGACGAACACGTGCACGTGTTGCGGATGGATGTAGCGCAGGATGCGGGTGTAGTGGGTGATCAGCAGGACGCCGCCGTGCTCGGTTTCGGCATAGCGGTTCACGCCCTCGCTGACCACCCGCAAGGCGTCGACATCCAAGCCGGAGTCGGTCTCGTCGAGGATGGCGATTTTGGGCTTGAGCAGCTCGAGCTGCAGGATCTCGTGGCGCTTCTTCTCGCCACCGGAGAAACCTTCGTTGACGTTGCGTTCGGCGAACGACGGGTCGATGTCGAGTGCGGCCATCGCCGCCTTGACCTCTTTGACCCAGTGCCGCAGCTTCGGCGGCTCGCCGCGGATGGCGGTTGCCGCCGAGCGCAGGAAGTTCGACATCGAGACACCGGGCACCTCGACCGGATATTGCATGGCCAGGAACAGGCCGGCGCGGGCCCGCTCGTCGACGCTCATGGCCAGCACGTCGGCGCCGTCCAGCGTGATGGATCCCGACGTCACCTGATACTTGGGGTGGCCGGCGATGGCGTAGGACAGCGTGGACTTACCCGAGCCGTTGGGACCCATCAGGGCATGCGTCTCACCGGAATTCACGGTCAGGTCGACACCGTTGAGAATGGGAATTTCTCGCTCCCCGTCGGCGGCGTTGGGATTTTCGACGCTGACGTGCAGGTCTTTGATTTCCAGGGTCGTCATCAGGCTGTTGTCTTTTCCGTGAGTTCCAGTTCGTGTTCAATGGCTGCGGTCAAACGTTCGCGTACCTCGGGCACCGCGATCTTGGAGATGATCTCGCCGAAGAATCCGCGGATCACCAGCCGGCGGGCCTGCTCTTCCGGGATTCCGCGAGAGCGCAGGTAGAACAGCTGCTCGTCGTCGAAACGTCCGGTGGCGCTGGCGTGCCCGGCGCCGGCGATCTCGCCGGTTTCGATCTCGAGATTGGGCACCGAGTCCGCGCGCGCCCCGTCGGTGAGCACCAGGTTGCGGTTGACCTCGAAGGTGTCCGTGCCGGTTGCCTCGGCGCGGATCAGCACGTCACCCACCCACACGGTGTGCGCATCAGGCCGCGACGACGCCGGATCTCCTTGCAGCGCACCCTTGTACAGCACGTTCGACTTACAGTCAGGGTGAGCGTGGTCAACCAGCAGCCGCGATTCCAGGTGCTGGCCGTCGTCGGCGAAGTACAGCCCCAGCAGCTCGGCATCGCCGCCCGGAGCATCGAAGCGCACGTTGGCCGCCATCCGCACCACCTCCCCGCCGAGCATGACGGCGACGTGCCGCAGCACGGCGTCCTTGCCGAGCCGGGCGTGGTGGGCGCTGAGATGAACGGTGTCGTCGGCCCAGTCGGCGATCCACACCACGGTAAGCCGAGCGGCGTCGGCGACCACGAATTCGACGTTGTCGGCGTAGGTTCCGCTCCCCCGGTGGTCGATGATGACGACGGCCTCGCCGAGCTCCTCGACGCGGATCTGCATATGTCCGTAGGCAGTTGCGCCCTCGCCCGGACCGGTGACGGTGATGTTCACCGGCTCGGCAATTTGCGTGTCACGTCCTACCGTGACCAGCGTCGCCGAGTTGAACGACGAAAAGGCTTGGGCTGCAACGCGGTCAGCGGGAACACCGCCTTGGCCGAGCCGTTCGTCACCGCGGCGCACCGTCTCCACGGTGAGGCGCGTCGGGCCGCTGACGCTGATCTCCGCATTGCCGGTGGCCGGCGCGGAGCCGTCGTGCAGGCCGCGCAACCGCTTTAGCGGGGTGAACCGCCAAAGCTCGTCGCGGCCGTGCGGAACCTCGAAGGCGTCGACGTCGAAGGACGAGAACAGCTCGCCCTTGTTCAAGGTGGCGGTCATTCGATTCTCATCCTACGGAGCCCTCCATCTGCAGCTCGATCAGCCGGTTGAGCTCCAGCGCATACTCCATCGGCAGTTCCTTGGCGATCGGCTCGACGAAGCCGCGCACCACCATCGCCATGGCCTCGTCCTCGGTCATCCCGCGGCTCATCAGGTAGAACAGCTGGTTCTCACTGACCTTGGACACGGTGGCCTCATGGCCCATGGTGACGTCGTCCTCGCGGATGTCGACGTAGGGGTAGGTGTCGCTGCGGCTGATCGTATCGACCAGCAGCGCATCGCATTTCACGCTCGACTTGGAACCGTGCGCGCCCTTGTTCACCTGGACGAGGCCCCGGTAGGAGGTGCGGCCGCCGCCGCGCGCTACCGACTTCGACACGATGTTGCTCGACGTGTTGGGCGCCAGATGCAGCATCTTGGCACCGGTGTCCTGGTGCTGGTCCTCGCCGGCGAACGCCACCGACAGCACTTCGCCTTTGGCGTGCTCTCCGGTCATCCAGACCGCCGGATATTTCATGGTCACCTTGGATCCGATGTTGCCGTCGACCCACTCCATGGTGGCGCCGGCCTCTGCGCGGGCCCGCTTGGTGACCAGGTTGTAGACGTTGTTCGACCAGTTCTGGATGGTGGTGTAACGCACGCGCGCATGCGGTTTCACGATGATCTCGACCACCGCGGAGTGTAGCGAGTCCGACTTGTAAATAGGGGCAGTGCAGTTGTGCACCGCGAACCCGTAGGCGAGGTAGCTGTCCGGCTCCTCGACATCGAGGTTGTAGACCCGCTCGTGTGCTTCTCGGACCTCACGCTTTCTTATCGGCACCGCAAAGTAGTCACCGCAATCACGCGCTTGCTTAGGCCCGTGGCCGCCCTCGGTCCACTGGACCTGGTAGATGTCCTTGCGCATGATGTCACGACCCTGGATAACTCCTGGACCGCCAGGACGACGCAATTCGACTGTGGCGTAATGACCCAACCGCGCGAGGATGGACTGCAATTGGAATGCCCAGACACGGGAAGTCGTATGCACGCGCTTCCAGAGGGCGCCGCCGCGCTTCGTTACATTGCCGTCCCCGTTGACATAGGCGTCGACGAGCTCGCTGAGGAACGTCTCGTCTTGACGCATCAAGAGATCCGACAGCTTCTTGTTCGACGATCCGATGCCGACGTTGTCACGCATCGCGGCATAGCCCGCCTTCGTGTAGACAGTGACGCGTGCCGAATGCTTGTGCTCCTCGATCAGGACAGAGCCTGACTTCTCGTACAACGACTTGCACGCTTGGCGAACCTCCTCGACGAACTCGAATTCGTCGCTGTGGAACGAGAAGATCAGTGACTCACAGCCATTGGTCAGACATGCATGGCCTTCCGCCAGGTAATACCCCGCCAGCCGCGCGAACTCGAGGGACAGCACCGTCTTGTGTGGGATCGGCTTCGGCTTGGGGTAGATCAGGAAGTCACCTTCGGCAACGTTCTTCGCCGCAATCCACCGCGGCTCGGTGCGACGCAGCTTGGCGCTGTTGACTTCTGCCTTCCATCCTTTGCGCTCTTTGCGCATGACGCGCACCTCGTGGCGGGGAACGATGAGCAAGGGATGTTCCGCGGTGACGGAGAACTTGTTCGCGGAAGACATCGGCGTGAAGCTGTAGAGCTCCCCGTTGAGGTCGCGCATCTGCACCGCGGTGACACGATGTGGCCGCCCATCGTGGCTACTGACGTAGTCACCCACACGGATCGACTCGATGGGCCTCAGGTCTCCGTCAGCGGTCGTGATCAGCTCACCGGCTGGCACACAGCCCTCGACGTAGTGCACGTAGGAGCCCTCGTCGGCAATAATCAGTGTTCGCTCGAACTGGCCCATGTTCTCGGTGTTGATCCGGAAGTAAGCCTGCAGGGGGATGTCGACGTGGACCCCCGGCGGGACGTAAATAAAGGACCCGCCACTCCACACAGCGGTATTGAGTGCAGAAAACTTATTATCGCCAGCAGGAATTACGGTTCCAAAATATTGTTTGAATACTTCGGGATGTTCCCGCAAGCCAGTATCAGTGTCTAAGAAAATAACGCCTTGGGATTCTAAATCCTCTCTGATCTGGTGGTACACTACTTCGCTTTCATACTGGGCCGCTACTCCAGCAACTAATCTTTGCTTTTCCGCTTCGGGAATTCCTAAACGGTCGTAGGTATTTTTGATGTCCTCTGGCAAATCGTCCCAGCTGGCCGCCTGCTTTTCTGTCGATCGCACGAAGTACTTGATGTTGTCGAAGTCGATGCCCTCGAGGTTGGAGCCCCAGCGCGGCATCGGCTTGCGCTCGAAGATGCGCAGCGCCTTCAGCCGGTTCTGCAGCATCCACTCAGGCTCGTTCTTCTTCGCGGAGATGTCGCGAACCACCGCCTCCGACAGCCCGCGCTGAGCGCTGGCGCCGGCGACATCGGAGTCGACCCAGCCGTAGCCGTAGCGGCTCAGCGAAGCAATGGCCTCGGCCTGGGTCAGCGGCTCGGCAGCGGTCTTGCTGGCCTCGAGGGTCATATCGACGCTCCTTTGATGCTCGTAGTGTCGCGGCGCGGGCTGGGCGCCGGGGTTAAAGGCACGTGGGTGGTACAGGCGCAGTCGCCGTTGACGATGGTCGCCAACCGCTGCACGTGGGTTCCAAGCACTTCGGCCATGGCCTGCTGCTCGGCTTCGCACAATTCCGGGAACTCCTCGGCGACATGGGCCACCGGGCAGTGATGCTGGCAGATTTGCACACCATGGATCGGCCCACCCACCCGGGTGGTGGTGGCGACGTAACCGGCTTTGGTCAACGCGCCGGCGATACGCTCCGCGGCGGCTTCCACCGCGTCGTCGTCGTGGCCGTCCGCCGGGGCGACATCGGCGAGTATCGCGTCGATGCGTCGTCGTGCGAACGTCCGCACCGCGTCTTCGCCGCCGATCTCCCGCAGTTGGCGCATCGCCGCCGACGCCAAGTCGTCGTATGAGTGATCCAGCTTGCCCCGGCCGGCCGCCGTCAACCGGTAACGCTTGGCGGGCCGTCCGCGCCCCGCCTGCTGCCACGGCGCCGCGGGGACGGACTCCGCGTCGCCCGTTTCAATGAGCGCGTCAAGATGACGACGTACGCCGGCGGCCGACAACCCCAACCGATCGCCGATCTCACTGGCGGTGATCGATCCGGACTCCAGCAGCAAGCGCACAATGGCGCGACGGGTATGACCGTCGGGAACTGCGGCTGGAACAGCAGCAGTAGCTGCCGGGATTTTCACAACACAAGTGTGACGTAATTCCAGGAAGCTGTCCAGCGAGGTGGCCTGTGCAACGGCTGTGGGCTCCGCACGCCGCAACGCGGCGCGCCCGCCCGCCCCGAGTCGCCGGGGCTAGCCCGACTGCCCCACTCCTCCTCACGCCGCAACGCGGCGCGTATCGTCGCCGGGGCTAGCCCGACTGCCCCACTCCTCCTCACGCCGCAACGCGGCGCGTATCGTCGCCGGGGCTAGGCTGCTCTGATGGCAGCCCGCCACCACACGCTGAGCTCGTCGATCGCCAGCCTCCACGGTGACGAGCAGGCGGTGGGGTCGCCGCTGAACGCTGCCGAACTGACTGCGCTCGCACGCACCCGGCTGTTCGGCGCCACCGGCACGGTCTTGATGGGCATCGGGGCCCTGGGCGCCGGCGCCAGGCCGGTCGTGCAGGATCCCACCTTCGGGGTCCGGCTGCTCAACCTGCCGTCACGAATCCAGACCGTGTCGCTGACGATGACCACCACCGGAGCCGTCATGATGGCGCTGGCCTGGCTGATGCTCGGCCGGTTCGCGCTGGGCAAGCGGAAGATGTCGCGCGGCGATCTGGACCGCACCCTGCTGTTGTGGATGCTGCCGCTGCTCATCGCCCCGCCGATGTACAGCAAAGACGTCTACTCCTACTTGGCCCAAAGCCAGATCTCCCGCGACGGACTCGACCCCTACCGAGTGGGCCCGGCGTCCGGCCTCGGCTTGGGCCACGTGTTCACCCTGTCGGTTCCCAGCCTGTGGCGGGAGACGCCGGCCCCCTACGGTCCGCTCTTCTTGTGGATCGGCCGCGGCATCTCCGCGCTGACCGGAGAAAATATTGTCGCCGCCGTGCTGTGCCACCGGTTGGTGGTGTTGATCGGCGTGGCGATGATCGTGTGGGCGACGCCGCGGCTGGCCAGGCGCTGTGGCGTGGCCGAGGTCAGCGCGCTGTGGCTGGGCGCGGCCAATCCCCTGCTGTTCATGCACCTGGTTGCCGGCATCCACAACGAAGCACTGATGCTCGGGTTGATGCTGACCGGCGCCGAAATCGCGCTGCGTGGCATCGATTTAGTCGATTTACAGGAAACCACGCGTCTGCTGCCCGCATCATGGCGTCCGGGCGCGGACTGGGAACCACTGGCCCTGTTGCTCGGCGGATCGATCCTGATCACGCTGTCATCGCAAGTGAAGCTGCCTTCGCTGCTGGCGCTGGGCTTCATCACGATGGCCTTGGCTTACCGCTACGGCGGCACGATCAAAGCGCTGCTGCTGACCGGCGGCGGCATGGCGGCACTGTCGCTTTCGGTGATGGCCATCGTCGGATGGGCAAGCGGGCTGGGCTTCGGCTGGGTCTACACGCTGGGCACCGCCAACGTGGTGCGCAGCTGGATGTCGCCGCCGACACTGCTGGCGCTGGGCACCGGGCAGGTGGGCATTCTGCTGCGCTTGGGAGATCACACCACCGCGGTGTTGTCGCTGACGCGTGCCATGGGTGTGCTGATCATCATGGTGATGGTCTGCTGGTTGCTGCTGGCGGTGCTCCGCGGCCGGTTACACCCGATCGGCGGCCTCGGGGTCGCGCTGGGCATCACAGTGCTGCTGTTCCCTGTCGTGCAGCCCTGGTATCTGCTGTGGGCCATCATTCCCATGGCGGCGTGGGCGACGCGCACCGGATTTCGGGTGGCCGCCATCGTCATCACCCTCATCGTCGGCATCTTCGGACCGACGGCCAACGGGGACCGCTTCGCGTTGTTTCAGATCATCGATGCCACCCTGGCCAGCGCGATCATCGTGTTGGTCCTGATCGCGCTGACCTACCACCGGTTACCGTGGCAAGGCCTGCCCATGGGGAACGGCGAGGCGAACCAACAGACGCTCGTCGACCCGGTACCCGCAGCTGAGACTTCGGTGACCCGGCAGACGACGTCGGCGCCGGACGCCTACGCTGACTCCACGTGAGCTCGGCCCCCCAAGCATCCCCAGGAGACTCCGTCGTAGTCCGGCTACGTGGAGTGACCAAGCGGTACGGATCCCTGACGGCCGTCTCCAGCCTCGACCTCGAGGTGCACGCCGCAGAGGTACTGGCGCTGCTGGGCCCCAACGGTGCCGGCAAGACGACAACCGTCGAGATGTGCGAGGGCTTCGTACGCCCGGACACCGGAACCATCGAGGTGCTCGGGCTGGACCCGATCGCCGACAACGCGCGGCTGCGCCCACGCATTGGCGTGATGCTGCAGGGCGGCGGCGGATATCCAGCCGCACGCGCCGGGGAAATGCTGAACCTGGTCGCCGCCTATGCGTCCGACCCGATTGATCCGCGGTGGCTGTTGGACACCCTGGGGCTCACCGAGGTTGCCCAGACCACCTATCGGCGGCTCTCCGGAGGGCAGCAGCAGCGACTTGCCCTGGCCTGCGCTCTGGTGGGGCGTCCCGAGCTGGTTTTTCTCGACGAGCCCACTGCCGGCATGGACGCCCACGCCCGGCTAGTGGTATGGGAGTTGATCGACGCTTTGCGCCGCGACGGCGTGACGGTCGTACTGACCACCCATCAACTCAAAGAAGCTGAGGAACTCGCGGATCGGCTGGTCATCATCGACCACGGCGTCACGGTGGCCGCGGGGACCCCGACCGAGCTGACACGAACCGGCGCCAAAGACCAGTTGCGGTTTACCGCACCACCGCGGCTTGAGCTGTCGCTGCTGGCCTCCGCGCTGCCGGAGGACTATCAAGCCTCCGAGTTGACGCCCGGCGAGTACCTCGTCGAGGGCCCGGTCAACCCGCAGGTACTGGCAACCGTCACCGCCTGGTGCGCGCAGATCGACGTGCTGGCCACCGATATGCGGGTCGAACAACGCAGCCTCGAGGACGTGTTCCTGGATCTCACCGGCAGGAAGTTGCGACCGTGACCGACAACACGCTGTTCCCCCCGGGAACCTTCACCCCGAATCCGCGCCCCAATGCCGTATCCCGGATGCTGGCCGCACAGTTCGGGCTGGAACTCAAACTGCTGTTGCGCAACGGCGAGCAGCTGCTGCTGACCATGTTCATCCCCATCACCTTGCTGGTCGGGCTCACGCTGCTGCCGCTCGGCTCGTTCGGGCAGCACCGCGCGGCCACGTTCGTACCGGTGATCATGGCGCTCGCCGTGGTCTCCACCGCGTTCACCGGCCAGGCCATCGCGGTCGCGTTCGACCGCCGCTACGGCGCACTCAAACGACTCGGTGCGACGCCGCTACCGGTCTGGGGAATCATCGCCGGCAAGTCACTGGCCGTGGTCGCCGTGGTATTTCTGCAAGCAATCATCTTGGGCGCAATCGGCTTTGCGCTGGGCTGGCGACCGGCACCGGCCGCACTGGCCTTGGGGGCGGCCGTCATCGCGCTGGGCACCGCGGGCTTCGCCGCGCTCGGGCTGCTGCTGGGCGGCACGTTGCGGGCCGAGATCGTGCTCGCGGTTGCCAACCTGATGTGGTTCGTGTTCGCCGGGTTCGGCGCACTCACCCTCGAAACCACGATGATCCCGATGGCGATCAAGTGGGCGGCCCGGCTCACCCCGTCCGGCGCGCTCACCGAGGCGCTGTCGCAGGCGATGATCCTGTCGGTGGACTGGTTCGGGCTGATCGTCCTGGCGGCGTGGGGAACGCTGGCGGCGCTGGCGGCGCGTCGCTGGTTCCGCTTCACCTGATCGGGCCCCGGTCAGCCCGTCGATATTGCCGCCATGGTCGCCGGCCTAGCTGAAACCACAGCCATGGCGGCAATCTCGGCGCGACGCCCGCTTCTACTACGTGACGTAGTTGTCGTTACGATCGGGCGGTGGCCGTCGGACGAACCCTGATGCGGTTGGTGGACCTGCTCCCCGACCCGAGTCTGCGGGTGCAGCGCGCAATTGCCGCCGCCGTCATCGTGACCCAGGGCGGTATCGCGGTCACCGGCACGATCGTGCGGGTCACGGCGTCGGGCCTGGGTTGTCCGACCTGGCCGCAGTGCTTCCCCGGCAGCTTCACCCCGGTAGCGGTTGCCGAAGTGCCGCGGATCCACCAGGCGGTGGAGTTCGGCAACCGGATGATCACCTTCGCGGTCGTGATCGCCGCGGCGGCTGCCGTGCTGGCGGTCACCAGGGCGCGCCGGCGTCCCGAGGTGCTGGTCTACGCATGGCTGATGCCCGCGTCGACGGTGGTGCAGGCGGTGATCGGCGGCATCACGGTACGCACCGGGCTGCTGTGGTGGACAGTGTCTGTTCACCTGTTGGCATCCATGACGATGGTGTGGCTGTCGGTGTTGCTCTACGTCAAGATCGGCGAGCCCGACGACGGGATTGTTCGCCGGCTCGTGGTCCGACCGCTGCGCGCGCTCACGGTGTTGAGCGCGGTGAATCTGGCCGCGGTCCTGGTCACCGGCACGCTGGTGACAGCCGCCGGGCCGCATGCCGGTGACAAGAGCCCCACCCGCACGGTGCCGCGGCTGAAAGTCGAGATCAACACCCTGGTGCACCTGCATTCGTCGCTGCTGGTTTCCTACCTGGCGTTGCTGGTCGGCCTCGGATTCGGGTTGTTGGCTGTCGGTGCGGGACGGCCGATCCTGCGGCGCCTCGCCGTGCTGCTCGCCCTGGTTTTCGCGCAGGCGCTGGTGGGCATCGTGCAGTACCACATCGGGGTTCCGCCGGCGCTGGTCGCCACCCACGTCGCCGGGGCCGCAGCGTGCACCGCAGCCACCGCGGCGCTATGGGCGTCGATGCGAGAACGGGCCCAGCCCCAACCGCTCCAGAGCTGACTCCACGCACACCGCGAACCGCCGCTGGCCCCGATCGCGGGCCGATGCGTCCAATCGCCGCCACCCCAACGACGGGTCCACCAGCTGCAGGTCCAGCAGCCGCGCACCGACCAGGTGGGCCCGCGCGCAGAGCAACTCACCGATGCCGACGCCGCATGCGGCCGCGGCGGCGCCCAGCGCGGCGGCGCCGATCTCCCAGGTTTCGAAATCGGGCTCACCCTGGCGCAACACGTCATCGTGCGAAGTGAAGGCGTGCGACGGCTGGCCCCCAAGGAAGATCAGCACCGTTTCAACGTCCGGGCCGGCCGTCTGCACCACCACCGAGTGGCCGCCTTGCCGGCGTTCGGCGATATAGGCCGCGGCCGGCGAGGGATCACTGAACCGGCGGGCGCCGGTGCCGACCGTCGGGCTGATGAAGACCCGTCCGGCATACGGCAGCCGGATCTGCTGGCCCGGCGCGCATACCTCACCGGGCACGGTCGGCACTCCCCGACTGTCCAGGTCTTCCAGATAGCCACGGTCGGCGTTCCAGGCGACCACCGAAGGGGCATTCAGCAGATTGGCCACGCTGTTGGTCCAGGGCAGGAACTCGTCGAGGCGCTCGGCGTAATCGCGGGTGGCCCGCAATATCACCAGATGCGCGCGCGCCACGTCGGGATCGTCCCAAGGTAACCAATGGGCGTGTAACCCACGGTGGCGCAACGCCGCAACCAGCCCGACGTCGTCGCCGTCACCGGCGGGCTGCCGCGGCCAACCCGCCAGCACGACGCGCGGATGGAAGATATCCGGCCGGGCAAGCTTCATTGCCGGGCATGATAACCAGATGCACGCAATCGAAGTCAGTGAAACCGGCGACCCCGAGGTGTTGCGCTACGTCGAGACGGCACAGCCCGAGGCGGGCGACGGCCAACTGTTGGTCAAGGCCGAGGCGATCGGTGTCAACTTCATCGACACCTATTTCCGTTCGGGGCAGTACCCACGACCACTGCCGTTCATCATCGGCTCCGAGGTGTGCGGCACCGTGGTGGCCATCGGTGAAGGAGTCGAGAGCGCCATCACGGTGGGCGACCGGGTGGTCAGCGCTTCCGCCAATGGTGGCTACGCCGAATTCTGCACGGCGCCAGCGTTTTTGAGCGCCAAGGTACCGGACGGCGTCAGCTCCGAGGTGGCGGCGTCGGCGTTGCTGAAGGGCCTGACCGCCCATTACCTGCTGAAGTCGGTGTACCCGGTGCAATCCGGCGAAACGATCTTGGTGCATGCCGGCGCCGGCGGTGTCGGGCTGATCTTGACGCAGTGGGCCACTCACCTGGGAGTGCGGGTGATCAGCACCGTCTCGACCCCGGAGAAAGCCAAGCTGTCCCGGGAAGCCGGTGCGGCCGAGGTTCTCGACTACCCCACCGATGCCGGGCAGTTCGCCGATCGGATCCGGGCGCTGACCGACGGAGCCGGTGTGGCGGCCGTATACGACGGCGTGGGCGCCACCACGTTCGACGCCAGCCTGGCCAGCCTGGCCGTCCGCGGGACGCTGGCGCTGTTCGGCGCCGCCTCCGGTCCGGTTCCGCCGGTCGACCCGCAGCGCCTCAACGCGGCCGGGTCGGTGTATCTGACCCGCCCATCACTGGTCCACTTCCTGCGCACCGGCGAGGAATTCGGCTGGCGCGCCGCCGAGCTGTTCGACGTCATCGGCGGCGGGGTGGTCAACGTGGAGATCAGCGGTCGGTATCCGCTGGCCGAAGCTGCCCGGGCACATCAGGACTTGCAGGGCCGCAAGACCACCGGCTCAATAGTGTTGCTGCCGTAAGTCGCTGACCCGCTGCGTGAATCGACGGAGATAATGTGAGCCCGGCTCATCACCCCCAGGTCAGACGGATGTTTGATCAGGCCGACGTCGTGATGTCTCTTCTGGACCAGCAGGTTCACCGGATGGACGCCGAGGCGTTCACCGCCACACATCAGACAGGCGCCGTCGAGGTGACGGTTAATGGGCATCGACGCCTCATCGGACTCAGCATCAACCCGGGGATACTTGGCATGGGCGCCCACGACGTTGCTCGGATGATCAACGAAACCATCAGCGCGGCAACCGATTACGCGCAGGAATGCATGGCCGATGATGTTGCGGAGCTAGCGGACAGTATTGCCGACGCCCTGGCGGTGATGCGGGACCTGCCGCCTCCGGCGTAGGGACGTCAAGACACCCAGATGCGTGGATCTTCCCGGTGAGCCGAGGGTGCCTCAAGCTGATAAGCGCCGTCGGCGCCGCGGGTGTAGGGGAAGATCAGCCCGATCGCCACACCTTCGCGGTGCTCAACGCTGATCTCGATACCGTCCTGATTCGCCTCGGTCAATCTGACGTTGACCGCGACGGCGGCGGCCCGCAGGCTGTCCTTCAAGTCGGTGAGCGCGCGCCACTGCGTAGCGATCTGCTCTGCTATCGGCAGTTCACGACCGCGGGGATAGTTAGGCGCGATGGCTTGTCGTTCGCCGCCGTTGGACACCGCGAGGGCGAACGGCAGAAATTCACCCGCCGAGGCGACCCGCTCGAGCGCGAACCCGGTTGCGGCGTCGACCAACTCGTCGAGGTCGGCTTGTGCTTCCTCGGTCACGCTGTCGCGCCAACCGGCCATAGCTCGCCATCTCCGCTTCGTTCTAGTCGCGTGTGGACCGCCTGTGACAGTAGTCTGCGGATACGACGTCTTTTCGAGGGGTGGTCAGCATGGCGGCCGAAGAGCTTCGCGTTTACTGTGCAGAGCTGGCTCACGCGTCGAAGACCACGACGGGCGCTGCCGACGAGATCGATGGCCTGCGCGACAAGCTGGGCGGGCAGACGGACGGCCTTGCCGGCACCTGGACCGGTCAGGCAGCCAGTGCCTATCTGGATGTCTGGGCCGAGATCGACGACGAGTGCGGCCAGATGCTCGCCGACCTGCGATGGATCGGGGAATCGCTGGCAGCCGCGGCCGCCGGCTACGCCCAGATGGAGCACGCCGCGGCCGATGCTTTCGGCAGCATCAGGCCCGCCGGCCCGGTTGACGGGCGCTGATCATGGCGCGCCGCACCGTCAACGAGCATGACTTGGTGGACGCCGCCGATGCGATGCGGCAGTTTTGCCTGGTGATGAAGGATCGCCTCAACGAGGTGGCCACCGAATTGCGTGGCCTGCAACATCATTGGGAAGGTGTGGCGTTCGACGCATTTCTGGAGCGGGTGCAGCACTGGCAGGGCTGGGCGGACGAGATGAGCGAGGTGGTGTTCGACATGCACCTCAACGCGCACATCGCGCATCGCAACTATGTGCATAACGCGGAGGTTAATACCGCGATGTGGGGCGGTTAACCCTGGTTGAGGCGAGGGCGGATCGCCGCCGGGCTGTTCATGGGAGTGTTGCTAGGCCCATATTCCGAAGGGATGGCCGTGACGCGCAGTGACGCCGGGAACGGATCGGGCAGTCCGGCGAGTTGGCCGCGATCGGTGGGTTCCTCGGTCGGCGCGTATAGGGCGCCCTCGTCGTAGTAGGTGGTGTGTTCGGGCGGCAGATAATCGCGGACCAGTGGCAGGTAATCGTTGCCCAGCCAGGTCCACCAGACTGGGTTGGCCGGCAGACCCAGGATCCCGCCGGGGCCGCGCAGTGAGCCGCTCAGATCCCAGCTGGTGTCTGGGGGTCCGGACAGTTTGTGGTTGCGTAGCACTTCGCCGGTGGCCAGCACGCTGCCGCGCCGGCGGGCGTACTCGACGAAGAAGCGCTGCACGGTGTTGCGCCACGGTGGGTCGTCCAACGGTTGGGCCACCATTTTGAGGGTGTCAATCAGGATGCCGTCCCATGGCTCGAGGTACAGCCCGCCGTCGATGCACGGCAGGGTGGCCTTGAACCATGCGCCGTGGGAGGCGAAGGTTGCGATGAATTGGTCGTCTCCATCCCGATCCAGCCGATACCGCAGCGGGTAGACATTGCCGAAGCGACGTGGCAGCGCCTCGGGCAGAAACTTTCTTGCCAGCTCCAGCCACAGGGTCGCCGCGTCGGGCGCCGACTCCGGTGAGTGCCACTGCAAGTCAACGATGCGGATCAGCTCCGAACCGGGCGAGGCGATCTGGCGTGCCCTCTTCGCGCCGAGAATCTCCTCGGTCTGCTCGTCGACCGCAACACCCCCCGCGGCCCGAGCCAACGCCTTGGCGAACCGCCGGGCGGGCCGCACTTCGGCCGGATCGCTGCCCTCGATGACGATCTGCCAACTGGTGGTCGGGTCCAGCACATGCGGCACCACGTCGTCCGGCACGTCCTCGGGCTCGATCTCGTGCGGCCCGAAGACGGTGAACGAGTACTTTTCTTGCTTACCGCGCAGCACGGTCATCTCATGGTCACCGCTATCGCCGACCGACAACCCGGGGACCGATGCGACGATTTCTTCCAACTGCTCGTCGTCGATGCTGGACGCGGCGTAGACGGTCAGGTCATAGGACAATGGGGTCAGCCCTTACTGTCGTCCGAATTCACCCGAAATCACCGAACGCCAGGTTGCCATACAATCGATCCGCTAGCGCGGGAGGTGGGCGGGGCGGCCATGACTGACGTTGACCCGGAGTTGTTCTACGACGCGGCCGCGGCGTACAAGGAAAACAGCGACCACGCCGGCGCCGCGCTGCGCAAGCTGGCCGGGGTGGATGCCGCCGGAGCGGCCGGAACCCACGGGGTCGGCCCGCAATGGGCGAGTTCCTACGACGCCGCGGCCGAGGAGGCCGGCCAGGTCGCCTACCGGTTGGTCAACGTGTTCCACAATTTGGGCAGCCTGCTACGCCAAAACGGCATCAACCACGACCAAACCGAGGAAGCCTCGACCCTCAACCAGCGCGATGCCTATGGCGCGCCGATCACCCCGCCGGGTGAATCCGCCGGCACCTTCATCGACGCGGCGGTGGCTGTGAGTTCGGTGGCCGGTGGCGGCGATCCCGAACCGCCGCACTGGAATCTGGTCGCCGACCGCATCGTGGACGGCTGGCCCGACGGGCATCCCGATCATGCGCTGGCGGCCTCGGCGGCCTGGGAAACCTTCGGCCACGACCTCGTTCGCATCGACGATCAACCCGGCCCCGAAGAGCAACGGCTGATCGTCGATGTGGAGGCCGCCGAGATTGCGCCGCTGGTCGACCGGCTGGAGGAGGCGCGCGGTGTCAACACCGATATCGCCGGCGCTTGTGGCGATTTGTCGCGTGCGGCAAAGGATTACGGCAATAAGCTGAAGTCCGTCAAGGACGACATGGCCTTCGTCGTCAACCAGTTGCATTGGCTGATAATCATTTTGGATAGCTACCCGCCGGTGCCGCATCGACTGACCGGGCCGATCAAGGAGACCTTCATCGCCGCGGCCGTTACCCAAATCAACGGGCTCAACGCCGCGCTGCGCACCATCGCGACCGCGTCGATGACCGATTTGACGGCGGCAGGCAGCGCCATGGGCGCGGCATTGCCCGCGGTGAAGCGGCTGTTGGATCTGGTGCCGCGTCGGGTCAATCCGACACCGACGCATCGGGTTAACGACAACCGCCGCAAAGGCCGCCGCGCCGAGGACATCGCCGGCATCGACCAGTCAAAGAAGGTGCGGATCCCCGTCAGGAACCCGAAACCTGGCCGCCCCAGGTTCAGGATCCCTGATGAAATCGACGATGAAAATCACGTAGTGCGTGAGGTCAAAAATGTTAAGAAGCTCGACACCACCCAGCAGATCCGCGATATCGCAGAGTGGGCGCGCGACAACGGCTACAAGCTGGTCATCGTGGTGGACAAAGGCCGGACGGACGCCGGAAGCGTAGAACAAACATTGGAACGCGACTTTGAAGGACTGGATGTGGTAATCGACGACAGCAAGAACCTGTCATGAACCAGAAGTACGGCGACGACCCCGCAACCTGGCCGGAATACCGACGAGCGATGAAACACGAACTCAACGCCGCTGGCATCCCTGAAGACACCATCTTCCAACTTGTCAACTCCCGCTACGACTACCCTCAGGCAGTGCCGATCATGGTGGACTGGCTGCAGAACCTCGACGAACGCATCCCAGCCGAAGAAGATCGCCGCGCCTGGCGAGTCGCCTTGATCCGCAACCTGATCACCAAGAACGCCAAAGGCAACCGTGTTGCCGCCGACATCTTATTCCACCAATTCGATATCGACCCGCCGCTGAGCGGCTTGGAACTCGAAGTCACCGGGTTTGCCCTGGCTGAAGTCTGTGATGGCTCCGACTTCCCAAGGGTGGCCGCGTTGCTTCGCTCCGGCAAGGACTTCTCAACAAAGTTTGAGTTGGTGCGCTGGCTCGGCCGATTCAAGACCGAGGAGGCCAAGGAGCTAGTGGTTAGCCAACTCGCCGATCCGACAACTCGGGCTGACGCTATGGCGGCCCTGGTGCGCCAACGCGCCACCGGGGTGCGGGTGACCGTTGCGAGGTACCTCAACGACGAGGTCTGGCGCAAGGAAGCGCAAAAGACCCTCGACAAACTGCCCCCGGACTAGTCCTGTCCCCCGCCTCACCCGCGGCTCGCGCCGGTCGAGCATGCCCACGCCCGCAGCCACAACGCTCACCCAGCCGGCCCTAGGTGAATCGGACGACGCTGCCGGGTACCAGGAGTTCCACTCGTCCGCGGCATTCGATTTCCACCGGTGGCACATCACGCGGTTCGACACTGATCTCCGCGCCCTTGCCGCTGACCCTCAGGTGCAGGTGGTTGCCCCGGTAGTGAATCGGAAATCCCAGCGCACCAAGGTATTCCGGCCAGAGCGGGGACAGCACGATGCGATCGCCGCGGATCTCGAGACCGGTGAAACACCGTTGCACGAAATCGACACTGCCGGCCATGGCGGCCAGGTGTACGCCTTCCGAAGTGGTGCCACCCTGGATGTCGGCGATATCGGACTTGAGCACTTGCTGGAAGAACTCCAGCGCCCGATCCCGATTGGCCCGGGCCAGCACCCAGCCATGGACGACCGCACTCAGCGTCGACCCATGTGAAGTACGCGCCAGGTAATAATCGACCATCTCCGGAATCCGGCGCGGATCCAAGTGGTAGTCGAGCCGGTCCAACAGCTCCCGCAATTCGTCGGCCGACAGCAGGTAGAGCAGCATCAGCACGTCGGCCTGCTTGGACGCCCGGTATCGGTTGACGTCGTCGTCCTCGGCTTCGAGGATGCGGTCGAGCCGCTGAATATTACGGTATCGCCGCCGGTAAGCGTCCCAATCCAGTTCCAATAATTGCTCGTATCCCTCGAACTGGCTGATCACGCCATCGTGGAACGGGACGAACATGCGCCGGCTGACGTGGTCCCAATGGGCGAGCTCCTCGTCGGTCAAGCCCAGCTCTTCGCACAGGTCCAGCCGGTTCGGCAGCGGCATCAGCTGCAGCGCGTCGATCGCCCGCAGGATCACCCAGACCGCCATCACGTTGGTGTAGGCGTTATTGTCCACGCCGTCGTACGGCCGGTCCGGATAGCCGGAGTGGAATTCGTCGGGCCCGATGACTCCGTTGATGGTGTAGCGGTCGCGGTCCCGGTCGTAGGTGGCCCGGCTCACCCAGAACCGCGCGATCTCGGCCATCATCTCGGTGCCGTAGTCGATCATGTACGCCAAATCACCGGTGACCTGGTAGAAGTTCCATACGTTGTAGGCGACGGCGATACCGATGTGGTGCGCGCGGTGGCTGGCATCGGGTCGCCACCGCCCGGATCGCGGATTCAAGTGCTGCTCCGGGCTTTCCTCTCGCCCGTCGCTCCCGGACTGCCATGGGTACATTGCGCCGCGGTAACCGGCCAGCTTGGCCGCGCCCCGCGCCTCCACCAAGCGCCGATGCCGGTACCGGAGCAGCGACCGCGTGACCGTGGGAACTCGCAGGTTCAGCACCGGAAAGATGAACAGCTCGTCCCAGAAGATATGGCCGCGGTATGCCTCGCCATGCAGCCCGCGGGCCGGGACTCCGACATCGAGTTCCTCGCTGTTGTAGGACACCGTCTGCAGTAGATGCAGCAGATGCAGCCGCAAGACTCGCAATTCTTCGGTGTGGTTGCTGAATTCGATCGACACCCGCTCCCACAAATGTGCCCAGGCGAGCCGATGGGCAGCACAGGTCTCGGCGAACCGTCCTTGGCGGGCGAGCCTGCGCTCGGCTCCGGTCGACGGGTGTGACGTGGCAACGTCACGCCCGGTCACCAGGGTGACGATCTTCTCCACGGTCAGCGGCTGACCCGGTTTCAGGTCGGCGAAAATTTGGTGGCCGATTTCGAATTCTTCGTCGAGCAGTCGATATGTCGCGGGCGCCGGCGCATCGCCGTGCCACACGCTGGTCCGCGCGGCCAGCGCGACCGGGATTTTCGACTGGGTGGTCTCGACGGACATCAGCACCGAATTCTCTGACAGTGCAACCTTTTCCAGTCCCTGTAGGTGGTTGCTGGCCAAGTCCCGGTAACGCTCCACCCCGGAGTTGCGGACGTCGCCGTCCAGGGTTGACCGGATCTCGATTGTCCCTTCCCAGTCCTGGGCCACGACGGTGGTTTGCAGCGCCGCCACGTGCACCTGGTTCATCGCCACGAACCGGTGCTGCGTGATCGAGGTGGTACGGCCCGCGTCGTCGCGGTAGGTCAGCTCCCGAGTGAGCACCGCGCCGCGCAGGTCGAGCGTCTGGCGGTAAGACAGCAACGTCACCGCGTCGAGGTCCAACCAGTCACCGTCGCCGATGCGGAAGGTCAACGGAAGCCAGTTGGGCAGATTCACCAGGCTCTCGTGCGCAGTCCGGGTACCCGCGACCAGATCATCGAGCCGGTTGTACACACCGGCGGCATAGGTTCCCGGGTAATGGACTTGGCCGGCCTTGGATTCGGGAGCAGCCCCTCGAGTGGCGAAGTAGCCGTTGCCCACCGTGCACAGCGCTTCACGCAGCTTTTCGTTGGGCGGGTCATAACCTTCCCAGGTGAAAGTCCAACCGCGAGCGCGGGTCTCCCGGTCATAGGCCAGCCACCTGGCGCCGCGCCGAACGAAGTCACGAGCTTCCGTGGGGCTGGTCAGCGTGAAGCTGGCGGCGGTGGGGCGGTCACCGTCGCGGTCGTGGCGGACCACGACCCCGATACCGCTGAACCGCACCGCATCGAAGGCGTCCTCGTCGGTGAGGTCGCCACCGATGTAGATCGGCAGCACCCGGCCCGGTTGCGGCCCCGATTCGACCCCCGATTCGATGACGTGATCGCGGATCCAGGCAAGTGCGGTGCCCTTGTCCCAGTCGACATCCGGGCGCAGTTCGACAACCCCGCGGCCGGTAATCAGCCGAAGGCCGTGTCGTCGGCTCTGCCGGTGCGCTGCCGCGATCACGTCGGGCACCTGCTCATGCGCGACCTTGCCATAGTGCACGCGGACCCCGAACCGGGTGTGTTCAACGTGCGCGCCCGATGTCGGGCCCAGTTCCTCTTGAAGTGTGGTTGCTGCGCTTGCCATTACGGGGACCGCGGCGGCCGCCGCGTCATGCTGATACCGGGTGCCGTCGGGTGCCATCAGGTCAAATCCGTGGCTGCCGGCATACCAGATGCCCGGCAGCCCAACCCGGTTGCGAATATCCGCCAGATCCCGGCCGGACAACATCGCGACCGGGCACTGCATCGACAAATCCGCCAGCGCCTCGGCCGCGCCGTCGACCAGCGTGGCGAGGTCGGGGTCCGGCACGATCTCCGACAGCGTGCTGTCGTAATTCACACAGACGAACGGCTGCCGGCCGGAGACCATCCCGATCACCTGACCATAGGAATCCAGCGCGTTGGGGCGCCGCGACATGCATTCGTCGCCGGTGCGGACCATGACGTCGGAGAGATCGGCGACGACGACGTCGGCGCCGCAGTGCAGTAGTTCGTCGGGATGCCCCTCCTGGTCGAGACCGACGACGTAGGCGAAGCCGCACTCACGGGCCGCCGCCACCCCGCCGCTATCACCCGCGACCACCGCCGACCGCTCCGCGGCCACTCCCAGTTTGCCGGCGGCCGCTAACAGGCCGATGCAGTAGCGCTTGGTGGGGAGTTCCGGTGCCCCCGCGGGGGCTCGCTCGACCCGGGCGGTGAACGGTTCGGCGATCCCCGTCGCCTCCAGGACTCGGATGCTGTGGCCGGCCGGCGAGTAGAGGGCGGTGACCAAACCGGCCTGGCGGAGCCTATGGGCAAGCGCGAGGGTCGACTCCATCACCGAGTTGTCGGGCTCGGGTCGCGTCGACACGGCAGGAGTGTCGAGAACGAAGATCACCCCGTCGTGCCGACGCGGATCGATCGTGAACGACTTCATCGCGGGGATCCCCCTAGGCCCGGGTACTCAACGTCCAATGGTCGCGCGCGTTTGCAACGGCGAGAACCCTTTCCGGGCCATCCGAGCATTTCGGCAGCCGATTAGTGACAAAGGTCCCGTCGAGCTGAGGCAGCTCGGCCATGGCGGCACGCCGCTCGGAACTACGGCCGCTTGAAAACTAGAGCAGGGTAGGCAGGCCCAACGCCGAGTCGACCGCCAATGCGCAGAAGACCAACGCCAGATAGTTGTTCGACTGCAGGAACAAGCGCAGCGGCTTGACCGGCTCACCGGCGCGGACACCCGCGTCCAACTGATGTGCCATCGCCAGGAACCACGCACCCGCCACCACGGCCACCGCGGCGTACAGCCACCCGGTCGCCGGCGTCAGCGCCAGCGTCGCCAACACGGTCAGCCAGGTGTAGATCAAGATCTGCCTGGTGACCTGACGTTCGGTCGCAACCGCGGGCAGCATGGGCACGCCGGCCTCTTGGTAGTCCTCCTTGTAGCGCATCGCCAGGGCCCAGGTATGCGGCGGCGTCCAGAAGAAGACGATCGCGAACATCGCCAGCGCCGGCCACGCCAGGGTGCCGGTGACCGCCGACCAGCCGATCATCACCGGCATGCAGCCGGCCGCCCCGCCCCACACCACGTTCTGGGAGGTGCGGCGCTTGAGCAGCAACGTGTAGACGAACACGTAGAACGCCACCGTCGCCAACGCCAGCAGCCCCGACAGCAAGTTCGTCGTCCACCACAGCCAGAGAACGGAGACCACCGTCAGCGCCAAACCGAAGGCCAGCGCGCTTCTGGTCGGCACCGCGGCACGTGCGAGCGGCCGGCGCGCCGTCCGCTTCATCACCTTGTCGATGTCGGCGTCGGCCACACAGTTGAGGGTGTTCGCGCCGCCGGCGGCCATCATCCCGCCGATCAGCGTGTTGAGAATGACCAGCGGATGGACGCTGCCGCGATCGGCAAGCAGCATCGCCGGAATGGCGGTGACCAGCAGCAGCTCGATGACCCGCGGCTTGGTCAACGCCAGGTAGGCCAACGCTGTTGCGAGCGCGCGGCTCTTCTTCGACGTCGCGGTGCCTGGCGCGTAGTGGCGCCTGGCCATGCCAGGTATGCCAGGTATGCGGCCCGTCGCGACGCGGCCACGATCGCTCACGAAATAACTCCTCGGGGAACGGCCGCGCACAGCTTCTACTACGCACGATGGTAGACGGCGTCGCCGCGGCAGCAGTGCCGCAGGGTCGATTCACAGCAATTTTTCCGGCCTTGCGGCACTGATTGCACAGCGTACGCAGCCGACAGGCTATTTTCACAGTGCTGTTGGACGCTTTGCGACAGGCCGCGATGGTTACTCCAACTTGGGGCCTGCAACCGCCGGCCATCCCGCACTAGGGTGGGATTGATCAGTTTGATGACCCTGGACTGCGGACTGAACTGAGGACTGAATCTGTGACCACACTCGAAGAGATCTCGACGCTTACGCAACCGCGCCACCCCGACGACTGGACCGAGATCGATTCGGCTGCGGTCGACACCATCCGGGTGCTTGCCGCGGACGCTGTCCAAAAGGTCGGCAACGGTCACCCCGGAACAGCCATGAGTCTGGCTCCGCTGGCCTACACCCTATTTCAGCGCACGATGGTTCACGATCCGAGCGACACCACCTGGCTGGGCCGCGACCGATTCGTGTTGTCGTGCGGGCACAGCAGCCTGACGCTCTACATCCAGCTCTACCTCGGCGGCTTCGGCCTCGAACTATCCGACATCGAGTCGCTGCGCACCTGGGGTTCCAAGACTCCCGGACACCCGGAATTCCGGCACACCCGAGGTGTGGAGATCACCACCGGCCCGCTGGGTCAGGGGCTGGCGTCGGCGGTCGGGATGGCCATGGCGTCGCGGTACGAACGTGGTCTGTTCGACCCGGACGCCGAGCCGGGCACCAGCCCCTTCGACCACCACATCTACGTGATCGCCTCCGACGGGGACATCGAGGAAGGGGTGACGTCCGAAGCGTCGTCTCTGGCCGCCGTTCAGCAGCTGGGCAACCTGATCGTGTTCTACGACCACAACCAGATCTCGATCGAGGACGACACCAACATCGCGCTGTGCGAGGACACCGCCGCCCGCTACCGCGCCTACGGCTGGCACGTGCAGGAGGTGGAGGGCGGCGAAAACGTCGTCGGGATCGAAGAGGCCATCGCCAACGCGAAGGCCGTCACCGACCGGCCATCGTTCATCTCGCTGCGGACCATCATCGGCTACCCGGCGCCGAATCTGATGAACACCGGTAAGGCGCACGGCGCGGCCCTCGGCGACGACGAGGTGGCCGCCGTCAAGAAGGTGTTGGGATTCGACCCCGACAAGACATTCGAGGTTCGCGAGGACGTCCTCACCCACACCCGGGGTCTGGTGGCTCGTGGCAAAGAAGCCCACGACCGCTGGCAGGTCGAGTTCGACGCCTGGGCACAACGCGAACCGGAACGCAAGGCGCTCCTGGATAGGTTGACCGCCGAGCAGTTGCCCGACGGCTGGGACGACGACCTGCCGCATTGGGAACCCGGGTCCAAAGCGCTGGCCACCCGAGCGGCCTCCGGCGAGGTGCTTTCTGCCCTGGGACCGAAGCTGCCGGAGTTGTGGGGTGGGTCCGCGGACCTGGCGGGCAGCAACAACACCACCATGAAGGGTGCGGATTCCTTTGGCCCGCCGTCGATTTCGACCAAGGATTACACCGCGCACTGGTATGGCCGAACCCTGCACTTCGGGGTCCGCGAACATGCGATGGGCGCCATCCTGTCCGGCATCGTGCTGCACGGCCCCACCCGCGCCTATGGCGGCACGTTCTTACAGTTCTCCGATTACATGCGCCCGGCGGTGCGGCTGGCTGCTCTGATGGATATCGACACCATCTACGTCTGGACGCACGACTCGATCGGGCTGGGCGAGGATGGGCCGACCCACCAGCCGATCGAGCACCTTGCGGCGCTGCGGGCGATTCCCCAGCTCTCGGTGGTACGCCCGGGCGACGCCAACGAGACCGCATATGCCTGGCGCACGATACTGGCCCGCGGCAACGGCAGCGGTCCGGTCGGGTTGATTTTGACCCGGCAGGGCCTACCGATACTCGAGGGCACCAGCGCCGAGGGTGTCGCCCGTGGCGGGTATGTGCTCGGCGACGACAGCGATGACGAGCCTGACGTGGTGATAATCGCTACCGGCTCGGAGCTGCAGCTCGCGGTCGAGGCGCAGAAGTTGTTGGCGGACAAGGACATCATCGCGCGAGTGGTGTCGATGCCCTGCGTGGAGTGGTTCGAGTCCCAGCCACCGGACTACCGCGACAGCGTGTTGCCGCCGTCGGTCTCGGCCAGGGTCGCCGTCGAGGCCGGTGTCGCGCAGTGCTGGCACAAACTGGTCGGGGATACCGGCGAGATCATCTCGATCGAGCACTACGGCGAATCCGCCGACTACAAGACGTTGTTCCGGGAATTCGGCTTTACCGCGCAAGCGGTTGCCGCCGCCGCGGAACGAGCACTCGACAACTGAGAAAGGGCGTTTCCATGAGTCAGAACCCCAACCTCGCCGCGCTCAGCGCCGTGGGCGTATCCGTGTGGCTGGACGACCTGTCCCGCGACCGACTGAATTCGGGCAATCTGCAGGAGCTGATCGACACCAAGTGTGTCGTCGGCGTGACCACTAATCCGTCGATCTTCCAGAAGGCGCTGGCCGAAGGCGATGCCTACAACGGCCAGATCGCCGAGCTGGCCGAGCGCGGAGCTGACGTGGACGCCACGGTGCGCACCGCCACCACCGACGACGTGCGCCGGGCTTGCGACGTGTTCGCTCCGGTGTGGGAGGCTTCCGACGGACTGGACGGCCGGGTGTCGATCGAGGTCGACCCGCGGCTTGCGCACGACACCGACAAGACGATCCAGCAGGCTGTCGAGCTGTGGAAGATCGTCGACCGGCCAAACCTGTTCATCAAGATTCCGGCCACGAAGGCCGGCCTGCCCGCCATCACCGCGGTTCTGGCCGAAGGCATTTCGGTCAACGTCACGTTGATCTTCTCCGTCGAACGCTACCGTGAGGTCGTGGACGCCTACCTGGCCGGAATCGAGAAGGCACGAGAAGCCGGCCAGGACCTATCCAAGATCCACTCGGTGGCATCGTTTTTCGTGTCCAGGGTGGACACCGAAATCGACAAACGGCTGGAAAAGCTCGGATCGCAGGACGCAGTGGCATTGCGCGGGCAGGCCGGGGTGGCCAACGCCCGCCTCGCCTATGCCGCCTACCAGGAAGTCTTCGGGGGCGGAGATCGTTTCCGAGCCCTCAAGACCCACGGCGCCCGCGTACAACGCCCCCTGTGGGCTTCGACCGGCGTCAAGAACCCCGACTACGCCGACACTCTCTATGTCACCGAGTTGGCGGCCCCCGACACAGTGAACACCATGCCGGAACCGACGCTGGACGCCGTCGCCGATCATGGCGTGATCAAAGGAGATACCGTCAGCGGCACCGCATCCGACGCGCAGCAGGTATTCGACAAACTTCAGGCGGCCGGCGTCGACCTTGACGATGTGTTCGTCGTACTGGAGGACGAAGGCGTGGCGAAGTTCGAGGCGGCGTGGACCGAGCTGCTCAAAGAGACTCAGGCGCAGCTCGACTCCGTAACCAAATGAGCGCAGCTCGCAACTCCGCCGCCACGCAGTGGCACAACCCGCTGCGCGACAAGCTGGACAAGCGGCTGCCCAGAATCGCGGGTTCGTGCGGCATGGTGATTTTCGGCGTCACCGGCGACCTGGCCCGCAAGAAGGTGATGCCGGCCATCTACGACCTGGCCAACCGGGGGCTGCTACCGCCCACGTTCGCCCTGGTGGGATTCGCCCGCAGAGACTGGGACACTCAAGATTTCGGCCAGGTGGTCTACCAGGCGGTCAAAGAACACTGCCGGACCCCGTTCCGGCAGGAGAACTGGGATCGGCTGGCCGAGGGGTTTCGTTTCGTACCAGGCTCTTTCGATGACGAGCAGGCGTTCGCACGGCTCGCCGAGACGCTGGACAAACTCGACGCCGAGCGTGGCACCGGCGGCAATCACGCCTTCTACCTGGCCATCCCGCCCAAGGCATTCCCGGTGGTCTCCGAGCAGCTGCACAAGTCGGGACTGGCCCGTCCGCAGAGCGGCCGCTGGAGCCGGGTCGTCATCGAGAAACCGTTCGGCCATGACCTGGACAGTGCCCGTGAGCTGAACCGGGCGGTCAACGCGGTCTTTCCGGAGGAGTCGGTCTTCCGCATCGACCACTACCTGGGCAAAGAGACGGTGCAGAACATTCTGGCGCTGCGGTTCGCCAATCAATTCTGGGATCCGATCTGGAATGCGCACTATGTCGACCATGTGCAGATCACCATGGCCGAAGACATCGGCCTGGGCGGTCGGGCCGGCTACTACGACGGTATCGGTGCGGCCCGTGACGTCATCCAGAACCACCTGATGCAGCTGCTGGCATTGACCGCGATGGAAGAGCCGGTCAGCTTCAAACCGTCTGCGTTGCAGGCGGAAAAAATCAAGGTGCTCTCGGCAACTCGGCTTGCCGAGCCGCTCGAC
This sequence comes from Mycobacterium kansasii ATCC 12478, assembly GCF_000157895.3. Classification (NCBI taxonomy): domain Bacteria; kingdom Bacillati; phylum Actinomycetota; class Actinomycetes; order Mycobacteriales; family Mycobacteriaceae; genus Mycobacterium; species Mycobacterium kansasii. Next base: position 5,937,072 of record NC_022663.1, on the reverse strand, counting down.
GAGACCAGCAGCCGTGGGCAATACACGGCCGGCTGGCAGGGCGGGGAAAAAGTGGTGGGTCTGCTCGACGAGGAAGGTTTCGCCGAGGACTCCACCACCGAGACGTTCGCCGCGATCACTCTGGAGGTCGACACCCGCCGCTGGGCCGGTGTGCCCTTCTATCTACGCACCGGAAAGCGGCTGGGCCGCAGGGTGACTGAGATCGCGCTGGTCTTCAAGCGGGCGCCGCATCTACCGTTCGACGCCACCATGACCGACGAGCTCGGAGCCAACGCCTTGGTCATCCGGGTGCAACCGGATGAAGGGATGACCCTGCGGTTCGGATCCAAGGTCCCGGGCAGTGCGATGGAAGTCCGCGACGTCAACATGGACTTCTCCTACGGCTCGGCGTTCGCCGAAGACTCGCCGGAAGCCTACGAGCGGCTCATCCTCGACGTACTCCTCGGCGAACCGTCGCTGTTTCCCGTCAATGCGGAGGTCGAGTTGGCTTGGGAAATACTGGATCCCGTCCTGGATTACTGGGCGGCGCACGGCAAACCCGACCCCTACGAGGCCGGCACGTGGGGCCCGGATTCGGCCTTCCAGATGCTGCACCGCACCGGCCGGGAGTGGCGGCGCCCGTGATCCGCGCCGGCGACGATGCACTGCGAAGCGATGAAAAGGAGCGGCGCACATGATCCGCGCCGGCGACGATGCACTGCGAAGCAGTGAGAAGGAGCGGCGCACATGATCGTCGATCTGCCCGAAACCACCACCACCGCAGTCAATAAGAAGCTCGACGAGCTACGCGCAAGGATCGGCGCTGTCACGATGGGCCGGGTCCTGACGCTGATCATCGCCCCGGACAGTGAGGCGATGTTCGAAGAATCCATCGAAGCCGCCAACTCCGCCAGCCATGAACATCCCAGCCGGATCATCGTGGTGATGCGAGGTGACCCGTACGCCGAGAAACCGCGCCTGGACGCCCAACTGCGGGTGGGCGCCGACGCCGGCGCCGGGGAGGTCGTGGTGCTGCGACTGTCCGGCCCCCTCTCCGGCCACGCCCACAGCGTCGTGATCCCTTTCCTGCTGCCCGACATCCCGGTAGTGGTCTGGTGGCCCGACATCGCTCCGGCGGTACCTGCCCAGGATCCCTTGGGCAAGTTGGCGATTCGCCGCATCATGGACGCCACCAATGGCGTCGACCCGCTGTCGGCGATCAAGAGCCGGCTACCCGGATACACCGCCGGCGACACCGATTTGGCCTGGAGCCGCATCACCTATTGGCGGGCATTGCTGACCTCTGCCGTCGACCAGCCGCCCCACGAACCGATCGAGTCGGCGCTCGTCTCGGGCTTGAAGACCGAGCCGGCGCTCGACATCCTGGCTGGCTGGCTGGCCAGCCGGATCGACGGTCCGGTCCGCCGTGCGGTCGGCAAACTCCAAGTCGAGCTGGTGCGCAAGAGCGAGACCATCGTGTTGAGCCGACCGCAGGAAGGAACGACCGCCACCCTGAGCCGAACGGCCAGGCCCGATGCCCGGCTTCCGTTGGCGCGCAGGGTAACCGGGGAATGCCTGGCCGAAGATCTGCGCCGGCTGGACCCCGATGAAATCTACTTTGCGGCATTGGAAGGCATCAAGAAGGTGCAGTACGTATGAACCTTGACGTCCAAACCTTTCCTGATAGCGAGAATCTGGTCGAGGCGGCCGGCCAGCGACTGATCCAGGCCATCGACAACGCCGTGGCGGCCAGGGGGCAGGCACTGATCGTGCTGACCGGCGGCGGCAACGGCATCGCGTTGCTGCGCTATCTCGGTGCGTCCGGGCCGCGGATCGACTGGTCGAAGATTCATCTGTTCTGGGGCGACGAGCGCTACGTCTCCGAGGAGGACGACGAGCGCAACGACAAGCAGGCGCGTGCGGCGTTGCTCGATCACGTCGACATCCCACCGGGCCAGGTGCACCCGATGGCCGCCAGTGACGGTGAGTTCGGCACCGACCTGGACGCCGCGGCACTGGCCTACGAACAGGTGCTGGCGGCCAATGCCGCACTGGGTGAGCGGGCACCGAATTTCGACGTCCACCTGTTGGGAATGGGGCCCGAAGGCCACGTCAACTCGTTGTTCCCGCACACTGCGGCCGTGCGTGAGACTACCCGTCTGGTGGTTCCCGTCGAAGACTCGCCCAAACCCCCGCCCCAACGAATCACCTTGACGCTACCGGCGATACAGCGCTCCCGCGAAGTGTGGCTGATCGTTTCCGGCCGGGCCAAGGCCGAGGCCGTGGCAGCTGCCATCGGCGGCGCGGACCCGGTTGCGGTGCCGGCGGCCGGGGCGGTCGGGCGGGAGAGCACACTGTGGCTGCTCGACGAGGAGGCCGCGGCCAAGCTCGGCTGACAACGCGGTCCGCAGACTCCGAGCCGTGTCGCCTTCAAATGGCGCGATAATGACCATCATGGCAGACAGAAGCGTGCGCAGCGGGCCGGAGCGCAGCCGGATCAAGACCCTCACCCAGGCGGCGCTGAACGCCGACAAGACGGTGGAGCAGGTCGAGGACGTCCTCGAAGGACTGGACAAGACGATGAAGGAGCTGAACAGTTCACTGACGGCTCTCAACACTACGGTGGAGCGGCTGGAGGGTGGCCTGGACCACCTGGAGGGCACATTATCCAGCCTGGACGATCTGGCCAAGCGGCTCATCGTGCTGGTCGAGCCGATCGAAGCCATCGTCGACCGGATCGACTACATCGTGAGCCTGGGCGAGACCGTGATGTCGCCGCTGTCGGTCACCGAGCACGCTGTCCGCGGCGTGTTGGACCGCCTACGCAACCGCGCGGTGCGTTAACCGCGTGCGCGGCGGAAGCCCGCCGTCAATTCGCGTTGGGCGTGCCCGATACACCCCTACCAGCATTTCTTAGTGCTTTTTTTGCATATGTTCATATTTGTCTCCTACTACCGAAGACCGATTTACACTGCGGCGATGGCAGGTGTACTCGTAGCCCCGGAAATCTTGACCGCAACGGCAGCGGATTTGGCGGGGATCGGTTCGACACTTGAAGCGGCCAATAGGGCCGCAGCGGCCTCGACATCGCGCGTGCTCGCCGCCGGTGCCGATGAGGTCTCCGAAGCCATTGCCGACCTGCTCTCTGGCTATGCCCGCCAGTACCAGGCGCTGAGCACCAGCATGGCGGGATTTCATCAACAATTCGTGCAGACCTTAGCCTCCGGTGGAGGCTCCTACGCGGCCGCCGAGACCACCAACGCAGCCCCGCTGCAGACCCTCGAGCAGCAGGTGCTCGCCGTAATCAACGCGCCCACCCAGACCCTGCTGGGGCGCCCGCTGATCGGCACCGGCGCAGACGGAGCGCCCGGCCGAAACGGCGGCGACGGTGGTTTGCTGTGGGGCGACGGCGGAAACGGTGGGGCCGGGACGGCGGACCACCCTACCGGCGGCAATGGCGGCAACGCCGGGCTGATCGGCAACGGCGGGAACGGCGGCGCGGGCTACAGCCCGGCTGGCGTGACCGGAGCGGCCGGCGGGGCCGGCGGTGTGGGTGGTCGCGGTGGCTGGTTGTTCGGCAACGGCGGTGCCGGCGGCAACGGCGGCGCCGGCGCTAGCGGGATTTCCGGCCCACCTCACGCCACCGCCGGTCCTGGGGGTGACGGCGGTAACGGTGGTGCCGGCGGTGCTGCCGGGCTGTGGGGCACCGGCGGTGCCGGCGGGACCGGCGGGCAAGCCGGAACCGGCGGACGGGGCTTCGTCGGGCCCGTCAACGGTGACGGCGGCAATGGCGGCGACGGCGGAAATGGCGGCCTGGGCGGGGCCGGCGGCTGGCTCTACGGGGACGGCGGCGCCGGTGGCAACGGCGGAATGGGCGGGAACGGCGGGCCTGGTGGCTTTTCTGTCGTCACTGGTCAGCCGGGCGACAGCGGCAACGGCGGCAATGGCGGCACTGGTGCTGGCGGTGGGCCCGGCGGCTGGCTCTATGGCAACGGCGGAACAGGCGGAGCCGGCGGCAACGGCGGCGCCGGTGGCCTGCCTGTCCGCACTGGCGCGGGCGGCGACGGCGGTATCGGCGGCGACGGCGCTACGGGCGGGCGTGGCGGATTCCTGACCGGCAACGGCGGATCGGGCGGAGCCGGCGGCAGCGGCGGCCACGGCAACGGTGATGGCACCGACGGCGCCGGCGGTGACGGCGGCGACGGCGGCGACGCCGTGTTCATCGGGAACGGCGGTAACGGCGGGCCCGGCGGCGCGGGCGAGCCCGACGGAAACGGCGGCGCAGGCGGCGCCGGCGGGCAACTATTCGGCGGATCCGGGAGCCCCGGATAACGGCCTAGCCCGGTTAGCCGCTATTACGTAACGCGCTGGCCAGCCCGTTCATCGTCAGCAGGATGCCGCGCTGCACCAATTCGTCGTCTTCGCCCGAGCGGTAGCGACGCAATAACTCCACCTGAAGGTGATTCAGCGGCTCCAGGTACGGGAAGCGGTTGAACACCGAACGCGCCAGGGCCGGGTTGTCGACGAGCAGATCGTCGTGGCCGGTGATGCGCTTGTACATGGTGATGGTGCGGTGATGTTCGTCGGCAATCTTGTCGAAGACCCGGCGCCGCAATGATTCGTCGGCCACGAGTTCGGCGTAGTGGGCGGCCAGGCCTAGATCGCTTTTGGCCAGCACCTGCGCCATGTTGGACAGCACGCTGCGAAAAAACGGCCACCGCTGGTAGAGATCGTGCAGAACGTCCAGCTTGTCGGCCTCGCCTTCCGGGCCCGCTGCGATCCATCGCTCGAACGCTGTGCCGGCGCCGTACCATCCGGGAAGCATCACCCGTGACTGGCTCCACGCCAGCACCCATGGAATGGCGCGCAGGTCCGCGATCGACGACGTGGGCTTGCGGGACGTCGGGCGACTACCGATGTTCAGTGACCCGATTTCGCTGACCGGTGTGGACGCCATGAAATATTCGACGAAACCCGGTGTTTCGTGGACCAATTCGGCATACGCACGCTGCGACAGTGCGGCGACCTCCTCGAGCACCGCGTAAGCCGGCGCCGCCGTGTCACCGAGACCCTCGACATCCAGCAGCGTCGATTCCAGGGTTGCGGCCAACAGGCTCTCCAGGTTGCGACGCGCCATCTGCGGCTCGGCGTACTTGGCGGCAATCACCTCGCCCTGCTCGGTAAGGCGCAACGAGCCGCTCACCGCGCCCGGCGGCTGCGCCAAGATTGCTTGATAACTCGGGCCGCCGCCGCGGCCGACCGTGCCGCCGCGACCGTGGAAGAGCCGCAATCGAATTCCCGACTTGCGAGCCGTTTCGACCAGGGCCAGCTCAGCGCGGTACACCGCCCAGTTGGCGGCCAGGTACCCGCCGTCCTTGTTGGAGTCGGAGTAGCCGAGCATCACCTCCTGCATGTCACCTCGGGCTTTGACCAGCCCGCGATACAGCGGAAGGTCCAGCGTTGCTTGCAGAATCGTCGCGCCGTTGCGCAGGTCGTCGATCGTCTCGAACAGTGGCGAGATGCCCACCGGGCAGTACGGTTGCGGTCCCGAGGCGTCCAGCAGGCCGGCCTCTTTCAGCAGGATCGCCGCCTCCAACATGTCCGACACCGACCGGCACATGGAAATGACGTAATTGGGCACCGCCTCGGCACCGTAGGTCCGGACCGCGCGGGCGGCGGCCGCGACGATGTCAAGCTCGCCACGCGCCTGATCGGATATCTGCGCCCGGCCGCCGATCAGCGGTCGCCGGGTGCTGAGCTCGCCGACCAGCAGCGCGACCCGCTCGTCTTCGGGCAGCGAACCGTAGTCCGGATGCACCCCGGCCCATGCCAGCAGCTCGCCGACGACTTCCTCGTGTACGTCGGAATTTTGCCGCAGGTCCAGGCCGCACAGGTGAAAACCGAAGACGTGCACGGCTTCTCGCAACAAGGCCAGCCGGTCGTCGGCCAACAGCGCGCTGCCGTGGGTGCGCAGCGATGCATCGATGACGTCGAGGTCGGCCCGCAGCTCGCCCGGCGTGGCGTACGGCGGCAATCCCAGGTCCAGCTGGTGTTGCGGTTGCTGGTCCAGGATCTCGGCGCCGGTGGCGCTGAGCCGGGCACGGATCACCCGCAGCGCCCGCCGGTACGGTTCGTCGTCGCGAGCATTGTCGCGGCAGCCGCCGGCCAGCGCGGTCAACTCAGTTGTGACGGTGAGCAGCCGCGACGACATCGACAGCTCCTGCTCGAGCTGGTCGAGCTCGGCCAGGTAGTGCGACAGCGCGGTGTAGGCGGCGCTGCCGGTGGCCAGCCGCACCACCTCGGCGGTCACGTTGGGGTTGCCGTCACGGTCGCCGCCGATCCAGGATCCCGGTTTCAGAATGGGCTCCGACAACAGCTCGGCGTCGGGCCACCGGTCGCGCAATGCCCCCCGCACCTCGGCGTTGACCTGCGGGACGACCTTGAAGAACGCCGACCGGTATAGCCGCAGCCCGACGGCGATCTCGTCGCTGATCTGCAGTCGCGACAGCCGGATCAGCGCGGTCTGCCACAAGGTCAGAACCTGGCGACGCAACTCCAATTCGATGCTGCGGCCGTCGTCGGTCTCGCTGTGGCCCTCGGCATGGAGCCGCATCAACTCGGTGATCCGGTGCTGGGTGATGAAGATGGTGCGCCGGCGGATCTCGGTCGGATGGGCGGTGATGACCGGGGAAACCAGCGCGCCCTTCAATGCGTCGGCGACGGTTACCGAATCCAGCTCGGCTGCTTCTAGTTTCAGGTACGTGGCGGCCAGGCTGCTGTCTTGCGGCGGCTCCCCGGCGGCGATGTGCCCGGCGCGGCGGCGTTCCCGGTGGATGTCTTCGGCGACGTTGGCCAGCAACGCGAAATGGCTGAATGCCCGAATGACCGGAAGCGCCCGGTGAATGTCGATGCCGTCGAACATGCGCGCCATCTCGGTTCGGTCGATCTCGGAACGGCGCACCCGGAAGGCTTCCACCCGTGCTCGCTCGACGAGTTCGAAGATTTCGTCGCCGTTCTGCTCGCGAACGGTGTCGCCCAGGATGGAGCCCAACAACCTGATGTCAGCGCGCATCGGCTCGGTCGCCTCGCGCCCCAGCCGGGTCCGATGGACATCGCCGATCGGTTCCAGCGCGGCATCGGATACCAGGTCGGCAGCGTTACCCATGTGTCCCAGTATCGACGACCGGCCCGCCCGGCGCCCGCTATCTGCCGGCCATTCGGTAGGCTGCCGGTCATGGAGTTGGCCCTGCAGATCACCTTGGTGATCACCAGCGTGCTGGTGGTGTTGCTGGTGCTGCTGCACCGCGCGAAAGGTGGCGGCCTGTCGACCCTGTTCGGCGGCGGGGTGCAGTCCAGCCTGTCCGGGTCGACCGTTGTCGAGAAGAACCTGGACCGGTTGACGCTGTTCATCACCGGGATCTGGGTGGTGTGCATCGTCGGCGTGGGTTTGTTGATCAAGTACCGCTGACGCGCCCGCGCAGCCCAGCGCCACGACGGGTCGTCATGGTAGCTTTCGCCCTTGTGTTCGTCCCCATCCTCGTAGCGCGCGCCGCCGTCTGAGCTGGTGCGGTTCACCCATCCGTCGGGGCATGGGCCCGGCCACGACGTTGCCGCCGGGGTCCCGGGCCCGCTGGCCCGGTCGGAACACGACCTGGTTCGCGGGACCGGCAAGTACGTCGATGCCCTGCGGTTCGACGGCGAGGCGCACGGTTGCCTGGTGCGCTCACCGCTGCCGCACGCCCGCATTCGGCGCATCGACAGCTCGCGGGCGGCGAGCGCGCCGGGAGTTCTGACCGTCCTCACGGGCCACGACATCGCGGCCACGATCCGTCCGCTGGGCTGCGTGATCGGTTTGCGCTCCGATGACGGCACACCTCGTGTCGATGCCGACCGCGCCGTATTGGCCGTGGACCGGGTGCGCCACGTCGGTGACGGTGTCGCCTTCGTCGTCGCCGAAACCGCAAACCAGGCCGCCACCGCCGCCGCCTTGGTCGACGTCGGCTATGAGCCGCTGCCCTACCGATCCGACGCCGACTCACCCGAGCTGGAGGTGCCCATCTGGGCCGATGCACCCGACGACGTGTGCTTCACCTGGCGATTCGGCGACGCACCGGCGTGCCGGGCCCTGTTCGCTTCGGCCCATCACGTGGTGCGAATCACGCTGGCGTCACCGCGGCTTGTTCCCTACCCCATCGAACCGCGCGCGGCCGTCGGTATTTACGACGAACAGACCGATGCCATGACGTTGCTGGCCAATACCCAAGGGGTGCATTTCGTCCGCAACGTGCTGGCCCGGGCCTTCGACCGGGACCCGCGGCGGCTGCGGGTGCTGACGCCCGCCGTTGGTGGCGGGTTCGGCGCAAAGATCTACGCCTATCCGGAGCACGCCCTGGTGCTGGAGAGCGCCCGCCGGCTGCGGCGACCGGTCCGCTGGACGGCCACCCGTTCGGAGTCCTTCCTGTCCGATACCCAAGGCCGCGGGCACATCACCGACGCGGCGATCGCCCTGGACAAGGACGGCCGCTTTCTGGCGTTGTCGGTCCGGCCTACCGTCGACTTGGGCGCCTACCTGTCGCAGCTCGCGCCGCTGACCGCGACCGGGGTCGGCGCGCCAGTACAGGCCGGCGCCTACCGCTTCCAAGCCGTCGAAATCAACGTACGAGCCATGTTCACCAACAACGTGCCGGTCGACGCTTTTCGCGGAGCGGGCCGCCCGGAGGCGAACTACGTGCTGGAACGACTGATCGACCGGGCCGCCCGCGAGCTGGGTTTCGATCCGGCCCTGCTGCGAGCCCGCAATCTGCCCGCCACTCAGACCCGGCCCCTGACCGCGGCCACCGGGCTGGTCATCGACGGCGGCCGCTTTCTGGACAATCAGATTCGGTGTCTGGACGTGGCCGACCGTGCCGGGTTCGAAGCGCGACGGCGAGAATCGGCGGCGCGTGGACGCTTGCGCGGATTCGGTTTTGCCAACTATCTCGAAGCCAACGGCGGCCTGCAGGTCGCCGAGGCCATGAGCGCCGGCGCCTTTCCCGTCGAGTGCGCCACCCTGACGTTTTCCGGTGACGGCTGCCTGGACATCGTCGTCGGAACTCAATCAAGCGGACAGGACCATGCCGTTCCGCTTCAGCGGCTGGCTGCCGAGCGGCTCGGTATGGATCCGCGGCACATCACCGTGCGCGAGGGCGACAGTTCGGTGGCGCCGCTGGGGGCGGGTACCGGCGGATCCAAGTCGCTGCTGACCTCGACCGCTGCACTGGACCAGGCTTTGTCCGACGCGGTGCAGCGCGGCAAGCAGGTACTCGCGGACAAGTGGGGCGTGGATGCCGAAGCGGTGAGCTTTGCCGACGGCAGGTTTCTTGCCGATGCCGGTGCGGGCGAATGGTTTTCGTCCTCGATCGGCGAGGTGGCCACGCACTGGCCGGGAGCATTGGACGGTCAGTCCGAGGTCAGCTTGCGCAACGGCAGCTTCGCCAACGGCTGCCATGCCTGCGAACTTGAGATCGACCCGGAAACCGGTTGCGTCACGGTGCTGCGCTACGTCGCGGTCGACGATTTCGGCCGGGTGATCAACGAAGGCGCGGTGCGTGGCCAGGTACAGGGCGCAGTGGCGCACGGTATCGCCCAGGCGCTCCTGGAGCGTGCACCCGGCTGCGAGGAACTGATGCGCATCGCCGCCGGCGGCGCCGCGGCGTACACTCCCCCGACTGCATGCGAGATACCCGACGTCGAATGGGTCGACAATGGTCTGCCGTCGACGACCAATGTGTTGGGGGCCAAGGGATGTGGCGAATCCGGTACCGCAGCAGCTCCCCCCGCTGTGATGAACGCCGTCGCCGATGCGCTCCGGGACTATCCGGCTGCGGCCGGCATCCAGATGCCCGCCCGCCCCGCTGTCATCTGGAAGGCCATCCATGAAGAACGTTGAGCCCGCTGGCACGGTCAGGTTCACGGTCAACGGTGCTCCTGCCGAAGTGAACGTGGCCGCACACGAGCGTCTGGTCGACGTGCTGCGTGGTCCGCTCGAACTCACCGGTGCCGCAATCGGATGTGATACGGCCGTGTGCGGCGCTTGTACCGTGCTGCTGGACGGCCGCACGGTGAAGTCCTGCACCGTTCTTGCGGTGCAGGCCGCGGACACCGACGTCGTCACCGTCGAAGGATTGGCCACGCCGGATTCCCTACACGTGCTGCAGGCAGCATTCCTCCGCCACGGCGCCGTGCAATGCGGCTACTGCACCGCTGGCATGCTGGTGGCCGCAGTCGACCTGCTGACCCGCTACGGCGCGTCACTGGATGAGGCCATCATCCGCGACGGCATCTGCGGAAACCTGTGCCGCTGCACCGGATACCGCAGCATTGTCTCCGCTATCGCCGAGGCCGCCGCGGAGATGGCCGCCGACGACGGGTCGGCGCGTTGAGCACCCGCGGCTATCACCGTCCCACCACCGTCGGTGAGGCAGTCCGGATGCTCAGCTCCGTCGGCGCCGTGGTGCTGGCGGGCGGACAAACCCTGGTTCCGGCGTTGACCAGGACACCAGGCAGGTCGGTGACGCTGGTGGACCTCGGCGCGGTCGCGGGGTTGCGCGACATCATCGCCGGTGGCGCCGAGGTCCGTATCGGCGCAATGGCGACCCATACCCAGGTTGCTACCGATGCCCTTGTCCGGCAAGCAATTCCATCACTGGCGCTGCTGGCTTCCCAAATCGCAGATCCGCAGGTGCGCAACCGTGCGACCATCGGCGGGTCACTGGCATACAACGATCCGGCCGGCGACTACCCGGCTGCCTGCGTCGGATTGGGCGCCACGGTGATCACCGACCGGCGCCGCATCCCGGCCGAAGAATTTTTCACCGGCGCTTTCAGCACCGCTTTGGCGGAATCGGAAGTCATTGTCTCACTGGCCTTTCCGAAGCCCCCAGAACTGCTACGGGCGGCGTATGTGCGGCTGCCCGATCGGGCCGCTCGCAGTGCGTTGGTCGGGGTGACGGTGGCCGAGACGCAATCCGCATTCCGGGTCGCGATCAGCGGTCTGGCATCGGGTCCGACACGGTGGCCCGATGCCGAAGCGGCGCTGGCAAAGCGACCGCATCCCGACGCGTTGCGAGACATCGCGGGCCCGCCAGCTGGTACCGACCCTTATCGGGCGCACGTGGCACGGACCCTGACCATTCGGGCGGTGCGGTCGTTGACCACATGACCTCGCGATCGACCTATCGCAGAGCGAGTGCGCTCTGATCAAGGCGGGCCAGTCGATGCGCTACGTCGTCGATCAGCGTGGCCGCATCATATCCGCCGTCGACCGCCACACTGATCGCCGTGATCGCGTCCACTACGTCCTCCAATTCCATGGCGGCCGGGATGGCCTGTGCCGCAAGTGCACTGACCGGTGGTGGTTCCAGCACGGCGGCCTCCGCGCCGGCACGCACCTGGTGGGCCAGCCGATACGCCTCATCGCGGGTCGGTTGCCAGCGGCGGCGCCGACCGGCCGGCTTGACCGCCTCGGTGAGATAACGGCGGGCCGCCGCCAGCGCCGACGAGAACCGGGCGGATCCGGGTAACCGCCTGGCCCCCGGCCACAGCAGATAACCGAACACCACGGCGACCGCGGCACCGATCAGAGTGTCTACCAGTCGGATGGCGGGTGCGTTCGGATCGGCCTGACCGATCGACTGCGACAACAGCGCCGCGCTGGTGATTCCGACGACGCTGAGGCCATACAGCTTCGGCGCCGAGAGTACGACGAAGCCCAGCGCCAGCGCAGTCGCCGCCACCACCGGCAAGCCACAGGGCCACACCGCCAGAAAAGCCGTCGTCAGCAACGCGCCGATCAACGTGCCGAAGATCCGGTTTACCGTGCGCACGAACACCGACGCGTACTCCGGCCGCACGATGACCGCTGTAGTCAAGGGCAGCCAGAACGAGTGGGTGCGTTCATGCATCGCGACGGTGATGCCGGTCGCGACCGCCAGGCATAGCCCAATCCGCACCCCGTTGGCGACGGTGTCGCGCGAGCAGGCCGCTCGAACCGATGCCCACGACCGGCCGGTCGCCGGCACCGCCGCGCCCGGGCGCACCGGGGCGGGGCGCAGCGCATCAGCCAGCGCCAGCAGCCCCGGGTCGTCGCGCTCCGGCAGTATCACCGAGACCGGATCGCCGGCCCGAACCTGCTTGCCGGCCTGACGAATCGCCTCGATCACCGGGTCCGGCACCGGTGTGCCACGCGCATACAAGGCGGCGGCCGCCAGCGCCACCAAATCGGCTTGCCGGTGCTCCCGAGTGGAACGCGCAATGGCCGATGCGGCCGCCAGCCGCGCCCGCGCCGCACCGGCGTCCTCGGCGCCAATGGCTGCACACAAGTCCGCGGCCGCGTCGAACACCCCCGCCACGGCGCGACGTTCCTGTGCACCGCGCTGGAATACCCAGGCCGCCAATAACGCCACGGTGGCCACCGCGCTGCCGGCCAGATACCACAGCACCTGCTGCCACCACGGCAGCGATGACCCGCCGAACTGACCGAACGCTACTCCGACCGTCAACATCATCCCGAATGCCGTTGCACTGGCGCCGATCCCACCGACCAATCCGGAAATAGTGCCGGCGATCGCCGCCATCAGCACCAGCCCGGCAGCCGAATCCGGTGCCAGCGCACCGGCGCCGATACCGAGCGCTCCCCCACATGCCTGGGCCATCATCGCGCGCCAGCGGGCACGATAGGACCCGGTAGCCAGGAATCCGACCGCGCATGCCGCCCCAAGGAAGGCCACTCCCGCGACTTGGAGATCTCCGACGAGCACTCCGACTCCGCCGATCGACGCCGCGGTGGCCATCGCCCACACCGCCGGCCCGACAACCCAGGGCGCCTTGGCCGGCCGCAGTGCCGCGATAACGCTGCGTCCAAGCGCCGCAATATGATTCATCAGCGGACCGCGCTAAGGCCGTCACGGCGGCAGGGCGTGGATTCGCGGCCCACAACGATCCTTACCTGGCTGTTGATGATTCTTGCCATTCTTGCCATTCTTGCCTCAGCAAGTATGCAGCCACCCCGCCGTCACCGGAGCCGTCAACGGATCTGTTGCGGGATCGACCGTCACGCTGGCCTATCCGACAACGCATCGTCACAATCGAAATGGAAAGCACGATAGAGAATCCGCCGCTTAGGATTTCGATAACGGGCCTTCAATGCATTATGTGCCGCTGCAATCTCCCCGAGACACAAATTGCTCCCGATGATGTCGGGGGCCATGCTGCGCCGGGCGTCGCGAAGCGGGAATAAATCGAATGCAGTGTCAGTTCCCGCGCCCGGCCTGTCATCCCGGGTCTGGTGTACACAATCTCTACATCCATGTTTTCAATCCGCACATCGCACCCTGATGTCAAGAATTTGTGCAGCGCACCGGCAGTAATCACCGCCTCGACAGAGTAGGTGATTACCAAAAGCGGCTCGTCAACGGGAATTCGCGCCCGAATTTAAATCACCAACATAGTTATTGTTGACGATAGCTACATTTCTTGGGATTCATTGGTTCCGCCAAAGATATGGCCGGCCTCCGAGTCGGCGCGAACGTGATCTTGGCCTGCGTCGGTGAAGAGCTGCACCAGAAAGGTTGGCTAATAGTGTCGTGGCTGATTGATAAAGGTTCCATAGTGGTTAATGGGCTGCTGATATTTCGGCGGGGTCGTTGTATCCGATATTCGCCGGCGCGGCCCGAGGCGGGACCTCAATGCTGACCGCGACGTTCGTGGTCCACAAAAGCTAGGCACCTTTCCCACCGCGCGACTTCGGCACAACGAATGCCGATCGGCTTTGTCGAGAGCCGCCCCCCGAATGCATTAACCGGCTGACGCCGTAGTTCGAACAAAATCACCCACCAGCACCGGACACCGTAGCCCGGGCTTCATCAGGCCGGGCCCCGGTTCGCATGCGCCGAACCGCGTCGCCTTTGTCGCCTCGACCAGCCAAGGAGGTAGCACATGTTCACCGATTTTGCGTTCCTACCGCCAGAGGTCATCTCGACCAGGATGTACAGCGGTCCGGGATCAGGCTCGCTGCAAGCCGCGGCGGAGGGCTGGCAGCAGTTGTCTGCTGAATTACACGCCAGCGCCCAGACGTACCGATCGGTGGTCTCGGACCTCATCGCCTGGCATTGGGTAGGCCCTTCGTCCGCGGCGATGGCGGCAGCAGCCACCTCTTACGCGGAGTGGCTGGAGGCGACTGCCATCCAGACAGGGCAAACCGCCCGGCAGGCCGCGACCGCGGCCAGTGCATTCGATGAGGCGTTTGCCATGACGGTTCCCCCGTCGATCGTCTTCGCCAATCGCGAGCAGCTGCTCTTGCTGATAGCGACGAATTTCTTCGGTCAGAACACTTCGGCGATCGCCGCCCTTGAGCTGGCCTACGCAGAGATGTGGGTCACCAATAGCAGCGTGATGCAGGATTATTCCGTCACTTCGGCGGCCGCGACGAAGCTGACGCCATTTGCTTCTCCGCAGCAGGCCACGAACCCCGCCGGTCTACCCGGCCAGGCCGCCGCGGTGGCTCAAGCCACCGCCGGCGCCGCCGCCGACGGCGGTAACTGGCTGGGGAATCTCTTGGAACAGATCGGGATGGCCCTCCTGCCGTTCGCACCCGAGCTGACGCCGTTCTTTCTCGAGGCGGGTGAACTCATCAACGCCATTCCTTTCCCGTCCATAGTCGCGGACGACTTCACGTTCCTCGACGGCGTCATGGCTTGGTACGCAACCGTCAGCTCGATCAACAACATCAGCTCGCTGGGCACCGGGATCATCGGGGCCGAGAAGAATCTGGGCATCCTGCCCAGCCTCGCGGCACCGGCAGCCGAGGTTGTCCCCAGTGAGCTTGCCCCACTGGTCAATTCGGTCAAAAACGTAGCCGATGCGGTGGCTAAGGGCGGACCGGGAATTGGGGAGGTGACCGCGGCTTTCCGTGGCGCCGGTTCGATCGGGCCAATGTCAGTGCCGCCCACCTGGACCGCACCGGCAGTCACCACGGTGAAGACGTTTCAAGGTACGCCCCTGACGACGTTGCCAGCCGGCGACGCCGGAGGGGCCGGGATGCCGGGGATGCCGGGTATAGCGCCCGCGGGGACGCGACGCGGCGGGGTGGTGCCACGGTACGGTTTGACACCTCGGGTGATGACGCGCCCCCTATCCGGAGGGTAGCGCGAGCGCCGCTTGCCGTGCGGTGGCTACGGAAGCGGTCCCCCGGCGGCGATGGCCGCCAGCGTCGCGAACTGCTCCCCGTCCAGCGACGCGCCCCCGACCAGCCCGCCGTCGATGTCGTCCTGGGCGACCAGGTCGGCGACGTTCTTCGCGTTCATCGAGCCGCCGTAGAGCACCCGCACCGTCTCGGCGAGCTTCGCTGATGCCAGCGACGCCAACTCCTTTCGGATCGCCGCGCAGACCTCTTGGGCGTCGGCGGCGCTGGCCACCCGCCCGGTGCCGATCGCCCAGACCGGCTCATAGGCGATGACGATTGACCCGATCTGCTCGGCCGACAGCCCGGCCAGCGAACCGCGTAGCTGTTCGACGTTGTATGCCACATGGTTTCCCGCTTCCCGCACGTCGAGGTGTTCGCCGATACAGACGATCGGCGTGAGCTCGTGCTTGAGCGCGGCGGCGGCCTTGGCGGCCACCAGGGCATCGTCCTCGTTGTGGTAGGTGCGCCGTTCGGAGTGTCCGACGATGACGTAGCTGCAGCCCAATTTCGCCAGGAACGCCCCGCTGATGTCACCGGTGTAGGCGCCGGAGTCGTGTTGTGACAAGTCCTGGGCACCATAGGTCAACCGCAGCTTGTCGCCGTCGACCAGCGTCTGCACGCTGCGCAGGTCGGTGAACGGCGGGATCACCGTGACGTCAACCTTGTCGTAATACTTGTCCGGCAACGCGAATGCGACCTTTTGCACCAGCGCGATCGCCTCGAAGTGATTGAGGTTCATCTTCCAGTTGCCGGCGATCAACGGCTTGCGGCTCACGACTGTCCGCCTCTCTTGTCTCGATCGGGCTGGGCCTCACCAAGCACCTCGATGCCGGGAAGTGCTTTGCCCTCAAGGTATTCCAGCGACGCGCCGCCGCCGGTGGATATGTGCGAAAAGTCGCCTTCGGCGATGCCGAGCGCGCGCACCGCGGCCGCCGAGTCGCCGCCGCCGACCACGCTGAAAGCTCCTCTACCGGTCGCGGCGGCAATCGCCTCGGCGACGCCTCGGGTGCCCGCCGCATAACCGGGGAATTCGAACACGCCCATCGGCCCGTTCCAGAAAATGGTCTTGGCGTTGGACAGCAGCGTGGCGAACCGTTTGACCGATCCCGGGCCGATGTCCAGGCCCATCAGGTCGTGCGGGATAGCGTCGGCGGCGACGGTTTGGGGCGGGGAGTCGGCGGCGAACTTCTCGGTCACCACGATGTCGACGGGCAGCCGCAGCACGTCGTGGTAGGTGTCGAGCAGCCTGCGGCAGGTGTCGACCATCTCGCCTTCCAGCAGCGACGTGCCAACCGAATAGCCTTGTGCGGCGAGGAAAGTGAAACACATTCCGCCGCCGATAACGATGCTGTCAGCCTTGGTGGCCAGCGACTCGATCACACCGAGTTTGTCCGACACCTTCGATCCGCCCAGCACCACCGCGTAGGGTCGCTCGGAGGAGCCGGTCAACTGCTCGAGTACCCGGATCTCCTCGGCGACCAGTTCGCCGGCATAGTGCGGCAGCAACGTTGCCACGTCGTACACCGAGGCCTGTTTGCGGTGCACCACGCCGAACCCATCGGAGACGAAAGCGCCCCCCGGAGATACCAATTCGGCAAGCTGTCGAGCGAGGGCGAGCCGCTCACCGTCGTCCTTGGCGGTCTCGCGCTTGTCGAAGCGGACGTTTTCCAGCAGCAGGATGTCGCCCGCGGTCAGTCCTTCGGCGCGGGCCAGCGCGTCGGCGCCGACGACATCACCGGCCAGCTGAACGTGCCGGCCCAGCTGCTCACCCAGGGCCGCGGCCACCGGCGCCAGCGACAGCTTCGGGTCGGGGCCGGCCTTGGGGCGACCCAGGTGCGCGGTGACCACCACCTTGGCGCCGGCATCGAGCAACGCCTGCAGCGTCGGCACCGACGCGGTGATGCGCCCAGGGTCGGTGATCACGCCGTCCTCATCGAGCGGAACATTCAGATCGGAGCGCACCAATACGCCGCGACCCGAAACACCTTCGGCGAGAAGGTCTTCGAGGGAATGGATAGTCACGGCTGCGTGAGTTTACAGGGACTTGCCGACCAGGGCGACCAGGTCGATAAGGCGGTTGGAGTAACCCCACTCGTTGTCGTACCACGACACGACCTTGGCCTGGCCTTCGATCACCTTGGTCAACCCGGAGTCGAAGATCGAGCTGTGCGGGTCGGTGACGATGTCGGTCGAGACGATCGGTGCGTCGTAATACTTCAGAATGCCCTTGAGCCTGCCCTCGGCAGCGGCTTTGAATGCCGCGTTGATCTCTTCGGCAGTGGCAGACTTGGCCAGGTCGGCGGTCAGGTCGGTGACCGAACCGGTGGGAATCGGGACCCGCAGCGCGTAGCCGTCGAGTTTGCCCTTGAGCTCGGGCATCACCAGGCCGATAGCCTTGGCCGCGCCGGTCGAGGTGGGGACGATGTTCAGCGCGGCGGCGCGGGCGCGGCGCAGGTCTTTGTGCGGACCATCCTGGAGGTTTTGGTCCTGGGTGTAGGCGTGGATGGTGGTCATCAGGCCTCTGACGATGCCGAACTCGTCGTGCAGCACCTTGGCCAGTGGCGCGAGGCAGTTCGTGGTGCACGAGGCGTTGGAGATGATGTTCTGGCTGCCGTCGTACTTGTCGTCGTTGACGCCCAACACGATGGTGAGGTCCGGGTCGGTCGCGGGGGCCGAGATGACGACCTTTTTGGCGCCGGCGTCGAGATGGCCCTTGGCTTTGGCGGCGTTGGTGAACAGGCCGGTGGATTCGACGACCACGTCGACGCCGAGGTCACCCCACGGCAATGCGGCCGGTCCTTCCCGGACGGCCAGCGCCTTGATCTTGGTACTACCGACCACGATCGTGTCCTCACCCTCGAGGCTGACGTCGTGGGGCAGCCGGCCCAGGATCGAGTCGAATTTCAGCAGGTGAGCCAGTGTGTGGTTGTCGGTGATGTCGTTGACGGCCACCACCTCCATATCAGCGGTGCCCCGCTCCTGTTGAGCCAATAAGGCCCGGTAAAAGTTGCGGCCGATTCGACCAAAGCCGTTGATGCCTACCCGGACCGTCACTTGCCTCTCCTGTCTTTCCCTGTCCACTTATGAGTCCGCTTATGAGTCCGCTAACGAGCGCCTTGCCGTCAGCCTAGATCAGTGACAGGCACCGACGCCCCGCCGGTAAGAGTGCTGGACCTCTGCGGCGGCCAAAAGCCGGACGCGGGTCGAGCGCGGGTTGCGACAGAGGTGGGTGAGAGCACCGATGGGCCTGCCCGAAGGCGCACCGCTGCCCCGCCGCCCTTCTTTGCAAGGAAAAGTGATGGCGAACGTCACCATTTGGAAACGGCGCGGTGCGGCGCGCCTCGTGTTTCACGTCGGCTGCCGAAAATTGTGCCGGTCGGCTAGACACGAGTGCAGTAGGGCTAGGCGGTGCTGCTGCAGGTTTTGATTGCGGAAATGCTGGGTGCCAATAAAGAGGAGTCGGCGTGATGACGGTCTTCGATCGGTTCAACTTGAAAGTGGTTGCCTGCGCTGGCTTGTGCGGGGCCGCCATAGCGTTGAGCCCGGATGTAGCTGCCGCCCCGCTGAAGACCGGCGGCTACGGGTGCGTCCAAGGAATGGCGGGCGAGGCTGGGGCGCCGGCGGCCGGTGGAGCGGCCGCAGCCGGTGCAGCTGCCGCATCCGGTGCTTGCTGCGCCCCGGGCGGACCAGCCGCCGGCGGAGCAGCAGCCGGGGGCACACCGGCAGCCGGCGGCGGAGCAGCAGCCGGGGGCACACCCACCGCAGCCGGCGGACCAGCAGCCACCAGCGAGGTATGTGCGGCTAGCGCCGCGCTCACCGATATGTCTGGTGTTCCGATGGTCGTGCCCGGGCCCGTTCCGGTGCTGCCAGCTGGTGCTCCGCTGATTGACCTTGGGCCGGCCGTTGCCCCGGTACCGGCAGTAGCCCCAGTGCCCGCCGCGGCCCCGGTACCGGCAGTAGCCCCAGTGCCCGCCGCGGCCCCGGTGCCGGCAGTAGCCCCGGTACCCGCCGTCGCCCCGGTGCCGTTGCCCGCTGCGGTCCCGGTACCGGCCGCCGTTCCAGTGCCCGCCGCCGCGCCGGTGCCCGCCGCCGTGCCGGTACCGGCCGCGGTTCCAGTGCCCGCCGCCGTGCCGGTGCCCGCTGCGGTCCCGGTACCGGCCGCTGTCCCGGTGCCCGCCGGCGCCCCCGTCGTCGCGCCGATGCCGGCCGGTGTTCCGTTGATCGCGCTCGGGCCTGCGGCAGCCGGTGCTCCGCTGGACGCGCCGGCACTGGCTGGGGCTCCAATCATCGACATGTCGGGGACCGGCAAGGGTGCGCCGACTGGTCCCGCACCGGCCGGTGGGCCCGTACCCGGTCAGCCCGTTGCGCCGGGTCCTTCGGGTGCGGGCGCGGGCTGAGTTTCGGCTCTGTCGGTCTACTCTTCGGCTTTGCGCCGACCCGCCGGGTACCACCAGCGAATGCAGTAGCTGCCGCTGGTGGCCGTATCTCGTCGGCGGTCTTGGCCCAGGCCGGACGCTGGGCGGGTGAGGATGCCGTCAAGCGTGGAAGTTCAAGCGCACCTGAGCAATTCGATTAGACCTAGCGCCTACCGGCCACGTCCAGCCGACCCGGCGACGTGCTTGCCCGCCACGCGGACAACACCGTCGTAACCCGGCATCACCGCAGAGATGCTCCGGCAACCAGGACAATTGCGGTTCATAATTTGCGTTAATGGCCTGAACATGACAATCAATTAGCCAGATGTTGTCGGCATAGCGCGGCATTGGTTCTAATGGAACCTCGTTCCAATCCAAGGGATGCACCGCGAAATGGCAGCGTGGCAGGGCGGCGCAATGCGAATAAACCGAAGGAAAGCGTTGACGCAACGAATGTTTCTGGCCGGGCTGACGACCCCCGACCCGGCTGCGCGCATGTTGACTATTGGCCGGAGTACCGTGCATGTCGCCGCGACACCAATGGATGGCATGGCGCCGTCCGCAACGGGCGATCAGGTCTTGCCGCATGCCGCTGTGAGATTCACCGGTTGCCTCGATGTACCAAATGCGCGCGCAGGCAGCCCACAATGACGGCGCCGATATGGATGGCCGCGCCACCGGAGGTGCATTCGGCACTACTCAACGCGGGACCAGGACCGGACTCGTTGCTGGCCGGGGCACAAGCCTGGACGTCATTGAGCTCCGAGTACGCGTCGGTGGCCGAAGAACTGACCGTCATACTGGCCGGGGTCCAAGCCGGCACCTGGGACGGGCCCAGCGCAGAATTCTGCGTGGCGGCCTACGCCCCCTATCTGGCGTGGTTGGCAGCCACCAGCGCCGCCAGCGCGGAAATCGCTGCGGCCCAGCAGAATTTGGCAACAGCCTACGTCTGCGCGGTGGCGGCGATGCCGACGTTGAGCGAGTTGGCGGCTAACCATGCCACCCACGCGGTGCTGGTGGCCACGAACTTCTTCGGTATCAATACCATCCCCATCGCACTCACCGAAGCCGACTACGTACGGATGTGGATCCAAGCCGCCACCACCATGGGTGTGTACGACGCGGTTGCTACTGCCACGCTGGCCGCCGCCCCACACACCGCCCCGGCACCGATCATCATCAACCCCGGCGCCAACACCGAGTTCGCTGCCAGTATCGCCCAGGCCGTCACCGAGACGCCCATCGAAGAATTATTGATTGAGTTACTCAACCTGATTTTGGCCGAGTATATCAATGTTCTCGAAATGGTTATCGGCATCCTCATGCTGCCCACGATCGGACTTAGGATCCCGCTCGAGGCCCTTTTGGACTTCTTGACCCTGCACTTTGCCGCCGGATTTTTCATGCTGTGGTATTACGGCTTTCTCTGGTATCACTTCGTCGTGATGCCGGCGTGGCAATTCGTGATCGATCCTTTGTTGGTTGTCGATGCGGTGATCGAATGGATTCTTGGGGGTGGCGCGGGTTTTGGCGCTGTTGGGGCTATGGCGAGTCCGTTGGCGGACGCAGTGGCGTTGTCGGCCACCGGTGCAGCGGCGGCTTCTGCCGGCGTGAACCTCGGCGGGATGACTGCTATGCCCGTGGCCGACGTCGCCGTTGGTGCGTTAGGGCCGTTGGCGGGTGCATCAGCGGTTCAGCCACAAGCACTAATCGCCTCTGCGGCGGCGCCCGCGGTACCGGCGTCGGTGGTAGCTGCTGATCAAGGCGCTGGGGTGCTGGGGTTTGCCGGGACCACGTCCGGCGCGGCGGCCGTACCGGCCGGCGGATTGACAACGGTCTGCGGCGGTGAGCTTGGCGCCGGTGCACGGGTACCGATGCTGCCGACCAATTGGCAGCCCAGCGTGGTCGGCGGCCCAACGGAGACCCTGTGATATTTGGGGTGAATCAGCTGGCAAAGCTCGAAATGCGCCCCGCGATATGCAGTTTGTCGCTGCGCGAATCGACCGGCGGCCACTGAGTAGCCGTTGGCTGAAATTACACACCGTCGGGCTGTCTCTGGGCCGGCCGAAACCGGATGTGCCGGCTCTGGGATGTCTTGGCTTACGAATCGGGATTTCGCGGTGGTTGCAGCGAGTTGAGCTGTTGTTTGCGGCGTGGGGAGCGGGCGGCCCGGAGTTGTCGGTGGTGGCTGCGATGATGAGGTCATGTCGTCGAGTGCACCTGCGGATGCGGTGGTGGTCAGTCCTGCCGGGCGTCTTGAGGTGTTGTCGAGGAGCTGGCGGAGTTGACCGGTCAGCGCAACGCCATTGATGGGCGCATCGTGGACATCGTGGCCGAGATCGATCGCGACGAGTTGTGCGGGATCACCGGGGCGCGGTCGGTGGCGGCGTTGGTGGCCTGGAAGCTGGGCTGCTCGCCGGCCAACGCCCACACGATCACCACCATCGCCGGGCGGCTGCAGGAGTTCCCACGCTGCGCGGCGGGGATGCGGGAGGGCCGGCTGTCGCTGGATCAAATCGGCGTCATCGCCGCCCGGGCCGGCCAAGGATCCGATGAGCACTACGCGCAGCTGGCGCAGGTGGCCACGGTCAACCAGCTGCGCACCGCGGTCAAGCTCGAACCGCGACCCGAACCCGATTTACGGCCGCAACCGCAGCCCTCGATCACCAAGACCTCCGA
This sequence comes from Mycobacterium kansasii ATCC 12478, assembly GCF_000157895.3. NCBI lineage: Bacteria > Bacillati > Actinomycetota > Actinomycetes > Mycobacteriales > Mycobacteriaceae > Mycobacterium > Mycobacterium kansasii. The sequence goes on along the minus strand of NC_022663.1, from coordinate 5,914,779 downwards.
CGAGCAGTTCAGCTGTTGGCGGATCACACTGCCGCACCCCGACGCGGCGAAGTTCGACGCCGCCTTGGCCTCGCATCGTGATGCGCTGATCGCCGAGTGGAAACACGACCACGGCACCGGCCACGGCGCTGCAGATCAGCGGCCGCCGATGGCGGGCACCCTTGAGGCGTTTCTGCGCCTGGTCGAGGCCGGCTGGGACGCCGAGGCCACCCGCCGCCCCCAACGGACAGCACACCACCGTGGTGGTACACCTCGACGTCGAACAGCGCGCCGCGGCGCTGCATCTGGGCCCGCTGCTGTCTGAGGCCGAACGCCGATACCTGACCTGTGATGCCACCGCTGAAGTCTGGTTGCAACGCAACGGCCAGCTCATCGGCGCCGGCCGAACCACCCGCCTGATCAGCCGGCGGCTGCGCCGCGCGCTCGAGCACCGCCAGCGCACGTGCGCGGTTCCCGGCTGTGGCGCCACCCGTGGTCTGCACGCCCACCACCTCCGCCACTGGGAAGACGGCGGCCCCACCGAGCTGGCCAACCTGGTACTGCTGTGCCCATATCACCACCGCAGCCACCACCGCGGCGTCATCACCATCACCGGACCCGCTGACGCTTTGACCGTCACCGACACCGACGGCCGATTACTGCGCCCAGGATCGCTGGCGCGCCCACCCACCCAACCCCCACCCGCCGTCGCGCCCTGCCCAGGACCCACCGGCGAACGCGCCCACTGTTGGTGGTACCAACCCTTCCAACCCCAACCACCACCAGCGCCACCACCGGCACCGCATCGAAACCCAAACACATTGGCGCACAACCCGGCCACCCACCACATCGCGGACACCCGAAACCACAACCAACCCCGCACCGCCACCGACCCCACCGCCGCCGGCATCGCGGTGCTGAACTCCCCCGTCCGCAACGCCGACGCCGTATTCGAGCCAAGTCGGCTGTGAGCGTCAGTTTCGGTCGCGCTGTGCTGCCAATGCGGTGGTCGCGCGGAGCGGGCACGGCGAGAGTGCCTTCAACAACGGGCTGCGGATGTGGCTAAGCAGCAATATGGACGGGGCGTCCCAACCAGCGCAACACACTACGGTAACCCCGGGCCGTGGCCGGCGAAATGACGTCTAGGCAATCGAGTGTGTTGCGCGACAACGTATTCCAACTCATCGGCGGCCGAAGAGACGATTCCTATTCCTGCGTGGGCTTTGTCGAGTCAGGTCGAGGGCACGCGACGGTGATCGCACCTGGGCGCCGGACTTCAGCGCCGCTTACGCAGCCACCGCAAGGCCGATTCTGCGGCGTAGTACCCGCACAGTCCATGGATGCCGGCACCCGGCGGCGCGGACTGCGAACACAGGTAGACACCAGGCACCCCAATCACATACGGGTCGACGGCGATCCGCGGCCGGAAGATGACCTGCAGCCCGTCGTTGGCACCGCCGATGATGTCGCCGCCGATGAAATTCCGGTTGTAGGCCTGCAATTCGGCGGTGGACTTGCTGACGGTGGCGATAATGCGGTCACGAAAACCGGGAGCGAACCGCTCGATCTGGTCCACGACGGCCTCGGTAGCGTCGCCGGTGTAACCGAACGGCACGTGCGCATAGGCCCAGACCGGGTTGATGCTGCCCGCTGAGCGCGACGGGTCGGCCAGGTACTGCTGACCCACCAGAACAAACGGCCGTTGCACCATTTTGCCTTGTGCGCGTTGCCGTTCCGTGTCCGCGATCTCGGCGAAGGTGCCGCCTAGGTGGACAGTGCCGGCGCGCCCACAGTCAGGATTCGTCCACGGAATGTCACCCTCGACGGCGAAGTCGACCTTGAAGGCTGACGACCCTTCGCGATATCGCCGATAGGACGACTTGATTCGGGCCGGCATCACATCGCCATAGAGTTCCAGGACGGCTGCGGGACTCAGATTGAGCATGACAATGTCGGCATCCGGGATGTCGCGGCGGCTGGTAACGGTCACGCCGGTGGCGATTCCGCCGCCGAGAGCCTGCAAAGCCGCGCCCAGTGCCCGCGTGATCGACCCCGATCCGCCCTGGGCGACGGGCCAGCCGTAGCGGTGACCACTGGCCAGGATCATCAGACCGAGCGAAGCCGTCAGCGGCCGGTCCAGACGCGTATAGACGTGCGCGGCCGCCCCGCCGAACAGCGCCCGCGCCTGCTCGGTACGAAACCAGCGCGCCATCACGGTCGCCGGCAGCGCCGCACGCGGACCAAAGGCGGCAAGACGGAGCGGGTGTCGGGGCACGTTGATGACCGGCCGGAGCAAATCGCTTGCCAAATCATCGAATCCGGCCGCCAGATCCCCTACCGCGCGTCGCCAGCGACTGGCGTCCGGTCCCATCCGCGCCGCGGTCTTCTCGATCGACTGGAACAGCACGCCGGCGCTACCGTCATCGAGCGGATGCGCGCAATCGGTCTGCGGCCACTTCCAGGTCAGCCCGTAGCGCTGCAGGTCGATCTCCTGCCAAAACGGCGAACCGACACCCAGCGGGTGAAACGCCGAACAGTGGTCGTGGATGAGTCCGGGCACCGTCAGCTCACCCGAACGCGCTCCCCCGCCGATGGTGTCGCCAGCCTCGAGCACCTGCACGTCGAGACCGTGGCGAGCGAGATGGATCGCTGCGGCCAGGCCGTTGGGTCCGGCACCGACGACGATCGCGTTGGTCATCGCAAAGTGCGTTGAGTCGTCACCTCGACGAGCTTAACTGTCAACCAGAGCCGGGCCGGCGAGGCCGGTTCGATCTATCGGCGGCCCGTTGTCGATGCCGGCTTGGTCGCTGTCTTCGCCGTCTTCTTGGTTGCGGGCTTGGCCGGCTTCGGGGCACGCTTGACCGGGCCGCGGCGCGGGGAGGGCGGCTGCGGCGGCTGGGCCCACTGCGCACCGGTGGCTTCGAAGAGCCGGCTGATCTCGGCGACGTGCATGTCGGCGAGATCCCACACGTCGGGGACGAGCTCGCGGTCGGCGATGAAGCCGAAGTCGAGCCGGTCCAGGTAGCTCACCACGGTGATATTGAGGCCCTGCCCGTCGGTGACGATCGACACCGGGAACTGGTGACACAGCTTCGAGCCGGCGAAATACAACGGCTGGCGGGGCCCGGGCACGTTGGAGATCACCACGTTGAACGGCTGCGACACCCGGTCGGCCAGCCGCAGCCGCGACGCCAGCCGCACCGCGGCAGTGGACAGCACCGGCGGCGAGTATCGGCTGAGGTCGACCAGTTCGGCGGCCGGCACCAGCTCGTGCGTGCGTTTGGCGTCCTGCATGGCCTTGCGGCAGCGGGCGACCCGTTCCACCGGATCGGCACAGTCGGTAGGCAACTCGGCGACGATCGCCGACACCCGGTTGGTCCACGGGTCCGCCTCGTCGCCGGTGCGGATCGACACCGGCACCATCGCCCGCAGCGGGCGGTCCGGCAGTGCGTCATGGGACAGCAGATACTCCCGCAGCCCGCCGGCGCAGATCGCCATGACGATGTCGTTGACGGTGCTGCCGGTGGCGTCCTTGAGCCGCTTGACGTTGTCCAGCGAGGTGGTGCGCATCGCAAAGCGGCGGTGGCCGGTGATCGTCTTGTTCCACGGTGTCGGCGGTGCCGTGACAGCGGGCAACGAGATGCTCGGCCGGTTGCCGCTATTTCTGAGGCCCAGTTGGGCGACCCATTTGACCGCGTCCCCGGCCCGGCCTGCCGCGCTGCTCACGCTATGGATTCCCGCGGCGTCGGCGAGCTGACCGACGATCCGGGTCTGCACCCGCAGCGCCCGGAACGGGTTGCGGGCGAGTTGGGCTGCCGTGCGGCGCAGTAATTCGGCGGTCGACGGCAGCGCCTCGGGTTCCCACGACGGGCCTTCCCCCGGCGGCGGCGCGTCCGGCTGCGTGTCGGTGACGATCTGCAACATCAGTTGCCCGGAGGCCCCGTCGATGGTGGCGTGGTGATATTTGGTCAGCAGCGCCCAACGTCCGTCCTGCAGGCCGTCGATGACGTACACCTCCCACAGCGGCCGGGTGCGGTCCATCGGCCGCCCCACGATCCGGCACACCTGCTCGGCCAGCTGATCCACGAGACCCGGTCGGGCCAGCCGCAATTCGCGGATGTGGTAGTCGAGGTCGAAGTTCGGGTCGAACACCCAGTACGGATGGTCGAGCCCGAACGGCACTTCGACCAGGCGTCGCCGCAACGGTTCGAGCTCGCCCACCAGCGAGGCGAACTTGGCGTGCACCGCCGCATACGGGTCGTAGTCGGGATTGGGCCTTTCGAAGATCATCAGGCCGGTGACGTGGCCGAACGTCGTCGGCGTCTCCAGGTAGAGGAACGCTGCGTCCAAACCGGAGAGTTGCTTCATGGGTGACTCCTTGGCTACTCGGGCGCCGCTACCGAAAACTGTTCGCGCAGGACGCGTTTGAGCGCCTTGCCAGTGGGGGTGCGCGGGATGGCATCGACGAACACCGCCCGCTTGGGCAGTTTGTAGCGCGCTAGCTTGCCTTCGCAGTGCACCAGCACCGCCGCCTCGTCGAGTTCCGGGTCGGCGCGCACTACCACCGCCAGCGGCGACTCGCCCCATTTGGCCGACGGGATGCCCACCACGGCGACGTCGGCGATACCGGGGTGCGACAGCAGGACGTCTTCGATTTCGGCCGGGTAGACGTTCTCGCCGCCGGAGATGATCATGTCCTTGATCCGGTCCTGGATGTAAACGAAACCGTCGGCGTCACGAACGGCGATATCGCCGGTGTGCAGCCAGCCGTCGACGATGGTCTCGGCCGTCGCTTCGGGACGGTTCCAGTACCCGGCCATGATGTGGCGCCCACGAATCAAAATCTCACCCGCAACACCACTTGCCACATCCACGCCGTGCTCGTCGACAATGCGAATGTCGGTGTGAAAGAACGCCTTACCGGTCGACCCGATATGCGACATCGCGTCGTCGGGGCCGATCACGCAGCCCGGACCGCACGATTCGGTGAGCCCGTAAACCTGATGCACCTCGAAGCCGAGATCGGCGTAGGACTTGATCAGCGACGGCGGCACCGGGGACGCCCCGCTCATGATCCAGCGCAGCGCCAACGACTCCCGCAGCTCGGGCTGATATGTCGGCAGCATGAAGTTCAGCATCGCCGGCACGGCCAGGGTAGTGGTGATCTGCTCGTCGCGGAACACCTCCCAGATCCGCTTCGGGTCGAACTGACGCAACATGACTATCGTCGCACCGCGGTAGACACAACCGACCAGCGGGGCAAGTGCGGCCACGTGAAACAGCGGCAGCGAGATCAGGTAGCGGTCCCGGAACCGCATATCGACGCTGGCCAGCATCGTCAGCAGGCACCACTGCACGCTGTCGTGGGTGTGCACCGCGCCCTTAGGCAGGCCGGTGGTGCCCGAGGTGTACATGATGAACAGTGGGTCGGCACCGTCGGCGACGACCGAAACCGGTTGCGGCGCTGCCTGATCCACCAGCGCGTCGAAGTCGGCGGCCCAAGCCGGGCCGTCGGCCCCGACGCGCAGCCAGCGGGTCACCGGTGTGCCGTCGTCGTTTCCGCCACGCTCATGCAACTCGGCGACGACGGCGTCGTATTCGGCGTCGAACACCAGCACCGTCGCGCCCGAGTCGCGCAGCATGAACGCCAGCTCGTTGGCGACCAGCCGCCAGTTCAATGGCACGACCACCAGCCCGGCCCGGGCCGCGCCGTAGAACACCTCGACGAACTGGTGGCAGGTGGGCAGCAGCACGGCGACCCGGTCGCCCTTGCCAAGCCCCGGCCCGGTCAGCACCCGGGCAGCCCGATCGGCGCGTTCGTCGAGTTCGGCAAAGGTGAACCGCCGTCCGGCGGTGTCATCGACGAGTGCCTCCAGGGCGGGATTCAACTCGGCCCGTTTGCGCAGATGCGATCCGACGTTCATGACTGCCTTTCTCTGAGTCGGTGCGGTCAGGAGGTGAGCAGGCCGCCTTCGACGGGCAGCGTGATACCGGTGACGTAGCTGGCGGCGTCGCTGGCCAGGAAGACCAGCGCGGCGGCCAGTTCGTCGGCCAGGCCGACGCGGCCCATCAGGGTGCGTGGGATGACCGTGGTCTCGACGTAACCGGCGGGGAATTGGTCGGTCATCTCGGATTCGAAGAAGCCGGGCGCCAACGCGTTGACCCGGATGCCCTTTCGCCCGGTCCACTGCTGGGCCAGGTCGCGGGTCAGACCGATCAGTCCGGCCTTGGACGATGCGTAGGCGGCCTGCGGCAATCCGGCGGAGGTCAGGCCCAGCACGCTGCTGATGTTGACGATCGAGCTGCCGGGCCTCATGACCTGCGCACACGCCTGCGCCATCCAGTAGCAACCGTTGAGGTTGAGCTCGACGACGGAACGGAACTGATCCGGGGTTTCGCGGGTGGCGGGCACCGCGGTCCCGACGCCGGCGTTGTTGACCAGGATGTCGACCCGGCCGAACGCGTCGATCGCGGCGTTCACCAGGGCCCGGCACTGCTCGGGATCGGTGACGTCGGTGCGCACCGCGAGAGCCTTGCGCCCCGCCGCCTCGACGAGCGCGCGGGTGCCGGCCAGCCGGTCCTCGCGCCGTGCGCCGAGTACGACATCGGCGCCGGCCTCGGCCAGGGCCTGGGCGAACGTGACGCCGAGGCCGCTGGATGCCCCGGTCACGATCGCGGCCCGGCCGTCGAGCCGGAAGCGGTCGAGGATGCGCATCACAGGACTCCGGTAAGCAGAATGAATACCACGGTTGCACCTTATCTAGATATGTTGCATATCTGCAACCAAACGCGATTTATCTCACTGAGGCCAGCCTGAGTCAGCACTGGCCAGTACTAATAGCCGTCGTACCGACGGTGCTTGAGGCCGACGGGCGCCAAGGAACCGACGACCCCCGATGCAACATCTGATAATCTGTCGCAGAAGTGAGGCATCGGTTGCCTGACGTGGTTCACCGAGGCCAGGAGGTGCGACATCGGCGAAACGCAGCTGGCTCGACTGCTGGCGGCGACGGACCGCCGCCCCGATGCCATGACGGCCTTCCGCATCGCCCGCCGGTGGTTCATGGCCGGTCGGCGGATCGAGATGCAGGAACTGGCCGCCGAACTGGGCGTGAACCGGGCCACCTTGTTCCGCTGGGTCGGCAGCCGCGATGAACTGCTGGCCGAGATTCTCTGGTCACTGGCCGAACGCACGCTGGCACTAGCCGTCGAGAACGCGCCCGGGTCCGGCGGCGAGCGCATCTCGGCCATCATCGGCAGCTTTGTGGCGCTGCTGGACGAGGCGGAGTACTTCCGCGAGTTTCTGCGGCGAGAACCGGAACGGGCGCTGCGGATCCTGACCACACATGCCAGTACGGTCCAGGCGCGGCTGGTCGCGGCCGTCGAAACCCTGCTCCGCGAAGAGATCACGCGCACACAGCTGCGGGCACCGTTACCGCCACACGACCTGGCATACCTCATCGTGCGGATCGTCGAGTCCTTCCTCTACTCCGACATCATCACCGGCGAACAACACGACGCGGCAAAGGCGGCGCTGGCGGTGACCGCGCTCCTCGGAAGGGATGCGCCGGCTGCCGGTGCCCCCGGCTGACCGCGACCGTTACGGCGTACCTGGCACAGCGCGCTGAGTCGTGACGTGGACGGGGAATTCGTCGCCGGCTTCCGGCCACGGTTGACGCGACAGCATGTCCTTGACCTCGACATAGCCGGTCTCGAGCACACCGGCTTTGGCGTCGACAATGCGGTACCACTGCTTTTGGACGTGGATCGGTTGGCCCTCGAGGATGACGACGCGGATGTCACCCGCCTCGAAATTGCACCGCCGCTGCACCGCGGCCAGCAGTTGCTCGTTGTGCAGGTGGCCCTCGCCGAAATTCCAGCCGACCAGCGGCCCGGCAATCAGCTCGCCCTCACGCACGCGGTAGTCGGTTTCGTCGACGTCGCCCCCCACAGCACGAGAAACCAGACCGTTGAGCGCTCTGCCGTGAGTATGCATCGCCCGGAATGCCGCGGTCTTGTCCATCATGATTTCCGCGCTGTCGGCGCCGTAGAGCCTGGTCAGCTGGTTGACCACCAGCGCGGAGCTTTTGACGACGTTGGCCTCGAGCTTCTCCTCGGCCCCGGGACGGAAGCACCACACGCTGGTGGCCCAGTTGCCGGCGTAGTAACGCATCGCCGGCAGGAACGAAATCTTTTCGGGGAAAAGGTTTCCCGCAACGGCCACGGCCACCGCGGCGAGCACGATGGCCAGCAGCAGAGGTGACTGCAGGCCGGTTGCCTGGATCGCGCCGTAGTGCCCGAACAGATAGAACAGCGAAAAGATGAAGAACACGTTCCACTCCAACGGCACCCCCATCGGAAGGTTGGACAGGATGTTGAGGTGGAAGATCACCATGAACCCGATGAGGAACCATCGCCAGGGATGGCCGTCGGCGACGAAGACCAGCACCCCGGGGACCAGGAATTCCGCGGTGGTCCCCCCGACATGGGCCATCAGCTTGGGCAGCCAGGACGGGCGCAGGTCATTGACCGGGTCCAGATAAAGCAGGTGTTTGAGCCAGTTGAACAGCCTGCTGCGCAGTAGCGCGTTATTGCTCGTCATCACCGAGACGACGTACGGGAAGTGGTGGTTGAGCTTGGACGTCGCCGCGCCCCACCACAGCGCGAGCATGATGAGCTTGAACGCTGCGATCTGATCGGTGAACGGGAAGAAGAACACGAACAGCTTCAGCCAATAGTGTTCACCGCGGGCCGCGAGGAAGATCGTCTTGTCGCGCAGACCCAGCAGCGCCAGGGCCACGATCGTCGGGATCACCAGCACCGGGTCGATCAAGCCGACGTCGCCGGCCCCGGTCACCGGTCCGCCGTGTCCCGGGGACACCAGTGCCCACACCCCACCTGCCAACACGACGGCGTAGAGGATGACGTCGACGAGGGTACGGCTGTCGCCGCGGGTGAACGGGACTTTGTCCGGCCAGGCGGGCAGTCGAATGGTCTTGGGCCGCAACCAATATAGGAATCCGCCGACGGGCGGCAGGAAGCGGCCGGTCAGCGGGCCGGAGCCGCAGCCAAAGCCCATCACCTCGAACAGCAGCGTGAAGATGATGACCTTCTGGTACACGATCGGTTGGGTCCACCAGTCGGCGATGTGACCCAGCCCGCCCAGCCCGGGCGTGAGCGAGATAATCGCCGCGGGCGCGGCGATGTACACGCCGATCTTGAACAGATACAGCAGGTACGCGGCGTACGGGGTTCCGAAGCCGTGCTCGACCCAATGCCGGGTGACGATTTGCAGCCTCGTTGCCCGTGGCAGGGTCTGCCAGGTGGCGGGGTCGGCGTCCGGAAGCTCCGGTGACATGAAACCCATGGCGGCCTTCCTGATTGGTTCAGCGTGAAATCAATTGACGCGCAGGGTGAATCGGCATCGTACAATTCGGTGGTCGGTCCTGCGCATCGTTGGCCCCCTCGGTGCCTCTGACATAAATGTTCGCACCACCGCCGGTCATCTGGCGAGACCGTCGTGCCGGTCTTTCCGTGATCGTCGCCTTCACACCCGGATATTCGGAGTCGTCGGCGATACGGATCAGGTCGGAAACGGCTGACCGCTCAAGATCGCCGCAATGGCCACCCCGGCGATTCCCGCGCCGAATACGCCCAGGGTGACATTGGTGGCCGGGATGAGTTGCATGTTTTGGCTGAACCCGTTGAGGTCGCCGGCGGCCAAATCCCCGATGCCGTCCGCCAGGTACTGGGCATCGGCGGTCACGAAATAGCCGGGACCCTCCACCAGAACCGGCATCATCTGCTGGGCGACGACGATCGCATTGATGAGCTGCGGAGACGCGCCCTGGCTGACCGCGGCGCCGAGGAGCGAATCGCCCGCCTGGTAGATCGCCGAGGTGATGGCCGGATCGAGTGTGTCGTTGATGACGGTGTCGAGTAAGCCGGGCAGGTGATCCAGCGGCCCGTCGATGGCGTCGCCGATCTGTGGCGGTACCGGAAGTGCGGCTGGTATGGCCGGCGCCGGCACCGACGGAGGCTGCGGCAGCGGCAAATTCGGGATCGCCACCTTCGGTAGCGGCGGCAAGCCGACATCGGCAAGCGCATGGTCGATGCCGTGCGCGGTCGAGTCGGCAAGGTCACCGGCGAGGGTGAGCGCGTCGATATCGGTCGGGAAAAGCCCGGCGGGGGTGGGCACGTCGGCGTATCCGGTTCGGTCGTAACCCAATTCGATGATCACCCGCAGGTCCGGCTCGACGAGATCCAGCAGCGGCGCGGGCACAATTCCGCGCAGCGGCTCCAACAGCGGCAGATGCTCGCTGGGCAGCAACATATAGGTGGTGTAGACGTCGGCCGGGGACACCGGCTGAACCACACCCGCCGCGACCTGAGCCGGGGTCAGCTCCTGATAGGTGCCGTGCGCGTAATAGATACCCAACAGCGCGTTGAGGTCGGCGGGAATGTTGAGCGGGTACTGGGGGAAGTCGGCAAAGCCGTCGTATTGGCGCGTGTACACGGTCGTCGGGTAGAGGTTGCTCGGTGTCGCACCGCTGAACGTGAGACCCATCGGCTGCACGAAAAGCCCCGGAAAACGGGCGAGTAAGCCACCGTTGGGATTGTTGGGATCACCGAGCAGCACGAAGGACAGCTGGTCGGGGCCGGGCCGTAGGTCGGCCGGCAGGCTTGCCAGGTAACGCATTTCGGCGGTGGCCACCGAAGCGCTCTGGGAGAAGCCCAGGACCACCACGTCGTGTCCCGCGGCGTGCTGGGCCATGATCGCGGCGTGTAGATCGGCGGCACCCGCAGCCACCGATTCGTCAAAGGTCAGGCTGGGGATTCCGGTGAACGGCTGGAACTGCTCCGGCGTGGTCACACCCAATACCGGTGAGCCGGGGTAGAAGGGGCGGATGTAGAGGTTGTAGACCTGCTGCAAATAGCGAAACGACGGTCCCGGATTTCCGGTCGGACCCATGATCAGCACAGTCGGCCCGCCCCCGCCCGGCGCCCCGACGGTCCGGTTCGGCAACGGCTGCAACAGCGTGCGATTGGCGGCTTCGGCGCCGGTGTATGCCTCCGCCCCCGCGCCGAGCGCCCGCACAACGTGGTCGTGATACGCCGCGATCTGGGCGCTGACGGCCTGATAGTCCCGCGCGAACGCGCCGAACAGCGCGGCGATCCCCTGCGACACCTCATCGGCGCCCGCGGCGAGCAGCTGTGTGGTGGTGGCTGCTGCCGCGTCGTTGGCCGCGCTGATCGCCGCACCGATGCGGGCCACATCCGAGGCCGCCGACGCCATCATGTCCGGCTCGGCCACCAGAAACGACATTCCCGCCACTACCACCCTCCCGTGCCCGTTTGGTCGGCATCGGCGCCGCCCCGCGGTGGCTGGATGGTAGCTAACGAGTCACGCGACTACCCCGAAACCGGCCGAAACCGGCCCAACCCGGCCGGCGCCCGCCGGGTCCGCCCCCCTCTGGCGGACCCGGCCCCGTAACTTCGGGCTAGCGCTCGGCCGGGCGCGGCTGCCTCGGCCGGCTCGGGCTCAGCCATGCGCGACCCCTCAACGCGCACGGACGGTTGCCCACCGCCGCTTCGGGCAATTCGTCGCGGTCTCAAGAAACCACGACCCGCGCTTTCAGCTTCTTTCACGTGGTCTTACGAATTGACGTGCGCATACGCTAGAGGCCCACGGCGGATGGACACCATATGCGCGCGCACCGAAGCTCAAGATCACTTTGGTGCGCGCAGCATGAAAGGACTTCGCGTCGTAACCACCCCGCCGGGCCCGCTACCCGGCTGGGTCGCCCGAATTTCTCGCCCTCCTACCTCAAACACGCTGCAGCATAAGGTGTTTACATACGTTCTAAGGGGCATGCCACGAAGCGCTGGAGCCGGAGGCTGGACGGATCGGGGATGAGTTCTCCTGCCCCAGGCCTGGCCACCCAAGGGCCGAACTGGATCGGCGAATCCTCGGACGACCGGATTCAAGTTGCCCGGGTGGGGTACTGCCAGAGGATGCCCGCCTACACACCCCCCCGACCGTTGGTCGATGCGTTTGAACGAGCCCGAGTGCTGGACGCCCCGGCGCAGTCGATCGCCAAGAGAGTTCGTCAGCTACTGGCCCAGCCGAGATTGAAACAAGCGATCAGCGGAACGTGGCTCGGTCATCCGGTCCATCCGCCGTTGACCGACGTGGTCATCGGCTCGTTCCTGTCGGCGTCGCTGCTGGATGTGATCGCGCCCCACTCCGGCGGGACGGCCGCACGGCGGCTGATCAGCGTGGGCATTACCGCGACGTTACCCACCGCGCTCACCGGCATCAGCGACTGGGCCGACACCGAACTTTCCGACGAACGGGTACGCCGCGTCGGTCTGGTCCATGCCGAACTGAACAGCGTGGCACTGCTGCTCTACACCGCCTCGTTGAGAGCCCGTCGGCGCGATCGGAGGCTATCCGGCATGCTGCTCGCGTTCGCCGGGGCCACCGTACTTGGGTTCAGCGGATACCTGGGCGGCCATATGTCATATATGCGCGGGATCGGTGTCAACCAGACAGCGTTCGACCCCGGTCCGCCGCAGTGGACGGCGGTGCTTGACAGCACCGAGCTTCGTGACGGACAACTGCACGGCACTGTTGCCGAGGACGCGCCGGTACTGCTGGTGCGCCACAACGGCGGGCTCTATGCCATTCACAACCGCTGTAGCCATCGCGGATGTCTGCTGAGCGAGGGCGAGCTGGACGGCGCGGTGATCACCTGCCCATGCCACGGGTCGCAGTTCGACGTTCGCGACGGAACGCTGGTGCGCGGCCCTGCCACCACCGGCCAGCCCCAGTTGGATGTGCGGGAAACCAACGGGCACATCGAGGTTCGCACCGCCACCCGGGGCTGAGCCGTTGCGGCCCGAGCCACCGGCTACCGGTGGTGACACCGTCTCCTGCTGCGTCTGACAACCACAACATGAATCCCGCCCTTACTTTGGTGCAGCTAGCACCGCCGGAGCCATCCACCGGCAGATCTCCAACGCGACCTGCACCCTGAACACGGCATCGGGATCGTCGAAGCTGCCTGCGCACAACTCCATCGCCTGAGCGACCCGATACTGAATGGTGTTGCGGTGCAAGAGCATCGCTTCGGCTGTCGTGACATAACTGCGATTGCGCACCAAGAACTCGCGCAGTGTCTCGCGTAGCCACTCATTACGCTCGTTGTCCACGCTGAGCTCGCCCAGTACCTCTGCGACGTAGCACCGCAACGCATCCACGTCGGCGGCCATCAACGCTATCGGCGCCACGTCGTCGTAGCAGACAACCCGGGCGCTGCGGCGGGCTCCGCCGGCACGGACCACCGCTTTCACCAACTGGGCCTGTTTCAGCGATGCGCGGAAACCGCGAAGCCCGTCTGCCGCCTGGCCGTAGGCCAGCCGTGCTCGGATGCCGGCCGACTCGAATGCAGCGCGCAGCCGCGACGGATCACCGGCGCGGTCGTCCCAGACCGAAAACCACAGCCGCGCCTCCCGTTCGTCGGTCGGCACCAGCAAGGAGCCACCCACCAAGCCCAGCTCGGCAGCTACCAGGCAACGGACCTGCTCGAACACGGCCATCACGTCACCGGCCGGCACCGCCGCATCCACCCATACCACCGCGGCGACGTGCATCCCGTCCAGGCGGTACCGCAACAACTTCTCGGCGCGCTGCACGTCCACCGGGGTACCGGCCAGCAACTCGCTGACCGACTGCTGCCGCAGGCCACCGTGGCGGCTCAGCCACCGTTCGTGTTCCTCTTCGTAGGCGACGATCATCTGGTCGGCCACCAGGTCAACGATTCGCGAGGAACGATTCACCAACTCGGTGATGGTCGGCACTCGCTGTGCGGGTTCCAGGAGCGACACATACCGCATCGCGACCTCGAGAAAGCGTGCATGGCCGAGCCGATGCGCTCGAACCAACGGCGCCAGCGGCACATCGCGCTGAGCCGCTGCCCGCGCGTAGGCCAGTGCGGCGGGTGGCGCTTCGAGCAACGATGTCGGCGCGTCCCGTTCCAGGTAATGAACGGCTGCGACGTAGTTCTCGGTGATACTGGCCTGCCACATGTCCATCATCCGGCTGTCGTAGTCGAGCCCCTGGATTTCGCTTTTCATGGTGTCGAACACCTCCACGATGAACTGGTCGCGAATCGTGTCCATCTGCCGGGCGATCACCGAAATGGGGCTGCCGCCGACCCCGCCACCGACCTGGGCCACTCTACGTCCCTCCTGGGTTGGGCTCCGCTGGTCATTGCCCGGCCGGAGGCCGGGTTCACATGAACACTGTGCCCGGCCACGGACAAGAGCGGAGCCGTTTCGCCGCCCATGCCGGCGCGCCGGACCGACATCGGTCGCTACCATCGAGGGACTCGACGGCAACGCAGCCCAGAGACAGCCTCGAGGGAGGAACGTGAGCACCGACAGCCCAGACATCGGAGATCCCGAGATCGACAAGTGGGATCCCGGCTTGACCAAGCGGTTGATGAGTGTCATGCGCCCGATCTTGAAGACGTACTTCCGGTGCGAAGTGCATGGCCTCGATTCTTTTCCGCCCGGCGGAGCGCTGGTGGTCGGCAACCACTCGGGCGGAATGTTCCCGATGGACGTTCCCATCTTCAGCATCGATTTCTACGACAAGTTCGGCTACGACCGGCCCGTTTACACGCTGAGCCACGACATTCTGTTCATGGGGCTGACCGGGTCGCTGTTCCGGCGCACCGGCTACATCCGGGCCAGCCGGGACAACGCGGCCAAGGCACTGCGCTCCGGTGGCGTGGTGATCGTGTTTCCGGGCGGTGACTACGACGCGTACCGGCCCACGTTCGCCGAGAACGTCATCGACTTCAACGGTCGCAAAGGATACGTCAGCACCGCGATCGAAGCCGGCGTGCCCATCGTGCCGGCGGTGTCCATCGGTGGTCAGGAGACGCAGCTCTACCTGTCGCGCGGCACCTGGCTGGCCGAGCACCTCGGACTAAAGCGGCTGCTGCGCAGCGACATCCTGCCGCTCTCGTTCGGTTTTCCGTTCGGGTTCAGCGCCGCGATTCCGCCCAACCTGCCGCTACCGACCAAAATTGTCACCGAGGTGCTGGATCCGATCGACATCACGGCACGTTTCGGCGAGGACCCCGACATCGACGAGGTCGACGAGTATGTGCGGTCGGTGATGCAGGAAGCCCTCGACAAGCTCGCAGCCACCCGTCGCTTCCCGATTCTGGGCTGAGCCATGGCATCTCGCGTCAACGAGGCTCTCGGTCTGATCACGACGATGGGGCGTGCCGGGCTGATCGCGCCGATGCGGCCTGACCGTTACCTCAAGATTGCTGCCGCGATGCGTCGCGAAGGGATGGGATTCACCGCGGGTTTCGCCGGTGCGGCGCAGCGCTGCCCGGACCGCCCGGGGCTGATCGACGAACTCGGCACGCTCACCTGGCGGCAGCTCGACGAGCGCAGCAGCGCCCTGGCCGCCGCGCTGCAGGACTTGCCGGCCGGTCCCCCGAAAGTCGTCGGCATCATGTGCCGCAACCATCGCGGGTTCGTCGAGGCTCTGATAGCGACCAACCGGATCGGCGCCCACACCTTGCTGCTCAACACGTCGTTCGCCGGTCCCGCGCTGGCCGACGTGGTGAGCCGGGAGAACGTCGACACCGTGATTTACGACGAAGAGTTCACCGCGACGGTGGATCGCGCCTTCGCGGACAAGCCGGAAGCCACTCGCATCGTGGCATGGACCGACAACCAGCACGAGCTGACCGTCGAAAAACTCATCGCCGCGCATTCCGGGAAGCAGCCTCGGCGTCCCGGCACCAAAGGCAAGTTGATCCTGCTGACGTCTGGCACCACCGGAACACCCAAGGGCGCAACGCATTCCGGTGGAAGTGGCGGAGTCCGCACGCTGAAGGCGGTCCTGGACCGCACGCCGTGGCGCGCCGAGGAACCCATCGTGATCGTGGCGCCGATGTTCCACGCCTGGGGTTTCTCGCAGCTGGTGCTGGCCGCGTCCCTGGCGTGCACGATCATCACCCGGCGCAAGTTCGATGCGGAGGCCACGCTGGACCTCGTCGACCGCCACCAGGCAACGGGTCTGGCGGTGGTGCCGGTGATGTTCGACCGGATCATGGAGCTGCCCGCCGAGGTGCGTCGTCGCTACAGCGGCCGGTCGTTACGCTTCGCCGCGGCGTCGGGCTCACGGATGCGCCCCGATGTCGTCATCGCCTTCATGAACCAGTTCGGTGACGTGATCTACAACAACTACAACGCCACCGAGGCCGGCATGATCGCGACCGCGACGCCCGCCGACTTGCGCGCCGCCCCCGACACCGCGGGCAAACCCGCTGAGGGCACCGAAATCCGCATCCTGGACCCGGAATTCAACGAGCTGCCGGTCGGCGAGGTCGGCAGCATCTATGTCCGCAACGAGAGCCAATTCGACGGCTACACCTCCGGCACCACGAAGGACTTCCATGCCGGGTTCATGTCCTCCGGCGACGTCGGCTACCTCGATCAGAACGGACGGCTGTTCGTGGTCGGCCGCGACGACGAGATGATCGTCTCCGGCGGCGAGAACGTCTACCCGATCGAGGTGGAGAAAACGCTGGCCGCCCATCCCGAGGTGGCCGAAGCCGCGGTGATCGGCGTGGACGACGAGCAGTACGGCCAGCGGCTCGCGGCGTTCGTGGTGCTGGCGCCCGACGCTCATCTCGATAGGGGCGCGGCCCCCGAGGCCCTCAAACAGCATGTGCGCGACAACCTGGCCAACTACAAGGTGCCGCGTGAAATCACGGTTCTCGACGAGCTGCCGCGCGGCAGCACCGGCAAAATCCTGCGCGCCGAACTGCAGTCCAAGGTGCGCGGCTCGTGAGAGGGGAGCGACTGCTGAGGCTGGCGCGCCGTCCCCGGCCGCTGACCCGCGGAGCCGTCGAACTGGTCAACGCCGCCAACGGATTACAGCCGATCACCCGCCACCCCTACGCCTCGGCCCTGGTGTTCTGGTTCGGCTGGCCGGCATCGGAGGTGCCGGGAATGTATCTGAGCGTCTCGGTGCTCGACGCGGTACGCCGCGGCCGCCGCGGCGATTTCGCCGGGCCGAAGGGAAAGACGGCGTTGGCGTTGACCGTTGCGGCGTGGGCCATCTTGGGGGTGATCCGCTATCGCGGCATCACGACTCCGGGCCCGGTGCTGGAAGCGGGGCTGAGCGAAGGGCTCGGACCCGACTACGCCGGCGAACTCGCCGCGCTGCCGACCGAGCCGACGCGCCGGGGCCGGCGTAACCTGCCACTGCGTACCACCGTGGCGCGCCGGCGTTATGTCGAGAAGACCAACATCGTGGCGTACGGCCCGCATCGGCGCGCCAACCTGGCCGACATCTGGCGCCGCCGCGACCTGCCCCGTGACGGCAAGGCGCCGGTGCTGGTGCAGGTGCCCGGCGGCGCGTGGGTGATGGGCTGGCGCCGGCCGCAGGCGTATCCCTTGATGGCCCATCTGGTTTCGCGGGGCTGGGTCTGCGTGTCGTTGAACTACCGGGTCTCTCCGCTGCATACCTGGCCGGCGCACATCGTCGACGTGAAACGTGCGCTGGCGTGGGTCAAGGAGAATATCGCGGCCTACGGCGGCGATCCGGACTTCGTTGCGATCAGCGGAGGTTCGGCCGGCGGACACCTGTCGGCCCTGGCGGCACTGACGCCCAATGAACCCCGGTTCCAGCCCGGTTTCGAACATGCCGACACCTCGGTGGTCGCAGCGGTTCCCTTCTACGGGCGCTACGACTGGTATTCCACCGACGCAGCCGGGCGACCCGAATTCATCGGGCTGCTCGAAAGATTTGTGGTGAAGCGCAAATTCAGCGAGCATCGGCAAATATTCGTCGATGCCTCGCCGATTCATCACGTGCGCGCCGACGCGCCGCCTTTCTTTGTGCTGCACGGCACCGACGACTCCCTCATCCCGGTCGTGGAAGCCCGGGAATTCGTCGACGAATTGCGCGGAGTCTCGAAGTCCCCGGTCGCTTACGCCGAATTGCCCAATGCTCAACACGCTTTCGACATCTTCGGTTCCCCGCGCGCACATCAGGCGGCCGAGGCGGTAGCCCGGTTCCTGTCCTGGGTCTATGTGACGAACGGGCCAGGCGTGCGGTAGTTGCGGGGGTCCGACATTTAGCCAACGTGGGCACCGAATTTCGTCGGCGCTAAGGTTCGGGGGCTGCGGTGCGGGAGATGAAATCCGGGGGCGCCGAGTGTGCGCTCCTGGCGCCGAGTGTGCGCTCCTGGCGCCGAGTGTGCGCTCCTGGCGCCGAGTGTGCGCTCCTGGCGCCGACTGTGCGTTCATGGCGCCGAGTGTGCGCTCCTGGCGCCGAGTGTGCGTTCATGGCGCCGAGTGTGCGCTCCTGGCGCCGAGTGTGCCGCCAGGGCGGTCCCAGCGCGAAATTCCCACCCTCTGCGCACACTCAAATACCTCTGCGCACACTCAAAACCCTCTACGCACACTCAAAGCCGTCATCGCAAACTCGATATGGCGGCATCACAGTCGACCCGGCAGGTTCTCCCGAACCCCTTCCACCGCAACAGGTTCGAGCGAAAGAGCGGGCGCCAGCGAGTCACAGGCAGTGCTCGAGCATATTGAAGATCAGACGCATTGTGGCGTCGCGGAAGCATCCGAACGCCGAACAGGCAACCCGCAAGATGACCGAGCCAACCATCGGCTCGGGAAGCATCCTGGAAGTCACTGTCAGATCTTCTGGCTCGACGCCTGATTGCCGCTCATCGACGGTCACCGAGCTACCCGACCCGTACACCGCCGGGCAGACTCCGGGTACATCGCCTCGCGGCCGCATCCCAGTTGCGAAGGACGGCCACCCACGACTGACCAGCCGCTGTCGCCCTACGGCTAACGAGGCGACAACACCGTCATCGCAAGCCCGCGGCGTGCTCGAGTTCGGTCAGCGCGGGTTGGATGGCGTCGGCCATCTGGTCGATGTCGTTGGCCACTTCCGGTGTCGTCACAAATCCGAAGTCCAGGTACTCCATGTAGGAGAAGCAGGTGACGTTGAGGGCGACGTCCATCACCGGTGGCCCCAACGGAACCAGCGAATCCAGTTTGGCGCCGGCCATGTACAGCGGGAACTGCGGACCGGGGACGTTGGAGACGACCAGGTTGATCGGCGCCAGGTTGTGCGACAGACCTGTGACCGTATATGCGCGGGCGGCCAGCTGCAGCAGCCCCGGTGGTGTGGTCTCGGTCAGACCCATGATCTGATGCGCCGAGAGCGCCTTGGCCATTTCCTTGGCGCTCTGGGTACTTTCGTGGATCGACTTGAGCCGCTCGGCGGGGTCCTCGATATGGGTTGCCAGCGAGGCCGTCATCGAGCTGATCTGGTTGCCCACATCGGATTTCGTCTCGTCGGTGCGGGTGGAGACGGGGATCTGCGCGATCAGCGGCTTGGTGGGCAATTCGTCATGCTTTTGCAGGTATTCCCGGGCCGCCCCCGCCACCAGCGCGAGGACGACGTCGTTGAGCTTGACACCGAAAGTGTCCTTGACGGCTTTGGCCCGGGCCAGTTCGACCCGCGCGCCGGTAATGCGCCGGTGCGGCGACACCGACGCGTTGAACCGGGTCTTGGGGGCGTCGAAGTAGCGCGGTGGCTTGGTGCGCACACCCAAAGCCGCGATCTGCTGGCGCACGGTCTGCTCGACCAGCCTGGCGATGCGGAACGGCGTCATGATGCCGACGTTGATCAGCGCGCTGACTGCACGCCGCTCCAGCCCGGGAACCTGGAATCCCACGAACCCAACCGTTTCCTGTTGCGGCGCCCGTGGTTCCGGTGTGACGTCCAAGAGGATTTCGCCCAGACCTGCCCCGGAGACGCCGTCGACGATGGCGTGGTGCATCTTGGTCAGCGTCGCGATCCGGCCGCCCTCGACACCCTCGATGACCCACAGTTCCCACAGCGGCCGGGAGCGGTCCAGTTTGTAGGACATGAGCCGGCCGACGAGCTCCTCGAGTTCTCGCCGCCCACCTGGAGCGGGAACGCCGATACGACGGACGTGGAAGTCGATGTCGAGGTCCTCGTCCTCGACGAACCAGGGCCGGTCCAGGCCCAGCGGGGCGCCGGTGACCTTCCACCGCAATTGCGGCAGCTCCGGCAATCGCTCGACGAGCAGTTCGCGGAGCCGCTGAAAGCTGTAGTCGGGCGCGTCACTGGGATCGCAGATCGCCAGGGCACCCACATGCATGTGCCAGCCTGCGGTTTCCGCAGACCAAAACGCCGCATCAACACTCGAGAGCCGCTTCATTCCGCGACCATAGCCCGCAGCTAGCGGGCGGGGCCAGCTCTCACGAAAATCTCACATCGCGCCGGCCGGCCGGTCAGGCGTCCTCGAGCAAATCCGGCGTCACTGCCGACTCGGTATCCGGAATCCCGTCAACCTTCGCCTTGCGGTCGGCCATCGACAGCAATCGCCGGATCCGGCCTGCCACAGCATCTTTGGTCATCGGTGGCTCGGCGAGGCGGCCCAGCTCCTCCAGCGACGCCTGCCGATGCTGGACCCGCAGTTTGCCGGCCGCGGCCAGATGGTCGGGCACGGTGTCGCCGAGGATCTCCAGCGCACGCTCCACCCGCGCCGCCGCTGCGACCGCCGCCCGGGCCGAGCGGCGCAGATTGGCATCGTCGAAGTTGGCCAGCCGGTTGGCCGTCGCGCGCACTTCGCGACGCATCCGGCGCTCCTCCCACACCAGCCGGGTGTCCTGCGCTCCCATTCGGGTCAGCAATGCACCGATCGCCTCGCCGTCGCGCACCACCACCCGGTCGGCGCCGCGCACCTCGCGGGCCTTCGCGCTGACCCCGAGCCGACGTGCCGCACCTACCAGCGCGAGCGCGGCCTCCGGGCCGGGACAGCTCACCTCCAGCGCCGACGAGCGTCCTGGCTCGGTCAGCGATCCGTGTGCCAAAAAGGCTCCGCGCCAAGCGGCTTCGGCGTCGGCGACACTGCCCCCGACCACCTGCGCCGGCAGGCCGCGCACCGGGCGCCCGCGCACATCCAGCAACCCGGTCTGGCGAGCCAGCGCCTCGCCGTCGTTGGCCACCCGCAGCACGTATCGGGTGTTTTTGCGAATACCGCTGGCCGACAACACGTGCACCACCGCGTTGTAGCCATACAGTTCGAAGATGTCCTTGCGCAGCCGCCGGGCGATGCTGCCCAGGTCCACCTCCGCTTCGACGACCACGCGGCCGCCCACGATGTGCAAGCCGCCGGCGAACCGCAGCAGGGAGGTGACCTCAGCTCGCCGCGCACTGACCGATTTGACCACCAGACGACTCAACTCGTCCTTGACTTCGGTCGTCATCGCCACGCGTCGTCACCCCTCGGTCCGTTGCCGCCCAGCGCCGTGCACGCCGGTCTGTCGACGTCCACCCTCGATCGGTATCTCCTGTGTGGTCACCGGAGTCGCCGCCGGGCCCCGGTCCCGCGCCCGCACCGCGTCGAGGACGGCCGCCAGCTTCCCCGGGTCATGTAAAGGTGTACCAGGTCTGGCAACGTCGGCGAAGTGCACCTCGGCCTGTAGCAGCGTCGCGGTGCGGCGCAGTTGGTCGCGCTCGCGTTCGCTCGGCACCCGTTCGGCGTCGATGATGATGTCGTGCACGGTGAACCCGGGAGCGTGCTGGGCCAGCACGTGCAAGTGACGCTCCACCGAAAAGCCCGCCGTCTCCCCCGGCTCGGCCACTAGGTTCAGCACCAGCGCCCGCTGCGCGGTGGTGGTCTGCAGCGCCGTGAGCAGTCCGGGCACCAGCACATGCGGGATCACGCTGGTGAACCACGAGCCGGGCCCCAGGACCACCAGGTCCGCTGCCATGATGGCGTCGACAGCCTGCCGGGTCGCCGGCGGGTCCGGGGGCAGCAACCGCACCCGCCGCACCTTTCCCGGCGTGGTGGCGATCGCAACCTGCCCGCGGATCAGGCGAAACATTCGCGGGTCGGACTCTAGGCCGGAGACGTCAGCCTCGATCTGCAACGCGATCGGGCACATCGGCAACACCCTGCCCTTGACGCCCAGGACGCGTCCGAGTTCGTCGAGCGCGGCAACCGGATCGGCCAGCACCTCCGACAGACCGGCAAGAATCAGGTTGCCGATCGGATGTCCGGCCAGGGCGCCGTCGCCGCCGAATCGATGCTGCAGAATGGTCGCCCACAATCGCCCGTGCGGGCTATCGGATGCCAAGGCCGCCAACGCCATTCGCAAGTCTCCGGGTGGCACCACGTCGAGTTCGCTGCGCAGCCGGCCAGAGGAACCACCGTCGTCGGCGACGGTCACGATCGCGGTGACGTACGGAGTCAGCCGGCGCGCCGCCGACAAGGTCGCATACAACCCGTGTCCGCCGCCCAGAGCGACGATGCTGTGGCTTGAATGCGGGCTGCCTGGCGTGTTCATTCGCGACCCAGATCCCGGTGCAGCACCCGTACCGATAGTCGCGAATCGGAGCCGAGCAGCCGCATGAGCGCTTCGGCGATCGCCACACTGCGATGCTTGCCGCCGGTGCAGCCGACGGCAACCGTCATGTAGCGCTTCCCCTCCCTCCGGTAGCCCTCGACGACCAGCGACAACAGCCGATGGTAAGTCCCGAGGAACTCGGCCGCGCCGGGTTGCTCCAGCACATAATCACGCACCGCGGGGTGTTGGCCGGTGAGTGGCCGCAGCTCGTCCACCCAGTGTGGGTTGGGCAGGAAACGCACGTCCATCACCATGTCGGCGTCCATCGGCAGCCCGTATTTGAAGCCGAAGGATTCGACGGTAACGCTGGTGGTCGCGCCGCCGTCGCTGCCGAACGCGCGCTCGATGCTTTCCCGCAAGCCCCGTACCGACAGGGTCGAGGTGTCGATGATCAGGTCCGCGTTGGCGCGCACCGGCGCCAGCATTTTTCGCTCGGCGGCGATGCCCTCGGCCAGCGTCTGCTGGCCCTGCAGCGGGTGGCTACGCCGATTCTGTTCGTAGCGGCGCACCAACATGTCGTCCGACGCCTCCATGAACACCACCCGGGGGGTGATGTTGCGGGTGGCCAATTCGTTGCGCACCTCGTCCAGGTCGCCGGTGAATCCGCGTGACCGCACGTCCATCACCACGGCCAGTTGAGTGATCCGCGAACCGGCTGCCAGCCCGAAGTCGACCATGCGGGTGATCAGCTGGGGCGGCAGGTTGTCTGCGACATACCAGCCCAGGTCCTCCAGCACCTTGGCCGCCGTGCCGCGTCCGGCTCCGGACAACCCGGTCACCAGAACCACGTCGATATCGGGCGACGCATGGTTTTCCGGGCTTTCCCGGCTTGACGGGCCGGGATGGCTGTGCCCGGTCATTCCGAAGCTTCCGATCGGTCAGGGCGCAGCGCCTCGAGGACGGCCGTAGCCGTGGCTACGCCGATACCCGGAACGGCGGTGATCTGGTCTACGGTGGCCTCCTTGAGGCGGGCGATCGACCCGAAATGGGTGACCAGCGCCTTGCGACGGTGTTCTCCCAATCCAGGCACCCCATCGAGCGCCGATGCCGTCATTCGCTTGGATCGTTTGCTCCGATGGTAAGTGATGGCGAATCGGTGCGCCTCGTCGCGCACCCGCTGCAGCAGATAAAGACCCTCGCTGTTGCGGGGCATGATGACGGGGTCCGGCTCCGACGGCACCCACACCTCTTCCAGCCGCTTGGCCAAGCCGATCACCGCGACGTCGCTGACACCCAGTTCATCGAGGACGGCTTTGGCCGCATTGACCTGCGGTGCGCCGCCGTCGACGACGTAAAGGTTGGGCGGGTAAGCGAACCGCCGTGACTTCCCTTCCGGGCTAAGCAGATTCGGATCGCTCTGATCACTTACGTGGCGCAGGAAGCGTCGTCGGGTCACTTCCGCGATGGAGGCGACGTCGTCGGAGCGTCCCTGGCCGGCGGCCTCCCGGATCCCGAAGTGGCGGTAATCCGACTTGCGCGGCAGGCCGTCCTCGAAGACCACCAGCGAGCCCACCACGTCGGTGCCCTGCACATGGCTGATGTCGACACACTCGATGCGCAGCGGCGCGTCGGCCAGCCCGAGAGCTTCCTGAATATTCTGCAGTGCAGCCGATCTGGCGTTGAAGTCACCGGCTCGCTTCAGCTTGTGTTGCTGCAACGCCTCTTTCGCATTGCGCTGTACGGTCTCGGCCAGCGCCCGCTTGTCGCCACGGCGCGGCACCCGCAGCGTGACCCGGGAGCCGCGCAGCCCCGAGAGCCAGCTGGACAACTCCTCGGAGTTGGACGGCAGACAGGGCACCAGCACCTCACGCGGAACCGGGTTGACCGATTCGTCTGCGGCGCTACCCAACTCGGCCTGCTCGCCATAGAACTGGGTGAGGAACTGTTCGACCAACTGCTCCTCACCGGAATCCCCGGGGTCTCCGGACTTTTCGACGATCCAGCCGCGCTGGCCACGGACCCGCCCGCCCCGGACGTGGAACACCTGCACCGCGGCTTCGAGTTCGTCGTCGGCGAAGGCCATCACGTCGGCGTCGGTACCGTCGCCGAGCACCACGGCCTGTTTTTCCATGGCGCGCTTCAGCGCCGACAGGTCGTCGCGAAGCCGGGCGGCTCGCTCGAAATCCAGCTGCTCGGCCGCGGCGCTCATGTGCCGTTCCAGCTCGCGGGCATACCTGTCGGTCTGGCCGGAGAGGAAGTCGCAGAAGTCCTCGACGATCTGGCGGTGCTGCTCGGCGCTGACCCTGCCGACACAGGGAGCCGAACACTTGTCGATGTAGCCGAGCAGGCATGGGCGCTCGATTTGCTTGTGGCGCTTGAACACTCCGGTCGAGCAGGTTCGCGCGGGAAACACCCGGGTGAGCAGGTCCAGCGTTTCGCGGATTGCCCATGCATGCGAGTACGGTCCGAAATAACGCACCCCCTTGCGCCGCGGACCGCGATAGACCATCAGCCGGGGAAATTCCTCGTTGAGGGTGACGGCCAGCGCCGGATACGACTTGTCGTCGCGATAGCGAACGTTGAAGCGGGGGTCGAATTCCTTGATCCAGTTGTACTCCAGCTGCAGCGCCTCGACCTCGGTGTTGACCACGGTCCACTCGACCTTGGCCGCGGTGGTCACCATCTGCCGGGTCCTCGGATGCAGATGGGCGACGTCGGCGAAGTACGACGTCAGCCGGCTGCGGAGACTTTTTGCCTTGCCGACGTAGATCACCCGCCCGTGCGCGTCCCGGAACCGGTAGACGCCGGGCTCGACCGGGATGGACCCGGGCGCGGGGCGGTACGTTGCGGGATCTGGCACGTACCCAGGCTAGTAGCCGCTGGAAGGGCGCCCTGGAAGGCGGGGGTTGGTCAAGGCAGGTGTGCCGGCTTTCGGTTCACAGCATCGATTGGACGCCGGAGCGCCGGCGGCGACGGCCGACCTACTGCACTGTGACTTTCGCCGTGAACGTGCGCAAAGGTGCGGTACCCGGGCTGGTCTTGTTGGTTTCGTCGATGGCGATTGTGGTGGTGCCAACTGTCAAAGCCTTGAATGTCCAGACCTCGTTGCCGGGTCCGCCGGTCGTAGCGCCTGCCACATATTCGTGATTCGTCTGCTCAATGACGGTGGAATCGCCGATCCGCGAATCAGCGCTCCACCAAAAAGGGGTGCTGTGATTCGCTCCCAAGATGACTCTGAGCACGTCGCCGACCGACATCGTCACCTCCTGGGTGAGTTGCTGCCCGGAGCCGTCAGTGACCTCGACAGTTTTCACGGCCGCGGGCATCGTCTGAGTGGTGGTTGACTGCGGACGGTTTCCGCTCGCCGCACAGCCCGGCGCCGCCAGCGAAAGCACGATCGCGACCATCGCCCAGAGCCTTGTCTGCATAACAGTCATCCTCCAAGCGGCTCGCCGGTACTACCTGACTTCCTCAGCATCAGGCGGTCGGCAACCATTTACTTCACTTTCGACAAAATCCCGATTTTCAGCACGCTCACGGAGCGCTATCCCACTCGTGGCCGGGTTGGTCTGCCGCGGCGCTGCGGCCAACACCTGTCGCTATGCGAGGGAGTACCTTCAGTGTGCGCGCAAATCCGGCCGGTATCGGCCAGCAGGGTTCGTACCGTGTCCATGGCCGCCACGGCGCTTTCCTTGTCCACGGCCTGAATCGCCATCACCGGGATGTATTCGTCGCCGGGCAAGTCGATCTGTGGCCAGCGTTCAGGACGCCCACGTACCCAGGCTAGCCGGAAGTTACGACGGGTTCTGACTGGAGATTAGTGTTCTGAGCTGGCGCTATAGGCTGCTGTCTCGTGCTGATATGTAGTCACGAATAGGTGCGTGTCATTCGTATCTGATCGGCGTAATCAGGCTATGATGCTTCGTATGCCGCGTAACCAGGGCAAAGCTCACGTAGTCAGAGTTAAAAAGACGCATGTGGATAAGTAGGGCAAACAGCGCGTCTATCAGTCGGTGCTGTTGCGCCGCACCTTCCGCGACGGGCCCAAGGTGCGCAACGAGACCGTGGCCAACTTGTCGATGTTGCCCGAGGCGGCGATCGCCGCGCTGGAGGCGACGCTGAAGGGACACAGCCTGGTGCCCGCTGGTCAGGAGGTGACGGTGCTACGCGCGTTGCCGCATGGGCATGTGGCCGCGGTCGCGGCGATGGCCCGCCAGCTGGGACTGCCCGCGCTGCTGGGGTCGCCGTGTCGGTCCCGCGATCTGGTCTACGGGCTGATCGTCTCGCGGGTGATCCATCCGGCATCCAAGCTCTCGACGCTGTCGCGCTGGGCCGATTGCACCCTGGGCGCAGACCTGCAGATCGCCGGCGCTTCCACCGACGAGATCTATGCGGCGATGGACTGGCTCAGCGACCGCCAAGACGGCATCGAAAAGAGGCTCGCCGCTAAACACCTTGGTCCAGAAGCCAATCCGTCACGGATGGCATTGTTTGACCTGACCTCATCGTGGGTGACGGGCCGGCATTGCCAGCTGGCCAAGCGCGGCTATTCCCGCGACCGCAAAAAGGGCTTA
This sequence comes from Mycobacterium kansasii ATCC 12478, assembly GCF_000157895.3. Classification (NCBI taxonomy): domain Bacteria; kingdom Bacillati; phylum Actinomycetota; class Actinomycetes; order Mycobacteriales; family Mycobacteriaceae; genus Mycobacterium; species Mycobacterium kansasii. The sequence goes on along the minus strand of NC_022663.1, from coordinate 5,887,780 downwards.
CCGCAAATCGAATACGGGGTGCTCACCGACCCTGCCGGCCGGCCGGTGGCGGTGCGGGTCTTTGCCGGTGATACCGCCGATCCGGTCGCCTTCACCGACATCGTGGAGGTCATCCGCACCGGCTTCGGGCTGGATCGGCTGGTGCTAGTCGGCGATCGCGGCATGATCACCGCCGCTCGCATCGCCGCGATCAAAGAACTCAACGACACCGGAACCGATTTCGGGTGGATCACCGCGCTGCGCGCTCCAGCGATTGCCAAACTGGCCGCCGACGACGGGCCGCTGCAGATGAGCCTGTTCGATACCCACGACCTGGCCGAGATCACCCACCCCGACTACCCACACGAACGGCTGATCGCCTGCCGCAACCCCGCCCTGGCCGCTGAACGGGCCCGCAAACGCAACGAACTGCTGGCCGCCACCGAGACCGCCCTAGCGCGTATCGCCGAACGGGTCGAGCGCGGCAGCCTGGCCGGGGCCGGCAAGATCGGCGAAGCTGTCGGGCAGATCGTCAACAAATACAAGGTAAGCAAGCACTTTCACCGCACCATCACAGACGCCAGCTTCGCCTATGAACGCGACCACGCAGCCATCACCGCCGAAGCCGCCCTCGACGGCATCTACGTCCTGCGCACCTCGGTGCCCGCCACCGACCTCGACGCCCCCGCGGTGGTCACCGGGTATAAGAACCTGGCCTATGTCGAACGCGACTTCCGCAGCATCAAAACCGACGACCTCGACCTACGCCCCATCCACCACCGGCTGTCTGAGCGCGTCAAAGCCCACGTACTGATCTGCCTGCTGGCCTGCTATGTGACCTGGCACTTACGCAAAGCCTGGGCGCCGCCGACCTGCACCGACGAACACCCACCAATCGCAATGTCAACTTGAACTGGCCCCGGCGTGACGGTTTGAATTGGCCCCACCTGCTGGGCGGGTCTTGCGGGCTTGGGCGAGTCGGTAGGAGGCGCTGCCGGTTTCGATGATCTGGCCGGCGAACGTCAGTCTGTCGACGATGGCAGCGCACAGTCGTGGGTCGGTGAATGTCTTGGTCCAGGAGGAGAAGGGCTCGTTGGAGGCGATAGCGATGGCCGCGCGTTCTTCTCGTTCGGTGAGAACTTGGAACAGCAGTTCTGCGCCGCGCCGGTCGAGCTGTAGGTACCCCAGTTCATCGACCAGGATGAGGTCGACTCGTCCGTAATGGTTGATCAGTTTGGTCAGCTGCTTGTCTTCGGCGGCTTCGACGAGTTCGTTGACGAGCTTGCTGGCCAGGGTGTAGCGCACGCGGTGGCCGGCTTCGGCGGCCAGGGTGCCCAGCGCGATGAGCAGGATGCTTCTATGTCTGTCAAGCCGCCGTTTCGATGGTGGTGATTGATGCGGCGTCGGTCTGCATGATCCGGTAGACCTCGCGGGCGATAGCGCGTTTGAGGCATCGTTTGATCTCTCGGGGCGTCTTGCCTTCTGCAGTGCGTCGGGCGGCGTAGGCCTTTGTCGTAGGCTCGAACCGCAAGCGCGTCAGTGCAACAGTGTGCAGTGCGCGGTTGAGTTGGCGGTCACCGGCGCGGTTGAGTCGGTGGCGCACGGTGGCGCCGCTGCTGGCTGGGATGGGTGCGGCGCCGGCCAGGGACGCGAAGGCCGCCTCGCTGCGGATGCGGTCGCGATGCGACCACGAGATCAAGAACTGCGCAGCAGTGATGACGCCGATGCCGGGTCGGTCGAGCAGCTGGGGGCAGGCGGCAGTGACGAGGAGTTCGAGCTCGGTTTCGTGTTCTGCGGCTTCAGCTTCGAGCATGAGAGCACGCCGGGCGGTAGCGCGAATGGCGCGGACGGTGGCGCGGTGTTCGACTGAGTGTGACGGCAGGGTACGCAGCACGTGCGCAGCGGTTGAGTTGTTCGTCGGTCGTTCCGCGTCGTAGTTGATCACGCAGCGATTGGGGGGCGTTGACGATCATGGCCTTGAGTTGCCCAATAGCTTTGGTACGGGCCAGGATTGCACCCTCACGCGCGGCGAGTAGCACTCGCATAGCTTCCCGGTCGCCGCGAGCGCGGGGCGCTGCTAGGTGCTCGCGCGTCAATGCTTCGCGTGCGGCGCGGACGGCGTCGAGGTCATCAGATTTGGCGCCGTCCCGTCGGGCAGGGCGTGCGGGGCGATCAATCTCGACTACCCATTCGCCGCGTCCGAGCAAGTGTGTGGTCAGACCAGCGCCGAAGCTGCCGGTGCCCTCGATCGCCCAAACTCGCCGACCTGTGGCATGTTTGGCGGCGAAGGTGTCGAGTTTACGGAATCCGAACGCGTCGGTCGCCACCGTCAGCCGCTCGACCAATCCTCCGGCGGCGGTGACGATCGCCGCGGTGTGGGAGTCGCGGTGGGTATCGACGCCGATGACGAAATCGACCTTGTCTGTCAGCATGGGTGTCACGGTGTTCTCCAATCATTGGGGTGCATCAGGTCGGCACCGGCCTGGATGGGATCACCGTGCGGCAAGACTGTGATGAGGCACGACCCGGCATCGGGTCGGCCAGGCTTCTGATCAGGCCAGTCGTGGTGGGCCAGGCCGGTGCCGGTCACCGGCGACGACAAATCCAAAGCAAGGGCACTACCCGCGTGAGGTGCGGCCAATGAGTCTTTAGGGTCAGTCGCGGTCACCGACACCGACCCTTCCACCGGCGGCGCCGAGACTCCATTGAGTCCGCCCTCAAGACTCACAATGAGTTTTGCCGGTGCCGGAGTCACCGATCAAACACAAGGGGTTTCCTGCCTTGACCCAGGCGCAGGTGGCCAGCTGCCCGATGACGGCGGGGTTGATGGCGGGATTGTCGTCAAAGGAGAACTCTTCCAACCGCTTTGGGCGTGGAAAACCGGCGTCGCGCACACGGCGGTCGGCCCGTCGGCGGGTGCGGTCGTCGCATTCGGCGATTACCAGCTCGGAGAGAAATGCTAAGTAGGACAGTTGCTCACGTTCGGCGGCGGCGGCGATTTCGGCAAACCGGTCGCGAATCGTGGGCAGGCGCAGCATACGACAGCCTTGCTCGATCGCCGCGGTGGCTGCCTGCTCGGTGACGGCGTGCCGCCGGGTCATGAGGTTTCTCGCCCCAGCAGGACGTCATACTGCTGCACCGAGGGCAGCGGGCGGGTATCGGCCGGCACGGCCGCCGAGCGATGCTCGGCCAGCACGACGACACGACCGCAGGTGTTGGCATCATCGGGGTCAGTCGTCGCGCCGCGGCGCTCGGTGGCCTTGCGCGCTTCCAGCGCAACCACATCAGGGCTGGTGGACCCGACCGATAGCGCGGCGGTGATGCCGGCCAGCACGTCTCGGCGATCCATATGGCGATGCAGCAGCAGCACTTCGACGAGCATCCGGGTGCCCCTGGCATCACCGTGGGCTTTGCGGGCGGCGACCCAAAACGCCTCATGCTCGGCGGTGAACACTTTGGCTGCGCGAGCCTGCGCCAGTGCTGTGGCGCCGGGCAGGGCGCCGGGCTTGCGCAACAGGATCTCCAGATAGTGATCCAAATCGAGGACTTTGGCGCCCTTGCCGACGGCGCGCTGGTGGCGGGCCACCACCGTGGTGCGGTGATAGACGACCACCGCCGAGGCCGACAGTTTGACTCGCAGCCGATGGCCGATGAAGCGCGCCGGCACCGAATACTGATTGCAGCGCACCGCCACTTGGGCATAACGGTCTACTCGAGGTGTCAAAGTCAATGCCGTATCAAATGATTCAGCAGGCAAAGGGCGTAACAGCGTCTTTTCGAACGCCCAGTCCTGGCCCACACTGGTCGAGCGGTTGCCCACCCGGCGGGCGTCATCGGCATCATCGGCGGCCTGAAGCAATGCGTTGAGCTCGTCGATGGAATCCACCACGGGCATGGGCACGCAATGATTGCGGCGAAACCGCCCGCCCTCGCCTTCCACACCGCCTTTTTCGTGACTGCCCTCATGGCCGGGCTGGCAGTACCAGGCTTCGAAACCGTAGTGGCTGCGAAACGCGATCCAACGCTCATTCTCCTGCCGAGAGCGCCCGAACAGCACCTTCTTGACCGCGCTGTTGAGGTTGTCGTAGCGCACCTTATCCACCGGCACCCCACCGAGGCGCTCAAACCCATACACGTGGCCTTCCAGAAACGCCTCTTGCCCTTCGGTCAAAAACGCCCGGTGCACCGCGCGCGCCGAGTACGACAACCGCATGGTGAACAGCATGGTCTTGGTCTTCACCCCGGCCAGGATCACCCACAGGTCATGAAAGTCCACTTCCCCTTCAGCCGCCGGCGGATGGGTCTGCGGCACATAGCCCAACTCCAGGGGCTTACCCGCCTCGGCCAAGATCTGCGAGCGGCGCTTACCGACATAGTCGCGCACCGTCGAATACGACAAGTCGGTCGCGCCATGCTCATCGACGAGCCGGGCCAAGATGCGTCGAGCGGTGTGGCGTTGCTTTTTGGGTGCATCTAGATCACTGCGCAGCATCTCGTCTATCGCGCCCTTGAACGCCTCCAGCCGCGGCGCAATTCGCTCAGGCACCTTGCGCTCCGGGGGGATCGCCGACTCCAGCGCCTGGCGCACCGTGCGTCGGTGCACGTGGTGCTTATCGGCCAGCGCCCGAATCGACATCCCGTCTACCCGATGATCGCGGCGAATCGCCGCAAACTGCTCCACCCGCGCACTCACTTTCCAGCCTCCACCTTCGTGATCCACGATCCGGAACATCCGGATGCCGACCACGCTGAGGTGGGGCCAAATCAAGCCGTCATAACCGTCTCGGCGTGTCGCAAAGGTGGGGCCAAATCAGACCGTCACACCGACACCCCGCCGCCTCACAGGTGGGGCCACTTCAAGCCGCCCTCCTGGGGCCAATTCAGACTGTCACGGCCACACCAACCCGCGACAACCCCGTCGCACCCGCACAACGCTCACCACATGCGCACACCAAAGCATCTCGCCACCAAACCACCGACGCCACTCCACTGCGCAGCTTCCGCGCTCTGCTCGATCACCTGGCCACCTTGACCCGCAACCGAATCCGCTACCAGGACACCAACATCGAAATCGAGACTCTCACCGAACCCACCCACGACCAACGCCGCGCCTTCGACCTCATCAAGGCCACCATCCCCCTCACCATCGCGGCGTAGTCAGACCTAAAACACCCAAAACCAACAAAACCCCACGTCAAAGCCCGAATCACCTATCCAGACGGTCGCAACTTCGGGCTAGTGGTCGTTAAGGGCGTGGCTAGAAAAGCGGTGGCTCGTCGGGATCAGGTGGCGGCCGCTGCGACGTAAGTGTGCGACGATGGCCAGCCACGCGATGGTGATCGGCGTGCCGGTCGCCGGGCACATCCAATCTGCTTTGCTAGGTTTCATGGCGAAGCTCGATGGCGCGGAGCGGCTTGTCCGGGTAGGCCGCCATGATGTCCAATAGCTGTCGCAGGCGGCGGATGATCAGTTCGATTCCGGACGCGTCGAAAACATCGCCGGCAAACTCCACGCGAAGATTGAGTTGGCGGCCCGGTGACACGCGCACGGCTAACGGGTAGTGGCTGAATTCGTAGCCGGTGATTTCGGTGATCGCCAGCTCGTCGGCGCCCCCAACCGTGAAATTCTCCACCGGGTAGTTCTGGAACACCAAAAGAGTGTCGAACAGAGGGTCCTGGCCGCAACCGTCGGTAATATCTGCCAGCGCCAGGTATTGATGCTCGAGGGTGTCGTGTTGGGCTTGCTTGAGTTGGCTGAGCAATTCTGTGGTCGTGGTCGTCACGCTGGTAATCGCGCGCACCGGCACGGTGTTGGCCAACAGGCCGACCATAGATTGTGCACCGGCCAACTCGGCGGGCCGCCCAGATACCGTGGTGCCGAAGGCCACATCATGGTGGCCGGTCAGCCAGACCAGGACCTGCGCCCAAGCGGCTTGCAACACCGTATTGATCGTCGTGGTGTGTGAGCGAGCGAGTCGGGTCAGCGCGTCGGTGGTTTCGACCGGCAGCTGAAAAGATCGCACGCGGCCCTCAGCGAGTCGCGACCGGTTGGGTGGGCCCACCAAAGTGGGCGTGTGGAAACCGGAAAAGAGTTTGCGCCAGGCGGCGCAGGCTGCGGCGTGGTCGCGGGCAGCAAGCCACGTCAAAAAACGCCGGTACGCGACCGGCCGCGGCAATTCCTGCTCGTGGTAACAGGCGAAGATGTCGCGCAGCATGATCTGCAGTGACCAGCCATCGCAAACAATGTGGTGGGTGGTCAGCAAGAACAGGTGACGATTCTGCGCCCGGCGAAGGAGAGCGGCTCTCAGGGGGCCGTTGTTAGTGAGGTCGGTTACGGCTTGGCGCTCGGCAGCGCAGAGCCGCTCGACGTCGTGCTGCTCGGCGGCGGCGAACTCGGCATAGCGCCACTGCGCTATCGGATTGGCTGGAATGATCTGCACCGGCTCGTCGAGACCCTCGGTGATGAACCGGGCCGCCAAGTTGGGGTGGCGCTCGAGGAGGATCTCGACGGCCCGCCGGAGGCGGTGCTGGTCAAGTTGACCCGTCAGGGTGATGCCGACCTGTACCACGTATGCATCCGCGAGGCCGTGGGGGCGGCCGGCAAAGGAAAGCATCGCTTGCTGTAGCGGGGTAAGCGGCACAACATCAGCAATCCGATATTGCCGGCCCAATTCGTCGATTTGCTGCTGACTGAGCCGGGCGGGCAGCACATCGGATGGGGTCAACCCGCCGCCGCCGGTTCGGACGTGTGCGCAGATCCCACGCAGTGCTTCGAACCACAATTGGCTTATCCGGGTGATCTGGGCACGATCAACTTTGGATGGCGCCCAGGTCCACTCAGCGTGCAGTTGCGGGCCTGCAGGGGTGTTAACTGTGGCGGCGTTGACTTCCACGGTGTGCATCAGCGGCATGTCGTAGCCAGCCTCGCTCATTTCGTTAACCGGCAAGGCGCCATAGCAGATTTGCCAGCTGTCATCGGCAGTGACGGCCTGAGCGTGCTCGCCGAGGCGGCCCAAGTAGTTGAATCCAATCGGCGGGTCGGCTGCCGCGAGCTCGATCTGTTCGTTCTGTGCGGTGAGGTAACGCAGCAGCCCATAGGTAAGACCGTCGGGTAGGGCGCGAAGCTGCTCTTTGGCGTTCTTGATGACCACGCCCAGTGCGGCCCCACCAGCCACCACATCCGTCCAGCGCAGGTCTGTTTCCACGGCCACTGCCACCGGGTATTTGGTGGTGAACCACCCCACCGTATGGGACAAGTCGATGCCAGGAGCCAATTCATCCTGACGTCCGTGGCCCTCGACGTCGATAACGATCCGGCCTGCGTCTTCGCCGAAGAATGCCCACCACGCCAGCGCGTAGGCGATCAGCAGAATTTCCTGTATCCGGGCATGGAACGCCGCGGGAACGTCGTCCGTAAGCATGCGGGTGGTCTCGACATCGAGCGATGCCGACATGTGCCCGGCGCTGGCGAACGTATCTACCGCGGGTTGAACCGCGGGCATCTCGGCACCAGGCATCATGACCTGCTGCCAGGCGGAGACCTGAGCGACCACCTCGTGGCGCTGCGCGTACTCACCTAACAGTGACGCCCACCGCCGGAATGACGTACCCCTGGAGGACAGCACGACCCGCTGCCCCCGGCGGTGTTGATTCCAAGCGTTATTGAGATCGTCCAGCAAAATCCGCCAAGACACCGCGTCAACAGCTAGGTGATGGATGACTAGCAGCAGTTGTCCTGCGTTGGCGACCCATAACGCGCTGAGCATCTCCCCGGCAGCCGGATTCAACCGGGACCGGGCCGCTGCCAGTGCCGTTTCCGACATCTCCGGCACGACTTGCAGGCGGCTTGGCGCAGCCACACTGCCCGGCTCGGGCACCCACAACGACCAGTGTCCGGTGCTGCCGTCGGCGACCTGCAACCGCAGCATTGCGTGTCGATCCAACAACGCTTGCAGCAGGACCACCACGTCATCCTTGGTAACGCCAGCCGGAGCCTGCACTAGCACCATCTGATTGAACTGCCCGACCGGCCCCTGCACGCTTTCCAGCCAGCGGATGATCGGTGTTGCCGGCACCTCGCCCGCGCAGTCATCTACCGCGCCGCTCGCGGCGTCACCGTTCAACCGGGCTGCGCCGGCGATCCCAGCGACGCTTTGAAGGGTGAATAGATCCCGAGGTCGACACTCGATGCCCGCGGCGCGCGCCCGCGCGGCGACCTGTATCGCGGAAATGCTGTCCCCGCCAAGATCGAAAAACGAGTCATCAACACCGACTTGATCCAGCCCTAAAACCTGGGCATAAATCCCGGCCAGGACCGCCTCCACCGGGGTCGCCGGCGCCCGATACCGCTCGACTTGACCATAACTGGGCGCCGGCAACGCGCGGGTATCAAGTTTGCCGTTGACCGTCAACGGCAAACCCTGCACCACCACCACCACCGCAGGCACCATGAAATGCGGCAACCGAGACGCCACCCGCGCCCGAACCGCCACCCCATCGACCGCCCCGGTCACATACCCCACCAGACGCCGATCCCCCGGCCGGTCCTCACGGACCACCACCACCGCCTGCTGCACCCCCTCCACCTGCAACAACGCCGCCGCAACCTCACCCGGCTCGACCCGATACCCCCGAATCTTGACCTGCTCATCAACACGGCCCACATACTGCAACTGCCCATCGCCACCCCACCGCACCACATCCCCGGTGCGATACATCCGTTTCCCACCCACCCCACCAAACGGACACGCCACAAACCGCGACGCCGTCAACCCCGACCGACCCCAATACCCCAACCCCACCCCCGACCCCGCCACATACAACTCCCCCACCACACCCACCGGCACCGGCCGCAACCACCGATCCAGCACCAACAACACCGCCCCCGACAACGGCACCCCAATCGGACTTGCAGCACTGCCGATGTCGGCCTCGAGAATCCGGCGAAACGAGGCATACACCGTCGCCTCGGTCGGGCCATAGGCGTTGACCAGCCGGGTGCGTCCGCCGAACCGACCCCACCACCGTTTGAGCCGGGGCGGGTCGAGCGCTTCACCCGCCACCACCACCGCCTCGAGCCGCAGGTGGCTCCCCAGCTTCGGGTGAGCCGAATAGGCGGCCTGCAACGCATACCACGCCGAGGGTGTCTGACATAGCACCCGCACACCTTCATCAGCCAGCAAGCCCAGCAACTCCGTCGGCGAACGCGTGACCTCGTCGGGCACGATGACCAGGCGTCCGCCGTGGAGCAGCGCACTCCACATCTCCCACACCGACACATCAAAGGCATGCGAATGACACTGCGCCCACACCTGCCCGGGCAACGGCTGCAGATCGGGGTGCAAACCAGCAAACAGCTCGGTGATGTTGTGGTGGGTGATGGCGACGGCTTTGGGGGTGCCGGTGGTGCCCGAGGTGTAGATGAGGTAGGCGAGGTTGGCCGCCTCCGGCTCGGGCAACGGGTCGGCGGGCTGGGTCGCGATCGCGGGATCGTCGACCTCGATGACCTGCACCCCCAACCCGTCGAGGCGCTGCCCAAACCCCGCGGTGCATACCGCCACCACCGGTTTGGCGTCATCGAGCATGAACTTCACCCGTGCCCGCGGATGAGCCGCATCAATGGGCAAATACGCCGCCCCCGTCTTCCACACCGCCACAATCGCGATCACCGCCTGCGCGCAGCGCCGCCCCACCAACGCCACCACATCACCGGCCCCCACCCCACGGCCCACCAACCACCGCGCTAACCGATTCGCCGCCGCATCCACCTGCCCATAAGTCCACGACGTAGACGTAGCCCCACACACCAACGCCACCGCCCGCGGCGTACGCCCCACCTGCGCCTGCCACAACTGCGGCACCGACACCGCCGCCGATACCCCACCAGCGGCCAACGCCGCCCAATTACCCCAGCGCACCAACCGGGCATGCTCATCCACACCCACCACATCCACCGACGACAACCGCCGACCCGGATCAGCGGTCACCGCCACCAAAACCCGCTCCAAGCGCTTCACCAGCATCTCGATGCTGGCCGCGTCGAACACATCGGTGCGAAACTCCACCACCCCGTTGATCCCGGCAGGTCCACCGGTCTCGGTGAAAGATTCGGCCAACGAAAACACCAAATCCATCCGAGCCGTGTGGGTCCGCACCGGCAACGAACTGACCTGCACATCCCCCAACCTCAACCCGCCAGCAAAGTCGGCACCCCCCGCGAAGTTCTGCCAGGCCACCAACACCTGAATCAACGGGTGATAAGCCAACGACCGGGCCGGATTGAGCCGCTCGACAAGCGCCTCAAAAGGCACATCTTGATGCTCGAAGGCCGCCAGGCTGCGCGCCCGCACCTGAGCCAACAACTCAGCGAAACTGGGATCACCCTCAACGTGGACCCGCAACACCAACGTATTGACGAAAAACCCCACCAGCCCATCAAGAGCAGGATCACCCCGGCCAGCCACCGCAAACCCCACCGCCACATCAGAGCTGGCACACAGCTGCGACAACAGCACCGACAACGCGGCCTGCACCACCATAAAACTGCTGGCCCGATGCTCGCGGGCGACCCGGGCCACCCGCTGCTGCAACTCCGCCGACCACACCACCACCACCTGGTCACCGCGATAATCAGCTACCTGCGGATACGGCCGATCGGTGGGCAGCTCCAACCGTTCCGGCATCCCCGCCAACGCCTTTTCCCAAAACACCAACTGCGCCGCAATAGCACTACCGCTATCAGACAACTCCCCCAGATTGGCCCGCTGCCACAACGTGTAATCGACATACTGCACCGCCAACGGCGCCCACCGCGGCGCTCGACCCCCACACCGGCTGGCATAAGCCACACTCAAATCAGCGGCCAACGCAGCCACCGACCACCCATCAGCAGCGATATGGTGCACCACCACCACCAGCACATACTCGCGCTCACCGACCACCAACAACTGCACCCGCACCGGAATCTCGGTGGCCAAATCAAAACACCGACCCACCACCGCCGCCACGGCCTGCCCCACCCGGCCGGCCGTCCAACCGCCGGCATCGACAACCCGCCAACCCAGCCGCACCCGCTCAACCGGAACAACCACCTGCTGCGGCACCCCCGCCACCGCGCTAAACACCGTCCGCAAACTCTCATGCCGGCCCACCACATCAGCCCACGCCGCCCCCAACGCCGCCACATCCAGCCGACCACGCAACCGCACCGCCCACGCCATGTGGTAAACCGGCGAGGGCCCCTGCACCTGATCGATGAACCACAACCGACTCTGCGCAAACGACAACGGCACCACCGCAGGCCGCACCCCCGCCACCAACGGACCACCCCGACGCGCCGCACCCCCCACCCACGACGCCAACCCCGCCACCGTCGGCGCCTCAAACAACGCCCGCACCGACAACCCCACATCCAACGCATCATTGAGCGCAGCGATCACCCGCATCGCCAACAACGAATCCCCGCCAAGATCGAAAAACGAGTCATCAACACCGACTTGATCCAGCCCTAAAACCTGGGCATAAATCCCGGCCAGGACCGCCTCCACCGGGGTCGCCGGCGCCCGATACCGCTCGACTTGACCATAACTGGGCGCCGGCAACGCGCGGGTATCAAGTTTGCCGTTGACCGTCAACGGCAAACCCTGCACCACCACCACCACCGCAGGCACCATGAAATGCGGCAACCGAGACGCCACCCGCGCCCGAACCGCCACCCCATCGACCGCCCCGGTCACATACCCCACCAGACGCCGATCCCCCGGCCGGTCCTCACGGACCACCACCACCGCCTGCTGCACCCCCTCCACCTGCAACAACGCCGCCGCAACCTCACCCGGCTCGACCCGATACCCCCGAATCTTGACCTGCTCATCAACACGGCCCACATACTGCAACTGCCCATCGCCACCCCACCGCACCACATCCCCGGTGCGATACATCCGTTTCCCACCCACCCCACCAAACGGACACGCCACAAACCGCGACGCCGTCAACCCCGACCGACCCCAATACCCCAACCCCACCCCCGACCCCGCCACATACAACTCCCCCACCACACCCACCGGCACCGGCCGCAACCACCGATCCAGCACCAACAACACCGCCCCCGACAACGGCACCCCAATCGGAGGCGGGCCCGAACCCGGCCGCAACGGCGCACTCATTGACACGTACCACGTCTCGGTAGGGCCGTAGGCGTTGATCATGATCCGTCCGGGCGCCCAGCGGTCCACCAGGTCGGCCGGACAGGCCTCACCGGCTACGACGAGTGCCGTCGATTCCAAACCGTCCGTCGACAACATCGCAGCCGCAGATGGGGTCTGAGTCAGTACATCCACGTGCTCGGAGGTGAGCAGGTTGTGGAAGTCTGTGGGTGATCGGGTGACTTCCTCGGGCACGATGACCAGGCGTCCGCCGTGGAGCAGCGCGCTCCACATCTCCCACACCGACACGTCAAACCCATAGGAATGACACTGTGTCACCGCCTGGCCCGCGGCGAGAATGGACGCGTTCGGCGCGGTGAAGAGCTGGGTGATGTTGTGGTGGGTGATGGCGACGGCTTTGGGGGTGCCGGTGGTGCCCGAGGTGTAGATGAGGTAGGCGAGGTTGGCCGCCTCCGGCTCGGGCAACGGGTCGGCGGGCTGGGTCGCGATCGCGGGATCGTCGACCTCGATGACCTGCACCCCCAACCCGTCGAGGCGCTGCCCAAACCCCGCGGTGCATACCGCCACCACCGGTTTGGCGTCATCGAGCATGAACTTCACCCGTGCCCGCGGATGAGCCGCATCAATGGGCAAATACGCCGCCCCCGTCTTCCACACCGCCACAATCGCGATCACCGCCTGCGCGCAGCGCCGCCCCACCAACGCCACCACATCACCGGCCCCCACCCCACGGCCCACCAACCACCGCGCTAACCGATTCGCCGCCGCATCCACCTGCCCATAAGTCCACGACGTAGACGTAGCCCCACACACCAACGCCACCGCCCGCGGCGTACGCCCCACCTGCGCCTGCCACAACTGCGGCACCGACACCGCCGCCGATACCCCACCAGCGGCCAACGCCGCCCAATTACCCCAGCGCACCAACCGGGCATGCTCATCCACACCCACCACATCCACCGACGACAACCGCCGACCCGGATCAGCGGTCACCGCCACCAAAACCCGCTCCAAGCGCTTCACCAGCATCTCGATGCTGGCCGCGTCGAACACATCGGTGCGAAACTCCACCACCCCGTTGATCCCGGCAGGTCCACCGGTCTCGGTGAAAGATTCGGCCAACGAAAACACCAAATCCATCCGAGCCGTGTGGGTCCGCACCGGCAACGAACTGACCTGCACATCCCCCAACCTCAACCCGCCAGCAAAGTCGGCACCCCCCGCGAAGTTCTGCCAGGCCACCAACACCTGAATCAACGGGTGATAAGCCAACGACCGGGCCGGATTGAGCCGCTCGACAAGCGCCTCAAAAGGCACATCTTGATGCTCGAAGGCCGCCAGGCTGCGCGCCCGCACCTGAGCCAACAACTCAGCGAAACTGGGATCACCCTCAACGTGGACCCGCAACACCAACGTATTGACGAAAAACCCCACCAGCCCATCAAGAGCAGGATCACCCCGGCCAGCCACCGCAAACCCCACCGCCACATCAGAGCTGGCACACAGCTGCGACAACAGCACCGACAACGCGGCCTGCACCACCATAAAACTGCTGGCCCGATGCTCGCGGGCGACCCGGGCCACCCGCTGCTGCAACTCCGCCGACCACACCACCACCACCTGGTCACCGCGATAATCAGCTACCTGCGGATACGGCCGATCGGTGGGCAGCTCCAACCGTTCCGGCATCCCCGCCAACGCCTTTTCCCAAAACACCAACTGCGCCGCAATAGCACTACCGCTATCAGACAACTCCCCCAGATTGGCCCGCTGCCACAACGTGTAATCGACATACTGCACCGCCAACGGCGCCCACCGCGGCGCTCGACCCCCACACCGGCTGGCATAAGCCACACTCAAATCAGCGGCCAACGCAGCCACCGACCACCCATCAGCAGCGATATGGTGCACCACCACCACCAGCACATACTCGCGCTCACCGACCACCAACAACTGCACCCGCACCGGAATCTCGGTGGCCAAATCAAAACACCGACCCACCACCGCCGCCACGGCCTGCCCCACCCGGCCGGCCGTCCAACCGCCGGCATCGACAACCCGCCAACCCAGCCGCACCCGCTCAACCGGAACAACCACCTGCTGCGGCACCCCCGCCACCGCGCTAAACACCGTCCGCAAACTCTCATGCCGGCCCACCACATCAGCCCACGCCGCCCCCAACGCCGCCACATCCAGCCGACCACGCAACCGCACCGCCCACGCCATGTGGTAAACCGGCGAGGGCCCCTGCACCTGATCGATGAACCACAACCGACTCTGCGCAAACGACAACGGCACCACCGCAGGCCGCACCCCCGCCACCAACGGACCACCCCGACGCGCCGCACCCCCCACCCACGACGCCAACCCCGCCACCGTCGGCGCCTCAAACAACGCCCGCACCGACAACCCCACATCCAACGCATCATTGAGCGCAGCGATCACCCGCATCGCCAACAACGAATCCCCGCCAAGATCGAAAAACGAGTCATCAACACCGACTTGATCCAGCCCTAAAACCTGGGCATAAATCCCGGCCAGGACCGCCTCCACCGGGGTCGCCGGCGCCCGATACCGCTCGACTTGACCATAACTGGGCGCCGGCAACGCGCGGGTATCAAGTTTGCCGTTGACCGTCAACGGCAAACCCTGCACCACCACCACCACCGCAGGCACCATGAAATGCGGCAACCGAGACGCCACCCGCGCCCGAACCGCCACCCCATCGACCGCCCCGGTCACATACCCCACCAGACGCCGATCCCCCGGCCGGTCCTCACGGACCACCACCACCGCCTGCTGCACCCCCTCCACCTGCAACAACGCCGCCGCAACCTCACCCGGCTCGACCCGATACCCCCGAATCTTGACCTGCTCATCAACACGGCCCACATACTGCAACTGCCCATCGCCACCCCACCGCACCACATCCCCGGTGCGATACATCCGTTTCCCACCCACCCCACCAAACGGACACGCCACAAACCGCGACGCCGTCAACCCCGACCGACCCCAATACCCCAACCCCACCCCCGACCCCGCCACATACAACTCCCCCACCACACCCACCGGCACCGGCCGCAACCACCGATCCAGCACCAACAACACCGCCCCCGACAACGGCACCCCAATCGGACTTGCAGCACTGCCGATGTCGGCCTCGAGAATCCGGCGAAACGAGGCATACACCGTCGCCTCGGTCGGGCCATAGGCGTTGACCAGCCGGGTGCGTCCGCCGAACCGACCCCACCACCGTTTGAGCCGGGGCGGGTCGAGCGCTTCACCCGCCACCACCACCGCCTCGAGCCGCAGGTGGCTCCCCAGCTTCGGGTGAGCCGAATAGGCGGCCTGCAACGCATACCACGCCGAGGGTGTCTGACATAGCACCCGCACACCTTCATCAGCCAGCAAGCCCAGCAACTCCGTCGGCGAACGCGTGACCTCGTCGGGCACGATGACCAGGCGTCCGCCGTGGAGCAGCGCACTCCACATCTCCCACACCGACACATCAAAGGCATGCGAATGACACTGCGCCCACACCTGCCCGGGCAACGGCTGCAGATCGGGGTGCAAACCAGCAAACAGCTCGGTGATGTTGTGGTGGGTGATGGCGACGGCTTTGGGGGTGCCGGTGGTGCCCGAGGTGTAGATGAGGTAGGCGAGGTTGGCCGCCTCCGGCTCGGGCAACGGGTCGGCGGGCTGGGTCGCGATCGCGGGATCGTCGACCTCGATGACCTGCACCCCCAACCCGTCGAGGCGCTGCCCAAACCCCGCGGTGCATACCGCCACCACCGGTTTGGCGTCATCGAGCATGAACTTCACCCGTGCCCGCGGATGAGCCGCATCAATGGGCAAATACGCCGCCCCCGTCTTCCACACCGCCACAATCGCGATCACCGCCTGCGCGCAGCGCCGCCCCACCAACGCCACCACATCACCGGCCCCCACCCCACGGCCCACCAACCACCGCGCTAACCGATTCGCCGCCGCATCCACCTGCCCATAAGTCCACGACGTAGACGTAGCCCCACACACCAACGCCACCGCCCGCGGCGTACGCCCCACCTGCGCCTGCCACAACTGCGGCACCGACACCGCCGCCGATACCCCACCAGCGGCCAACGCCGCCCAATTACCCCAGCGCACCAACCGGGCATGCTCATCCACACCCACCACATCCACCGACGACAACCGCCGACCCGGATCAGCGGTCACCGCCACCAAAACCCGCTCCAAGCGGGCAGCCAGATCAGCAACCCCGAAATCGGAAAACGGGCGACCGGCTCCTACCGTTCTGAGAAAAAGCCCGTCGTCATCTTTGATGAAGTACAAGCCAAAATAATCTACGTGGGCAACGGTTGTGTAAAATGCCCTTGCCGCGGCCCCATTGAATGTAAGGCGATTCGCCGCGGGGATAAAATTGACGCTTACCCTACCCGTATTCCGAACGTTCTGGGTCTTGTGATCCAAGGTATGAACCGGAAATCGTTGATGCCGAAGGGCCTCCTGAATCTGCAGATCGACGTGCCTGCAGAAATCGGCAGCTCCGGACCCTGACGATGCTTTCAAAACCAGCGGCAAGACCCCGGACAACATTCCAGGAAGAAATTTCGACTCGCGAGTCGTCCGCCTGCTGACCGGAAAATCGAGCACCACTTCTGAACCGTCAATGCAGCATGAACCAACCAGGAGTGCGCAAGCCGCAGTAATAATCGAGGACTGCCGAATACCCAGCACCCGCGACAACTCGTGCACCCTTGCCAAGACGTCAGGATCCAATTGCACGGGTACCGAAGCGGTATAGGAATCGCAGTCGGCATTCTCTTGCGAAAACCAGTTGTCCTGCCCGCTTTCCGATGGGATATTTTGGCGCCAGTAATGCTCGTCGTCCGAATATTCGCTAGAAGCCTCGTAGTTGGACTCGCAGCGAACCAGATCCTCCAGGGATCCGAAATAAGCAGGGGCGACGGGTTTGCCGGCGGCAAGCGCTGAATATACCGACGAAATTCGTTCCGCTAAAATGGTGATAGTGAATCCATCGAGAACTAAATGGTGAACGCAGATGAATAGGTAGAATTCCTCCGGCTGCGTCTGAAACAACGCGAACCTGAACAGCGGGCCGGCCGGCGACATGGGCGCCTGCTGGATGGTCGAGGCCAACCTGTAGGCCTCTTGCACCGGGCGCTGCGAGCACCGCAGATCGTGGACGGGAATCTCGAAATCCGGGTAATGGAACGGCGTTTGGAAAACCCGCCCACCGATTTCAGAAAAGGCGACCCTCAGCGGTTCGGCCTCGGCTATTACCTGGCGGATCGACTGTCCTATCAAATCAGGATCTACGACACCGTCGATGATCAAGAACTGCCCGACTTGCCATTCCACTGCCGAGCGACCCGTCTGCTGCCACAGCCATATGCCCAGCTGCGCCTGTGTTACCGGAAATGTCCGCCCATCGGGTTCCAACCGACCATCCGACCCCGATTGCCTAGACATCAGGACCTCCGCCCGAGGTCCAACTTTCTCGCAGATTCGGCCGGATGTCGGTCCAATTCCGTTCGATGTAGGCCAGGCACGCAGCACGCTCGGCCTCGTCGTAAACGACTCGCCAACCTTTAGTAACGTCGGCAAAGACGGGCCACAGGCGGTGTTGCTCCTGGCAGTTGATCAAGACGAAGTAGCTGCCGCGGTCTTCGTCGAACGGGTTGGCACGCAACGCGCTACCTCAGCGCCGCCACGTGCGCCCGGCTGACTGCCGAGCACGCAATCACCGTATCCGGCGCCGCCCCGAGTAAACGCCGCTGCAAAGCCACGACCGAGGAGGGCATCGCCATGGCAACGGCGATGCCAGCCGCGCCCTCCGTCATCGGCACAAGGCACGAGCTGACGCGGGAAAGCCAGCCCACGCCTGCGTTCACCGACCACGCCCTTCACTTCCGATGGAGAACTGAACAGCGGACTACTATGATCCGCTATGTGGCTCTAACTATAGGGCATCTCGGCAACACTTTCTATAGGCCGTTGACCGTGATGTCGCCGATCCGACCGTGCTGCGGAACGATGTCTTGCCAGGACATGCACCGGGCGCAAAGCGCGCAAGGCGCGATCAAGGGCACCCATCGCCATGGGCGGCGACCTCGGCTGCACCGCCGAAGCGTTGCCCCGGTTGAATGGAACGGATCGGCCAAGTCGGCACGCCCGAGATCTGGGTCGCAGATGCTGCGAGTGCCCGGACTCTGGCGGCCAAGAGCATTTCTCGAACGAAAAAGCCGGTGGCGACTTTCCGGGACGAGGAGGTAACGTGCGTGCGGCGATGACTCCGGCGGGAAGTGGCCGACGACCCACCGAATCCGGCGGCCCACCGAACCGCGGAGGGCGTGGATGTCCCCGACACCCGTGGCGGGCGCTGTGGGCGATGCTGTTGGGCTCCTTCATGATTCAGGTCGACTTCATCATCGTTGTGGTCGCCAACCCGAGCATCATGACCGATCTTCACTCCGATTACGACACGGTGATCTGGGTGACCAGCGCCGCCGTGCTGGCCTACGCGGTGTCGGCGCTGGTGGCCGGGCGGCTCGGTGACCGATTCGGCCCGAAGAATGTGTATCTGATCGGCTTGGCCATCTTCACCGCCGCCTCCCTGTGGTGCGGCTTGTCGGACAGTGTCGAGATGCTGATCGCGGCTCGTGCGATCCAAGGGATCGGTGCCTCACTACTGAATACGCAGACGCTGTCGACGATTACCCGTACTTTCCCTCCGGAACGTCGGGGGACGGCGTTGAGCGTCTGGGGAGCGACCGCGGGTATCGCCACTCTGGTCGGGCCTTTGCTGGGCGGTTTACTGGTCGGCGCACTGGGCTGGAAATCGATTTTCTTCGTCAATGTTCCCATCGGCGTCGTCGGACTGGCGCTGGCCGCCAGGTGGATTCCGGTTTTGCCGACCCACACGCATCGATTCGACTGGATCGGCGTCGCGCTCTCCGGAATGGGCACGAGCCTGGTCGTTTTTGCGCTGCAAGAGGGACAATCCGCAGGGTGGGGGACGTGGATCTGGGCAGCAATCGGCACCGGCATGGGATTTCTGGCGGTCTTCGTTCACTGGCAGTCCGTCAACCTGCGCGAGCCGCTGATCCCGCTGGAAATTTTTCGCTATCGAGACTTCGCTTTGTCTAGCTTGGGAGTGGCGATGATCGCCTTCGTCACGACGGCGATGATGCTGCCGGCGATGTTCTACGCACAAGGGGTGCTTGGCCTATCCCCGGCGCAATCGGCACTGCTGACCGCACCGATGGCCGTTACCACAACCCTGCTCGCCCCGCTGGTTGGCAAGCTTGTTGACCGCGCACACCCGCGGCCCGTGATCGGTTTCGGTTTCTCGCTGGTATCGGCTGCGCTGACCTGGCTAGCGGTCGAGATGACTCCGGGCGCACCGATATGGCAGTTGGTGCTGCCATTCGCCGCGCTCGGTGTCGGGATGGCGATGCTGTGGTCGCCGCTGGCTGCAACCGCTTCTCGCAACCTGCCCGCACACTTGGCCGGGGCCTGCTCGGGCGTTTACAACTCGGTCCGGCTTCTTGGCGCCGTGCTGGGCAGCTCAGGCATGGCAGCGTTTATGGCGGCCCGGATCGCCGCCGAAACACCAAACCACAGCGGACCTCCACCGCCCCCGGCGGGCGGCGGCACGGGCATCGGCGTGCGATTACCTGACCTGATGCGCGAGCCTTTCTCGACCGCAATGTCGCAATCAATGCTGCTGCCCGCATTTGTCGCTTTGCTCGGCGTGGTTGCGGCGCTATTCATGGTGGGCTCTGGCGCTCACTTATCCTCCGACCGGTGCCCGCGCTCGGCGACAGCCGGAAAAATCGGCTCCCGACGTTTCCCTATCGATGTCCAGCCAACAGCGGCCACCGCGAAGAAAAGCCCACCCGCCCCGAACCCAACCGACAGCTGCGGGCGCACCAATGGCAACACCATGCCAGCAAGACCGGATTTAGATTAGGAGCGCAACGGCGGTTCGACACGTCGCCGCCCACCCGGCCACCGGTTCCCCACAGCGATCCACAGCCGGTCGGACCTCAGGGGGCGCGCAAGTCCGGCCGGTAACGCGCCAGCAGCGTTCGTACCGTATCCATGGCCGCCACGGCGCGTTCCTTGTCCACGGCCTGAATCGCCATCACCGGGATGTACTCGTCATCAGGCAGATCAATTCGCGCCCAGCGGCTGCCGCTGGGAAACGACACAGCGACTACGTCGTTCCAATGGATTAGCTTGTACCCCAATATATTTCGCACGGAAAGACCGGCCGCGCCCACCCGCAGGCGCGGCCGCGTCAACAGCAACACGGCGCCGGCGAAGATCAACCCCAGCGCGCCCATAGCCACCTGGTCAGCGGTCCGCAGGACCACGCCGGTGGTCCCGACCTTCAGCAGCATGCCCACCGCGACGTGCACCACGACGATCAGGAACGCTGCGACGCAGGCGAATATCGGCGTCCAGTAGGGACGCAGCACCACGTCCCAGTCACCTTGCTGCGCGTCCGCCGTCACGACTGAACGCGTAGCTCGCGCAAGGTCAGCGCTGTGGTCAGGGCAGCCGCGGTCGCTTGCGCGCCCTTGTCCTCCGCCGACGTCGGGAGTCCGGCCCGGTCCAGGGCCTGCTCCTCGGTGTTGGTGGTCAACACCCCGTTGGCCACGGGTGTCGACTCGTCCAGCGAAACCCGGGTCAGCCCTTGGGTCACCGCATCGCAGACATAATCGAAATGCGGTGTCTCACCACGGATTACCACGCCCAGCGCGACGACAGCGTCGTGCTGGCGGGCCAATTCCTGCGCCACTACCGGAATCTCGATTGCGCCCAGTACGCGCACCACCGTCGGGTTGTCGATGCCGGAGTCGGCAGCCACCTTCCGCGCGCCGGCAAGCAGCGCATCGCAGATTTGGCTGTGCCAGGTGCTGGCCACAATCGCCAGCCGCACACCGGACGCGTCAAGCGCCGGGATGTCCGGGACGCCGGCGCCACCGCTCACAAAGCACCACCGAATTCGCCGGGCAGCGGGACCGATTCCTGGAAATTCCCGAATTCGTCCAGCCCGACCAGGTCGTGGCCCATCCGGTCGCGCTTGGTCATCAGGTAGCGGATGTTTTCCGCATTGGCACGCACCGGCAGCGGCACCCGCTCGATGATGTGCAGTCCGTAGCCGTCCAGCCCGACCCGTTTGGCCGGGTTGTTGGTAAGCAGCCGCATCGACCGGACCCCGAGGTCGACCAGGATTTGCGCGCCGATCCCGTAATCCCTTGCGTCGGCAGGCAAACCAAGCTTGAGATTGGCATCCACGGTGTCCGCACCTGCGTCCTGCAACTGGTAAGCCTGCAATTTGTGCATCAGGCCGATGCCGCGGCCCTCGTGGCCGCGCATGTACAGCACCACGCCACGCCCCTCCCGCGCGACCATCGCCATCGCGGCGTCCAGCTGAGGTCCGCAGTCGCAGCGGCGCGACCCGAACACGTCGCCGGTCAAGCATTCGGAGTGCACCCGGACCAACACGTCGTCGCCGTCGGCGTTCGGGCCGGCTATCTCGCCGCGCACCAGCGCCACGTGTTCGACGTCCTCATAGATGCTGGAGTAACCGATGGCGCGAAACTCCCCATGCCGAGTCGGGATCCGGGCTTCGGCGATTCGCTCGACATGTTTTTCGTGCTTGCGGCGCCATTCGATCAAATCGGCGATGGTGATCAGCGCCAGACCGTGCTCGTCGGCGAACACCCGCAACTCGTCGGTCTGGGCCATCGCCCCTTCGTCTTTTTGGCTGACGATCTCGCAGATGGCGCCGGCGGGTTGCAGTCCCGCCAGCCGCGCCAGGTCGACGGCCGCCTCGGTGTGGCCGGGGCGGCGCAACACACCGCCGTCCTTGGCCCGCAACGGAACAACGTGACCGGGACGGGTGAAGTCGTCGGCGTTGCTGGCCGGATCGGCCAGCAACCGCATGGTGGTAGCGCGGTCGGACGCCGAAATACCGGTCCCGATACCTTGTCGCGCGTCGACGGTGACGGTGTAGGCGGTGCCGTGCTTGTCCTGGTTGACCGCAAACATCGGCAACAGCCCGAGCCGGTCGCAGATCGAGCCGTCCAGCGGTACGCAAAGGTAGCCGGATGTGTAGCGAACCATGAAGGCGACCAACTCCGGAGTGGCCTTCTCGGCCGCGAAGATCAGGTCGCCCTCGTTCTCGCGGTCCTCGTCATCGATAACGATGATGGCCTTGCCCGCCGCAATGTCGGCAACCGCCCGCTCGACGGAATCCAGCCTCGTCATCGTTGTTACCTTTGCTGTCGGTGAGCCGGGCGGTAATGCCCGCATGTCGCATTCAGTATGAACCACGCTGCCGCCTCGGATGTCGCCTTGTTCAGTGAGATGGCTCATTCGCGTACCTTCTGATCAGGCAGTCGGCAATGCCGTCGGGCAACCGCGCGCCGGTTCACGCATTCGTTCATGACTCGTCCAAGGCTGGGCGAACGAATGTTGGCGACCCTATTGGGTTATTCCCCCATCGGTTTTTCGCCGCCGTTGGAAAAGCGCGGCCAAGCGCGGACGGGCAAGCGATAATCATCGCCGTTTTCCTCATTGACTGCCATATTGACTGCCATCCCGAGGCCCGCTGGTTCGCAACGTGGGGGCATACCCGAGCGCGCCCGCCTTGCTAAGCGGTGTTCTCGGTTGCCGGCGCGCTTCCGGCGTTGGCTGTTCGCGGGGCCGGCAGCAGCCGTTCCACATACTTGGCGAGCACGTCGACCTCGAGATTCACCCGCGTCCCCACGGGCGCAGAACCCAGCGTGGTCAACTCCCGAGTGGTCGGAATCAGCGAGACCTCGAACCAGTCCCGCGGCTGGGCACCGAGCCCGGAAACGGTCAGCGAAATGCCGTCGACGGTGATCGATCCCTTCTCCACGATGTAGCGAGCCAACGTCGCGGGAACCTCGATCCGGACCACTTCCCAGTGCTGCGACGGGGTCCGGGCCACGATCTCGCCGGTCCCGTCCACATGCCCCTGCACGATGTGCCCGCCGAGCCGGCTGTTGAGCGCGGCAGCTCGTTCCAGATTGACCCGGCTGCCCACTCGCAGATCGCCGAGGCTGGACCGGTTGAGCGTCTCGGCCATCACGTCGGCGGTGAACTGGCCGTCGGGCAGCACTTCTACCACGGTCAGGCACACGCCGTTGACGGCGATGGAATCGCCGTGGCCGGCGTCGGAGGTGACGACGGGACCGCGGATGGTCAGGCGCGCCGCATCGGTGAGGGTGTCCCGCGCGATCACCTCGCCGAGTTCCTCGACAATTCCGGTGAACATCGCACCAGGCTAGTGGCTCCAGGTGGCCCCGGGTTAGCCGGTACAACCGCGCTGCCCCGACCGACCGCGGGCCCTGCGTTGCCCGGTGCGGTCACCGGCACCCTCTACGATGCTGGGTATGCAACCCCCCAGACGTCTCTTCGCTGTTGTCGTCGCCCTCAGCCTCGCCACCACCGTGGTCGTGGGCTGCTCGTCGGGCAAGAAAGACAGCGGCGGACCACTACCCGACGCGACGACATTGGTGAAGCAGGCGACCGACAAGACCAAGACCGTCAAGAGTGCACATCTGGTCCTGACGGTGAACGGCAAGATCCCGGGATTGTCGATGAAGACGCTGACCGGCGATCTCACGACCAATCCCACTGCCGCCAAAGGAAACGTCAAGCTCACACTCGGCGGGTCCGATGTCGATGCCGACTTCGTCGTCTTCGAAGGGATCCTGTACGCCACCCTCACACCCAATAAGTGGAGCGACTTCGGTCCGGCCGCCGACATCTACGATCCCTCGCAGATCCTGAACCCTGACACCGGGCTGGCCAACGTGCTGGCGAACTTCACCAATGCCAAAGCCGAAGGGCGCGACACCATCAACGGACAGAGCACCATCCGCATCAGCGGGAAGGTCACGGCGGACGCGGTGAACCAGATCGCACCGCCGTTCAGTGCAACCGATCCGGTGCCGGGCACCGTATGGATCCAGGAGAGCGGCGACCACCAGCTGGCCCAGGTTAAGTTGGATCGGGGTTCGGGCAATTCCGTCCAGATGACCTTGTCGAATTGGGGCGAGCAGGTGCAAGTCACGAAGCCGCCGGTGAGCTGATGAGCACGCAGACGGGCCGGCGGGTAGCGATCAGCG
Organism: Mycobacterium kansasii ATCC 12478; assembly: GCF_000157895.3. Classification (NCBI taxonomy): domain Bacteria; kingdom Bacillati; phylum Actinomycetota; class Actinomycetes; order Mycobacteriales; family Mycobacteriaceae; genus Mycobacterium; species Mycobacterium kansasii. The sequence continues at coordinate 5,863,444 of NC_022663.1, read as the reverse complement.
CGGGCAGCCTCGCGGTGCTGCTGGGTGCCCTCGACACCTATGTCGTGGTCACCATCATGCGCGACATCATGAACAGCGTCGGTATCCCCGTAAACCAGCTGCAGCGGATCACCTGGATCGTCACGATGTACCTGCTGGGCTACATTGCCGCGATGCCGCTGCTGGGCCGGGCCTCCGACCGGTTCGGCCGCAAGCTCATGCTGCAGGTCAGCCTTGCCGGCTTCGCTGCGGGTTCGGTGATCACCGCGCTGGCCGGGCACTTCGGCGATTTCCACATGCTGATCGCCGGACGCACCGTCCAGGGGGTTGCCAGCGGTGCACTGCTGCCGATCACGCTGGCGCTGGGCGCCGATCTGTGGGCGCAGCGCAACCGCGCCGGTGTGCTCGGCGGCATCGGCGCTGCACAGGAACTCGGCAGTGTGCTCGGTCCGCTGTACGGGATCTTCATCGTCTGGCTGTTCCATGATTGGCGCGATGTGTTCTGGATCAACGTCCCGCTCACCGCGATCGCGATGGTGATGATCCACTTCAGCCTGCCCGCCCATGACCGCAGTGCCGAGCCGGAACGGATTGACGTGATCGGCGGGCTGCTGCTGGCCACGGCGCTGGGTCTGGCGGTGATCGGGCTCTACAACCCCAACCCCGACGGCAAACAGGTGCTACCGAGCTATGGGTTGCCGCTGGTGATCGGCGCGGTCGTGGCCGCGGTGTTGTTCTTCGTCTGGGAGCGCATGGCCCGCACCCGGCTGATCGAACCGGCCGGTGTGCATTTCCGGCCGTTCCTGTCCGCGTTGGGCGCATCGGTGTGTGCCGGCGCGGCGTTGATGGTCACCCTGGTCAACGTGGAGCTGTTCGGCCAGGGTGTGCTGGATATGGACCAGGCGCAGGCGGCAGGGATGCTGCTGTGGTTCTTGATTGCCCTGCCGATCGGGGCGGTGGTGGGCGGGTGGGTCGCCACTCGGGCCGGCGACCGTGTGATGACGTTCATCGGGCTGCTGGTGGCCGCCGGCGGCTACTGGCTGATGCACTATTGGCCGGTCGACCTGCTGGCCTATCGCCACAGCATCTTCGGCTTGTTCACGGTGCCCGCGATGCATGCCGACCTGCTGGTCGCCGGGCTGGGGCTCGGACTGGTGATCGGGCCGCTGTCCTCGGCGGCCCTGCGGGTGGTCCCCTCCGCAGAGCATGGCATCGCCTCCGCGGCGGTGGTGGTGGCGCGGATGACCGGGATGTTGATCGGGGTGGCCGCGCTGAGCGCCTGGGGGCTGTACCGGTTCAACCAGATATTGGCGGGGCTGTCGGCGGCCGTCCCGCCCAACGCCACGCTGCTCGAGCGCGCCGCCGCGATCGGAGCCCTGTACCGGCAAGCGTTCGCCTTGATGTACGGGGACATCTTCAAGGTGACGGTGGTGATTTGCGTGTTCGGAGCGCTGCTGGGCCTGTTGGTCAGCGGTCGCAAGGAGCACGCCGAGGAGCCGGAACTACCCCGGCACCAGGCCGTCGCACCCCGGCAATGAACCGCTAACGCGGTATCAGGCTGAGCAGCAGATCCGGTCCCACCTTCTCGACGCTGTCGAATTGCCAGCGCAGCGCGTGCGCGATGCTGGACACCCCCACATCGTCGACCGCGGTCACCGGGCCGCCCAGCAGGATGGGCGCGACATAGGCCAGGATGCGGCTGATCGCCCCGCACCGCAAGAAAGCCCCGGCGACCGTGGGACCGCCTTCCAGCAGGACGTCGGTGTAGTCCAACAGCGCCCTGAGCACCTCCACGGGCTCGTGGGTACGAAGCACCATGGTCCGTGCGTCGTCGTTGAGAACCTTTGCCTCCGGCGGAATGTCACGGGTGCCCACCACCACCCGCAGCGGCTGTTTCGGTGCCAGAGACCCGTCCGGCAGGCGGGCGGTCAGGGCCGGGTCGTCGGCCAGAACAGTGCCGGTGCCGACCACGATCGCGTCGGCGATCGCGCGCCGGCGATGCAGGTCGGCGCGGGCGGCCTCGCTGGAAATCCACTGGCTGGAGCCGTCGGCGGCAGCGCTGCGGCCGTCCACGCTGGTGGCGTACTTCCACGTCACGTGCGGTAGCCCGGTGCGTTGCTTGTGCAGCCACTCGCGCAGCGGCCCGGCCGCCACGTGGTCGGCCAGCACCCCGGAGCGCACTTGCACGCCCGCTGCCGACAGCCGCCCGGCACCGCCCCCCGCGATTCCGTTGGGGTCGGCTACGCCATAGATCACCGTGCCCACCCTGGCTTCGATCAGTGCGTTCACGCATGGCGGAGTCTTGCCGTAGTGGTTGCAGGGCTCCATGGTGACCACCGCGATGGCGCCGGCGGCCAAACCGCCGGCCCGGCGCAGGGCTACCACCTCGGCGTGGTCGCCGCCGGTGGGCTGGGTACCGCCGACGCCGACGACCCGGCCCTCGGTGTCCACAATCACCGCCCCGACGGGGGGGTTCGGATACGTCGAGCCCTTGACCAGGTAGGACTGGTCGATGGCGAGGCGCATGGCGTCCTCGATGCTCTTGACCTGCTCGACAGTCATCGGCTGATCACCGGCCACGGTGGTGTGACGCGGCCCTGGCCCGTTGCCTAAGTGCCTCTACCGCGGTAGCCGGGTTATCGGCGCCATACACCGCCGATCCGGCAACGAAGCAGTCGACGCCCGCTTCGGCCGCCTGCTCGATGGTGTCCGCGTTAACGCCGCCGTCGATCTCGATCAGGATCGTCAACTCACCCGAATCGACCATCTTGCGTACCGTCCGCACCTTGCTCAACACCTCGGGAATGAACTTCTGGCCGCCGAAGCCGGGCTCCACCGACATGACGAGCAGGGTATCGAAGTGCGGCAGGATCTCCAGATACGGATCCAGCGGCGTCCCCGGCTTCACGCTGATACCGGCTTTGGCGCCCGCTGCCCGGATGTCGCGGGCCACCCCGACCGGATTGTCGGCGGCCTCGGCGTGAAACGTGACGTTATGGGCGCCGGCTTCGGCGTACGGCGGAGCCCACCGGTCCGGGTTCTCGATCATCAGATGACAATCCATCGGGATGCGGCTTACCGCCAGCAGGCTTTCCACCACCGGCAGGCCGATCGTCAGGTTCGGCACGAAGTGACCGTCCATCACGTCGACATGCAGCCAGTCGGCGCCGTGCACCGCGGCTGCTTCGTCGGCGAGCCGGGCGAAATCGGCAGCCAGGATCGACGGCGCAATCATCGGCCCCCCCGTGCTGCAAGACATGAGCGACAGACTACTGAGCCCGGCGGCGCGGCGTGCGACGCGCACCGGCGCGTCACGCGAGCCGTTGCAGCGCGCCAGCGAACATCGCGTCGGTGCCGTGCCGGTGTGGCCACAGCTGAACGTACGGTCCGTCACCGAGCCCTTCGGTGACGGGTTCGAACAACGGCCGGGTGTCCAGCGCGGCCACCGGATGCCGGCGCAGGGCGTCGGCCAGCACCCCCACGGTTTCGGCGAGGTGCGGTGAGCAGGTCGCGTAGAGCACCACGCCACCCGGCCGGACCAGCGCAATCGCGGCAGCCAGCAGCTCACGTTGCAGCTTGGCCAGCGCGGGCACGTCGGCCGGTTGACGCCGCCAGCGCGCCTCCGGACGGCGGCGCAATGCGCCCAGCCCGGTGCACGGGACATCGACCAGCACCCGGTCGAAGCCGGGGTCCAGCCCGCTGTGGCGACCGTCGGCCTGCACTACCGCGACCGGCAGCCCGGCGGTGTTGGCCCTCACCATCCCCGCGCGCTGCGGTGACGGCTCAACAGCAGTCACCCGGGCCCCTGATTGCCCGCCCAGGCCGGCCAGCAACGCGGTCTTGCCGCCCGGTCCGGCGCACAGATCGAGCCACCGGCCGCGGTCGTCGTCGACGGGAGCCAGCGTCAGCGCCCGCGCCACCAGCTGGCTGCCCTCGTCCTGGACCAGGGCTTGACCGTCGCGCACCGGCGCCAACCGCGCGGGGTCACCGCCGGGCAGGTACACCGCGTACGGCGAGTACCGGCCGACGGTGCCGCCCACTGCGGCGGCGAGTTCGGCGGCGGTCAGTACCCCGGGGCGAGCCGCCAGGTGCACGTGCGGGCGTTCGTCATCACTGGCCAGCACCGCTTCGAGCTCCGCGGCCGCTGTGCCCAGGGCGTCGGCGAATGCCTGAGCGATCCACCGTGGGTGGGCATGCACGAAGGCCGCATGTCCGATCGGGTCGCTACGCGGGTCGGGAGCCAGCTCGTCCACCCAGCTCCGCTCGTCACGGCCGGCGATGGTTCGCAGCACACCGTTGACGAATCCTGCTCGGGCAGAATCGAATTCGATGCCCGCCTGGTCGACCGTGGTAGACACCGCGGCGTGGCTGCCGACTCGGGTGCGCAGCAGCTGATAGGTGCCCAGCCGGAGCAGGTCGAGCAGGACCGGGTCGATCGCCTCCGGTGCCCGTCCCGCTGCCGCACCGATGACCGCGTCGAGCAGGCCCCTGGTCCGGCAGGTGCCGTAGGTCAGCTCGGTGGCGAAGGCAGCGTCGCGTCCGGTGATGCCGCGTTCCCGTAGCAGCGCGGGCAGGGCCAGGTTTGCGTAGGCGTCCCGGCTGGTTACCGCGCACAGTGCGTCGAATGCCGCGGCGCGTGCCGGGTCCAGTGGCCGGCGGCGACGGCCTCGTTCGCCGGTTCGGGAACGTTGGGGCCTGGCGGTCATGAGGCCCGCGCGCCGGGGTCGAGCCGGGCCCCGCGCGCCCAGTCGGCCGCCTGCATCGGCTTCTTGCCCGGTGGCTGAATCTGTCCCAGCCGCACCGGTTCGGAGCCGGTGCCGATCCAGACGGTCGTGCGGTCTACGTGAATAGCGCCGGGCGGCAACAGTTCCGGAGGTCTCGGTGCGCCGTCGAGCTGTACCGGTCCGAGCTTGACCCGCAGGTCGCCGATGAGGGTCCAGGCGCCGGGGTTGGGGGTGACGGCGCGGATTCGGCGTTCGACGACCGCCGCCGGAAGTTCCCAGCGCACCCGCGCCTGCTCCACGGTGATCTTCGGTGCCAGGCTGACTCCGTCGGCCGGCTGTGGTCGCGGTGTCAGCGTCTGGTCGGCAATGCCGTCCAGCGTGGCAGACAGCAGGGCTGCACCCGAAACGGCAAGGCGCTCAAGCAGATCACCCGCAGTATCGGTGGGCCGAATGGCTTCGGTGACCACCCCGTAGACGGGGCCGGAATCCAGGCTCGGCTCAATCTGGAACGTCGTGGCCCCGGTGATGGTGTCCCCGGCGGCAATCGCGGCCTGCACCGGCGCCGCGCCGCGCCAGGCGGGCAGCAGCGAAAAGTGCAGGTTCACCCACCCGTACGGGGGAATCGCCAGCAGCGCGTCGCCCAGGAGCGCCCCGTAGGCGACCACCGCGCAGCACTGGGGCGCCAGCTTCGACAGTTCAGCGACAAACTCCGGCGAGTTGGGCCGTGACGGCCTCAGCACCGGTATGCCGCGATCGAGTGCCTCGCGGGCCACCGGCGACGGCTCCGGCCTGCCTCGCCGCCCGGATGCGGCGTCCGGCCGGGTCAGCACTGCGACCACATCGTGACGGGGCGAGTCGATGAGGCGACGCAGTGCCGGCAGCGCGGGTTCGGGCGTGCCCGCGAAAACGATGCGCACCGCAATAGTCTAGGTAGCCGGCCGGCGGCACCGACGTGTCGCGGGCCACAATCCGGACCCGCCAAATTCTCAGCCAGTTATAACCTTGCTAATGCATACTGTGTCCGACGGAAACGATCTCTTCCCGAGTTTCCCACCGCGCCTGCGACGACGAAGTCGAAGTAACGCAGCCCTGTCCCCTTCTTTCTCAGGAGCTCTCCATGACTATCGACACACCGATCAGCGAAGACGCGACACTCGCGGCCACGCACCGGGCGATGTGGGCCCTCGGCGACTACGCACTGATGGCCGAGGAGGTGATGGCCCCGCTCGGGCCGATCCTGGTCGCCGCCGCGGGCATCGGGCCGGGCGTGCGGGTGCTCGACGTCGCGGCCGGTTCCGGCAACATCTCGCTGCCGGCGGCCAAGGCCGGCGCCACCGTGGTTTCCACCGATCTCACCCCGGAGCTGCTGCAGCGGTCCCAGGCACGCGCCGCGGAGCTGGGGCTGACCCTCGAGTACCAGGAAGCCAACGCGCAAGCCCTGCCGTTCGCCGAAGGCGAGTTCGACGCCGTGATCTCGGCGATCGGCATCATGTTCGCTCCGGATCACCAGTGCTCGGCCGACGAGTTGGTCCGGGTCTGCAAGCCGGGCGGAACCATCGGCGTGATCAGCTGGACCCCGGAAGGATTCTTCGGCCGGATGCTGGCCGCCATCCGGCCGTACCGGCCGAGCCTGTCGGCGGCGTTGCCCCCGTCGGCCCTGTGGGGCCGGGAAAACTACTTCCGCGGCCTGCTGGGTGATCGAGTCACCGATGTCAAGACCCGTCGCGAGCCGTTGAAGGTCACGCGTTTCAGCACCGCGCAGGACGTCCACGACTACTTCAAGACTCATTACGGCCCGACGATCGAGGCCTATGCCAACATTGGCGACAACGCGGTGCTGGCCGCCGAGCTCGACGCTCAGCTGGTCGAACTCGCCGCGGAGTATCTGACCGACGGCGTCATGGATTGGGAGGTATTGATCGGCACCGCGGCCAAGATCTGAGTCGGCTCACGGCCGTGTCGGGCCATCCGCCGCCGGGCGACCGGCCCGACACGGTACCGCGGCTCGCTACAGCTCCATTTCGACGTGCGCGTCGGGTTCGCCGCCGGCGGCGGTAAACGCCGTCAGGGCACGCACCAACCCGCGGCGTTCGGCCTGCGGCATCTGCTCCACGATGCGGGCGATCTCGGCGCGCCGAAGCGCGGTGACCCGGCGAACCAGATCCCGGCCCCGTTTGGTCAGCACGGCGAGCAGTTCGCGCCGGGAGTTCGGGTGCGGCTGACGGTCGATCATCCCCGCGCTGACCAGCCGGTCGACCATCCGGCCGGTCGCCGACGGTTGCACGCCCAGCAACGTCGCCAAAGTGGCCAGGTTGATCGGCCCTCGATTGGACAGAATGACCAGGGTCCGGAACTGCGGGATGGTGATCGTCTCGTCGATCTGTGCGATGGAATGAGCCGAGATGGCTACCAGCAACCGGGATGCCGTCAGTAGCGAATCGGTGATCGCATCCACCGACTCCTCAGCTGCCGTCGCGTTTTCCGTGGACATCATGGCCCCCTTCCCCGGTCCACCGGGTCGTCAACTTCGTCGTCGCGCTCACACGGGCTGCAGCAAAATGAAGTCTAACAGCGTCCGATAGTCGTAAACATGGATTATTGACAAGATACATATTTTCTTGCGGGCATCATTGGACTCGGTTGCCGAAACCTCCAGCCTGCTGCAGGGGACGCCCCAGGAGCTGTGGTGGGGCCGCGAAGACTTTATCAGCGAGCTGGTCAACGACCACGTTTGCGATATCCGTGTGCAGCGCGGATCGCTGCGGGCGGACCGGTTCGACCACCCCTACAGGTGCCCCGAGTACTTCCAGGAGTACTACGGCCCGGCGATCAACGCCTACCCCAACATCGGCGCGGACACCGAGCGTGTCGCCGAGCTGGACTCCGAACTCAGCTGCGAATATTTCACCGACGGCGTGATGGAGTGCGAGTACCTGATTCTCACCGCGCGGAAGCGGTGACCGCGGGTTAGCCGGTCGCCTGGCACCTAACCGATATGCAGCGGGTCGATCTGCACCCGCACCGGCTCATGGGTTTGACGGGCGCTGAGCACCGAGACCGCGCGGCGCAGACAGGCTGCCAGTTCCAGGCCGTGCTCGCGGCGAACTCGCACCAGCATCCTGGTTACGGGTGCTCCGGCGGGGATGCCGGCCGGTCGGCGCACGCCGGGCGGCAGCTCGACGGGGCCGAGCAACTCGGCTTGGAAGCGTTCGGGGTCGGGCAGCCCGGCCTGGTCAAGCAAGGCCATGACCGCCTCGGCGGTGCCGTCGAGAGCGGCGATGTGCACGCTCGGTGGCAGCCCCACTTCGCTGCGGGCCGTCAGCTCGGCCTCGGCGTGGCCCACCGGGTCCCAGCGAACCAGGGATTGCACGGTCGGGATGGATGATTCGGCGACCACCATCACCACACCGCCGTCAGCCCGCGAACGCACCAGCGCCGCCGCCGCCATCCAGCGCCACAGCGCGTCCTCGGCCGCGCGCAGATCCTGTCGCCCCAGCAGCGCCCAGGTATCCAGCAGCAGCGCCGCGCCGTACCCGCCGGACGCCCGGGGTTCGGCCCCCGGGGTCGCGACCACCAATGCCGGGCGGGTTGCCACCTCGGGGACGACCGCATCGCCCGACGAGGTGATCACCGCCGTTCCCGGGAAGGCCCGGCCGAGCTCCTCGGCGGTGCGCCGGGCACCGATTACCACGGCACGCACCGCATCCGATCCGCAACGCGCGCAGCGCAGCGCCGGCTCGGCGCGACCGCACCAGCGGCACACCGCGCCCGGCCCGCCGCGCTCCTGCAGCGACAACGGACCGGTGCAGTGCCGGCAGCGGGTGATCGCCCGGCAACGCCCGCAGGCCAGTGACGGCACATAGCCGCGGCGGGGCACCTGAACGAGGACCGGCGCTGCGGCCGCCAGTGCCGAACGGGCGGCGCGCAGAGCAATGGATGGCAGCCGGGCGGTGCGAGCGGCCGGGTCGCGTTCCTCGGCGTACCCGCTGTCATCGAGGGCGACGACGCGCGGGCTGCGCGCCCGCACCACCGGCCGGGCCGCGACGATGTCGTGGGCCCAGCCGCTGCGCACCAGCGCGTGGGCTTCGGCGGTTCGCGCGTAGCCGCCGATCAGCGCCGCGCACCGGGCCTGATGGGCACGCAGCATCGCCACTTCCCGAGCATGGGGATAAGGTGCCCGCGGCTCGGCCAGGCTGTCGTCGCCGTCAGCCCAGACCATGACCAGACCCAGATCGCTCAGCGGCGCGAACACCGCGCTCCGGGTGCCGATCACCAGCCGCGCGGTGCCGCGTAACGCGGCCAGCCACCTGCGGTAGCGGGCGGCCGGTCCCAGGCCGGCCGACAGAGCCACCACGCTGGGCTCGTCGATCCGGGCCGTCGCGGCCTGCCACAACGTGTCCAGATCGCGCTGATCAGGCACTATCCCCAGGACCGCACGGCCGGCGCGCACCGTCTGCGCGGCGGCCTCGGCGAAGCGATCCGCCCACCGCTCCCCCGGCAACACCTGCCAGACCGCGCGGGCGGCCCGAGCCTGGGCGAGCGCGGCCAGGAACTGGCCGCCGCGGCCGTACACCTGCCAGCCCGCAGGGTCGACCGGGTCGACATCGGGCCGGTCGGCGATCAGCCCGGGTTCCCGTTCCACCCTCGCGTGCCGGGCCGGAATAGCCAGCCGCAACACGTCGGCCCGGGTGCCGGCATAACGGGCGGCCACCGCATCGACCAACCGGCGGATTTCCGGGGTGAGCACCGGTTCGGCCGACACCACCCGATCCAGCCAGCCCAGCTTGCCCTGGTGGTCGGTGTCGTTGCGGCGCTCCAGCACGAACCCGTCGACCAGCCGGCCATGAAACCGCACCCGCACCCGCACCCCCGGCTGGGCGTCGTCGGACTGCTCGGCGGACACCAAATAGTCGAACTCGCGATCCAGGTGCGGTACCGACAGCATCGGTAGGATTCGAGCGATCGGCTCGACCTGGATGGGGGTACCGTCCGAGCCGCGAGACATGTTGCCAGACAACCTTTTTCTCGCTGATCGGCGCCTCAGGAGCAGTCGACTAGCGGTCTGCGGGCTCAGCAGCGCCGGCCGGGATTTCCCGCCCGAAGAAGAACCCGGCGGTGATCAGAATTTCGGCGGCGGCGTAGGACCACCAGATTGGGACCGCCAGCGCTTCGTTGCCCAAGATGAATCGGCTGATGGCGATCATCGAATCCGATACCGCGAAACTCAGCGCCCCGACGGCCGTCCAGATCGTCGGAAGGCGCGCCAAGAAAGCGGTGCACACCATCGCCGTCAGCGCCAGCATGTAGACGGTCACCGGAACCGTCAGCTTCTCCTGGCCCAGGTGCGGCCAGAACCAGACCAACAGCGATATCGCCCCCACACACATCAGCACCACCGGGGCCAGGCGCGCACGCGACGGTGCCCGCCCCAGCGCCAGGGGCAGCATTGCGCCCAGAAAACACAGGTGCGCCAACAGGAATGAGCCGAGTCCGAAGACGAATGACGGTGTCCACCAAGGGATGGCCAACAGCCAGTCACCGGCGGCAGAGAACAGCAGCGCCGGCACCAGCCACCGCCGCTCGCGCGCAATCGGGTGCGCAATCGCCGCCAGAGCCAGCAGCACCGCCATCGACGCCTTGAACGGCGGCTGCAGAATCCAGTGTCCGGTCAACTCGGTGCCCGGCGGGCGGCTCATCGCGATCACGGTCAAGTACACGCCGTAAGCCAGACCCGCCCACCCGGCCACCACCCAAGCGCCGGCCACCAGACGCGATGCGTACGGTACCTGCATGCCCAGCTTGGACCAGACCGCCGACGAACGACCAGCTCTCGACCCCATCCTGCTGAAGGTACTGGATGCGGTTCCCTTTCGGCTATCGACCGACGACGGAATCGACGCCATGCGCCAGCGGATGCGTGACTTGCCACGCCGGCCGGTATACCCCGAGTTGCGTATCGAAGACCGGTCAATCGACGGGCCAGGCGGCGGCATCGGTATCCGGATCTATTGGCCGCCAAGCGATTCCGCTCAAGGCAGTGCCCCGCCGGTGGTGCTGTACTTCCACGGCGGCGGCTTCGTCATGGGCGATCTCGACACCCACGACGGCACCTGCCGTCACCATGCCGTGGGCGCCGGCGCGGTGATCGTGTCGGTTGACTACCGGCTGGCCCCCGAGCATCCCTATCCCGCAGCCGTCGAAGACGCTTGGGCCGCAACGCTATGGGTTGCCGAACAGGGTGCCGGCATCGGCGCCGACAGCACCCGGCTGGCCGTCGCCGGGGATTCGGCTGGCGGCACCATCGCCGCGGTGATGGCCCAGCAAGCCCGTGACAATGCCGGACCGAACCTGGCATTCCAGCTGTTGTGGTACCCCTCCACGATGTGGGATCAGTCCCTGCCGTCGTTCAAAGAGAACGCCACCGCTCAGATCCTGGACGCCAAGGCGGTGGCCGCGTTCTCCCGTTGGTACGCAGGCGGAATCGACTTGTCCGACCCGCCGGCGGGAATGGCGCCGGGCCGGGCGGAGAACCTGGCCGGCCTGCCGCCGGCCTACATCGGGGTCGCCGGATACGACCCGCTGCGCGACGACGGAATCCGCTATGGCGAGCTGCTGAGCGCCGCCGGCGTGCCCGTCGAGGTGCACAACGCCGAGACGATGGTGCACGGCTACGTCGGCTACGCCGGTGTGGTACCGGCAGCCACCGCCGCGATGGATCGCGGGCTGACGGCGTTGCGCGAGGCGCTGCACGGGTAGCCGCGCCGGTACGGCGGTAGGGCCATGATCGAGCCGACCCTCGCCCGACCCCGCATCGACCCCGTTCTCCAGACGCTGCTCGATACCCTCCCGACGACCTTCAGCGCGGCCGACGGCGTGCACGTCGCGCGTGCCAGGCTGGCTGCGAGGAAGCGACCACCGGAGTTGCTGCCGGCATTGCGAATCGACGACCGCACGGTTGGTTACGGCGACCTCACCGACATTCCGGTTCGGATCTACTGGCCACCCACCGCGACCGGCGAAGCCTTGCCGTGGTCGTCTTCTACCACGGCGGCCGGTCGCTCGGCAGTGTGGACACCCATGACCACGTTTGTTCGGCTCCCTGCACCATTGCGCGGCAACACCACATGGTGCACGGCTACGTCGATTTCGCGCTCGTGGTGCCCGCCGCGGCCGAGGCCGCCGGCCGCGGGCTGGCTGCGCTGAAGCAGGCGTTGCACGCTTAGCTGCCGCTTCCTAGTTTCGCTGTGGATACGCGCTGGGTGCCACGCCGTACCACCGTTTGAAGGCGTGCGAGAACGTCGAGACCTCGGTATAGCCCAGCCGCCTGGACACCTCTTCGGTGGTGAGGCCGACATTGCACAACAAGTCGACGGCCACGGTGGACCGCGCCTCGTTCAGCAAGGCGCGAAAAGACGTGCCTTCCTCGGCAAGCCGGCGCCGCAGTGTGCGCGGATGCAGGCCGACCTCGGCCGCGATGTCGGGTAGCGTCGGAAACAGTCCGGGATCACGAAACAGCTTGGTGCGCACCAGCGCAGTGATGCCTCGGCGTTGCTCATTGCGCTGCATCAGCACGTCGCACTGCGCCATACACATTTCCAGGGTGTGCCGATCTGCTTGCGGCAACGGCTCATCGAACATGGCACGCGGAAAGTGCAACCTGTTGTGGGCCCGGCCGAACGCGACGTGATGAATCGGCACCAGTTCGAGCAGCGGCCGCAGCAACCGCTCGTCGACGGCCACCTCCGCCGACACCTGCTCGGCATACTTCGCCGCCACCGGCAGCGCGAAACTCGTTGTAGTGGCCAGGATTCCGGCAATGTCACGTTCGATGAAAAACCGCCGCACGTCGGGCGGCAAGTGACCGGCGTCCAGCTCGAGCAAACAGTCTCCGGCCGTTTCGAACAACCGGACGTCGATGTGCAACATCGTCAGCGCGAAGTAGCGCATCGCGATGCTGAAGAGTTCGCGCAAGGTGGCACAAGACATCACCGCAAAACCGAACAGTCCAAAGTGGGTGAGCGTGAACCGGCTGCCCACGTCGACCCCGATGCCGGCATGCTCCGGCAACCGGGCCAGCAATCGGCGGACGGCAAGGATCTCGTCGCCGGCACTGATGACGGCATCGGGATCATCGAGATCCGTCTGCCGGATCGCGGTGCCGGCAAGCACATCGCTGGTGGGCACCCCGTGCTCGTTGGCCACCTCGCACAGCACCCGGGTCGCATAGACCCCGTGGCTCACCTCGGCTTGCACGTGTTCCATGATCTGTCCTAAATTCCCAACTCTTTGTCCCATAGTCTCATTACCGGCGGCCGACGTCGCCCATACAGTGACCCCATGGCCAGTGTGATCGCCGAGCGACCCCTGAACAGACCAGCCAGACGCCTGAGCACCTGGACGATGACGCGGGAGGCCCTCACCGTAGGCTTCGATGCCGGCGACGGATTCCTGGGCCGGGTGCGCGGCAACGATATCGTCCGATTTCGTTGTGGTGGAAGACGTTTCGTTTCCGTCACGCATCCCGGCTATATCGACCACGTGCTACACGAGGCGCGGCTGAAATACGTCAAGTCCGACGAATACGAGCCCATCCGCGCGGCCGCCGGCATCAACCTGCTCACCGACGAGGGCGACTCGTGGGCCGCGCACCGCGGCGTGCTGAACCCGACGTTCGCCCGGCGCCACCTCAACGATCTCGTCGACCTGATGATCGACCCGATCGAAGACGTCACCGCCAGGGTTGTGTGCGCTATACCCTTCGACATGCACGAGACGATGGTCCAGGCAACCCTGCGCGTGGTCGCCAATGCCCTGTTCAGCCAGGACTTCGGGCCATTGGTCCACAGCATGAACGATCTGGCGACCCGGGGCCTGCGCCGGGCCGAGAAGCTGGAGCGACTGGGCTTGTGGGGGCTGATGCCGCGCCCGGTCTACGACGCGCTGATCTGGTGCACCTTTTCCGGTGTCCACCTGCCGCCGCCGTTACGGGAGATGCAGGACATCACGCTGGCGCTCGACGCCGCGGTCAACGCGGTGATCGACCAGCGACTGGCGCATCCGACCGACTCCGAGGACCTGCTCAACGTGCTGCTGCGCGCCGACGACGGAACCTGGCCGCGCCAGCGGGTCCGCGACGAGGCGCTGACCTTCATGCTCGCCGGTCACGAAACCACCGCGAACGCCATGTCGTGGTTCTGGTATCTGATGGCGCTGCACCCCGATGCCCGCGACCGGATGCTCGCCGAGGTCGACGACGTGCTGGGGACCAGCCGGCCGACCGCCGAGCACCTGGGCAAGCTGCCGTGGACGACGGCCTGCTTGCAGGAGTCGCAGCGCTACTTCTCCTCGGTATGGGTTCTCGCCCGCAAGGCCGTCGCGGACGACGTCATCGGCGGGCATCACATCCGCCGCGGAACCACCGTCGTCATCCCGATCCACCACATCCACCACGACCCGCGCTGGTGGCCCGACCCGGAGAAATTCGATCCCCAACGGTTTTTCGGCAGCGGAGCCAGGGACCGTCCCCGCTCGGCCTATCTGCCGTTCGGAGGGGGCCGGCGCATCTGCATCGGACAGAGCTTCGCCCTGATGGAAATGGTGTTGATCGCGGCAATCATGAGTCAGCGCTTTGTCTTTGACCTCGAGCCGCATTACCCTGTCGAGCTTGAGGCGACACTGACCCTGCGACCCAAGCACGGGCTGCACCTCATCGGAAGCGAGCGTTCATGAAGCCCGACTACCAGATACTGATCGTCGGCGCCGGATTCTCCGGGATCGGCGCGGCGATCGAGCTCGACCGGGCCGGATTCCACGATTACCTGCTGATCGAAGCCGGCGACGGAGTCGGCGGAACCTGGTACTGGAACACCTATCCCGGTATCGCCGTGGATATTCCGTCGTTTTCCTACCAGTTCTCGTTCGAGCAGAGCCCGCGCTGGTCGCGCACCTACGCACCCGGCCGCGAACTTCGCGCATACGCCGAACACTGCGTCGACAAATACGCCATCCGGTCCCGCATCCGGTTCAACACCAAGGTGCAGGCCGCAGAATACGACGAAGAGCACCGTCTGTGGCGGATCCAGACAGACCCCGGCGGCGTGGTGACCGCCAGGTTCGTGATCAACGCCAGCGGCGTGTTGACCGTACCGAAACTGCCCGACATCGACGGGGTGGACTCGTTCGACGGCATCGTCATGCACACCGCGCGGTGGGACCACAGCCAAGACTTGACCGGTAAGCGCGTCGCGATCATCGGCACCGGCGCGTCGGCGGTCCAAGTCATTCCGGAGATCGCGCCGATTGTCAAGCACCTCATCGTTTTTCAGCGAACGCCAATCTGGTGCTTCCCGAAGCTCGACGTGCCGCTACCGGCGGCGGCCCGCTGGGCGATGCGCATTCCCGGCGGCAAAGCCGTGCAGCGGTGGCTCAGCCAGGCCTTCGTGGAAGCGACCTTCCCGATCTCGGCGCACTACTTCACGGTGTTTCCGCTGGCCCGATGGAGCGCGGTACTGGGACGGCGGTATCTGCGCCAGCAAGTCGAAGACCCGAGGGTACGCGACCAACTGACGCCGCGTTACGCGGTGGGCTGCAAACGGCCGGGCTTCCACAACAGCTACCTGTCCACGTTCAACCGCGACAACGTCCAGTTGGTCACCGAACCGATCGACAAGATCACCCCGTCGGCGGTGGCCACCACCGATGGCGTCGACCACGAGATCGACGTGCTGATCCTGGCGACCGGCTTCAAGGTGCTCGACACCGACGACGTGCTCACCTATCCGGTGATGGGGCGCGGCGGCCACTCCCTGAGCCGGTTCTGGGACGAACACCGGACTCAGGCTTACGAGGGTGTCAGCATTCCCGGCTATCCGAACTTCTTCACGGTGTTCGGCCCCTACGGCTATGTCGGTTCGTCGTATTTCGCGCTGATCGAAGCGCAGACCCACCACATCCTGCGGTGCCTGAAGCGGGCCCGACGAGACGGCGCGACCTGTGTCGAGGTGACCGAGGAAGCCAACGCCCGCTATTTCGCCGAGGTGATGCGCCGCCGGCACCGCCAGGTCTTCTGGCAAGACAGCTGCCGGCTGGCCAACAGCTACTACTTCGACAAGAACGGCGACGTCCCGTTACGCCCGACGACGACCATGCAGGCCTACTGGCGCAGTCGCCGCTTCGATCTCGACGACTACCGCTTCACCGGTTAGCTTCACCGGTTAGCTTCACCGGTGCTCGCGTAGGCTCGACAACTATGGCGAAGGTGTTCTCCCACATCGACGAATCGTTGAGGGAGTTCATCGGCAAGCAGGCGATGTTCTTCGTTGCCACCGCGCCATCCGACGGCGGTCGAGTCAACCTCTCCCCCAAGGGGTATCGGGACACCTTCGCGGTGCTCGACGACCACACCTTCGCCTATCTCGACCTGTTCGGCAGTGGCACCGAGACAATTGCCCATCTGCGCGACAACGGCCGGATCACCATCATGTTCTGCTCGTTCACTCGCAATTCGCGGATCCTGCGACTGTTCGGCACCGGACGAGTAGTGCGCCCCGACGACGCCGAATTCGACAGCCTTCGAACGCATTTCAAGGCTCTGCACGCGGGAACCCGGGCCGCCATTGTCGTCGACGTGGAACGGATCGCCGATGCGTGCGGATTCGCGGTGCCCTATTACGAGCTTGTCGACGAAAGGCCGGTGCTCGATGCACATCTTGGCAAGGCATCCGAGGAAACCTACGTCCGCCTAGTCGAGCGTAACCAGCACAGCATCGACGGCCTGCCCGGGTTGGAGCCCGATCACCCGATGCCACCCAGCACCGGGCACTGAGCGCACCCCGGCTCGCGAGCAGACACAGAATCGCACGCGGGCAGCCCTTGTAATGCGATTCTGCGACTGCTCGCGCCCGGAACTAGATGGCGCGCTTGAGGTCGTCGACCTTGTTGAGCTGCTCCCACGGCAGTTCGATATCGGTGCGGCCGAAATGCCCGTAGGCAGCCGTCGGCGCATAGATCGGGCGCAGCAGGTCCAGGTCGCGGATGATCGCCCCGGGCCGCAGATCGAACACCTCACCGATGGCCTTCTCGATCTTGACCGGGTCGACCGTTTCGGTGCCGAACGTCTCGACGAACAAGCCCACCGGGGCGGCTTTGCCGATGGCGTAGGCCACCTGCACCTCCACCCGCTCGGCCAGTCCGGCCGCGACGACGTTCTTGGCCACCCAGCGCATCGCGTACGCGGCCGACCGGTCCACCTTGGACGGGTCCTTGCCGGAGAACGCGCCGCCGCCGTGGCGCGCCCAGCCGCCATAGGTGTCGACGATGATCTTGCGGCCGGTCAGTCCGGCGTCACCCATGGGCCCGCCGAGCACGAACTTGCCGGTGGGGTTCACCAGCACCCGCACCTGCGAGGCATCCAGGGTCTGGTGGGCCAATTCGTCGAGCACACTCTTGAGCACGTGCTCGCGGATGTCGGGATCCAGCGTCTTCTCCAGGTCGATGTCGGCGGCGTGCTGAGTGGAGATCACCACGGTGTCCAGCCGCACCGGGACGTTGTCCTCGTAGGCGATGGTGACCTGCGTCTTGCCGTCGGGCCGCAGGTAGGGCAGCACGCCGTTCTTGCGGACCTCGGTCAGCCGCCGCGACAGCCGGTGGGCCAGCGCGATGGGCAGCGGCATCAGTTCCGGGGTGTCGTTGATCGCGTAGCCGAACATCAGCCCCTGGTCGCCGGCGCCCTGAGCATCCAGCGGGTCCGCCGCGCCTTCGACGCGCGCCTCGTGGGCGGTGTCGACCCCCTGGGCGATGTCCGGAGACTGTGCCCCGATGCCGATGTTGACGCCGCAGGATGCCCCGTCGAAGCCCTTGTCCGACGAGTCGTAGCCGATCTGCAGAATCCGGGCGCGCACGGTATTGGTGATGTCGGCGAACGCGGCCTTTGCCGTGGTGGTCACCTCGCCCACCACGTGTACCTGCCCGGTGGTCACCAACGTCTCGACCGCGACACGTGAGCGGGGATCCTCCGCCAGAAGCGCGTCGAGGACCGAGTCGCTGATCGCATCACAGATCTTGTCGGGATGTCCCTCTGTCACCGACTCACTGGTAAACAGCCGACCCTTTTCGCTCACTCTGCGTCCTTCCAATAATTAGTTAGCCGAATTATATCCTCCGGCAACAATTCCAGCTCGTCCACTCGGGCAAGGGATCGTCCAGCACCTCTGCAGGAGCCGTACAGGCCTAGACCCGCCGATCCGCTACCCGGTACAGCCATGCAGAAACGCGACGATCGCGTCAACGATACGACTGGCCATCAGCGTCTTGGAACCGTGCTGCAGCGCCGACTCGGTTCCGTCGGAGGCCAGCAGCCAGCCATCGTTGTTGTCCACCTCGAAGGCCCTGCCGTCCCCGACGGCGTTGACGACCAGCAGATCGCAGCCCTTGCGCCGAAGCTTTTCCCTTGCGTGAAACAGCACGTCGCCGTTGGCGTCACCGGTCTCGGCCGCGAACCCCACGATGGCACGCATCTTGGGCAACTGCCCATGCTCGCGGGCGCGCACCACGCCGGCCAGCACGTCGTCGTTGCGTAGGAGTTCGATCGTCGGCGACCCGGCCTGGTCGTCCGGGCCCTTCTTGATCTTGGCGGCCGACACCTGGGCCGGCCGGAAGTCGGCGACAGCGGCCGCCATCACCAACACGTCCACCCCGGGTGCGTGCTTGGACACCGCGTCGCCGAGTTGCTGCGCCGAGCTGACGTGCACCACGTTGACGCCGGCAGGATCGATCAGCCCGGCGGTATGTCCGGCGATCAGCGTGACGTCGGCGCCGCGCTGGGCGGCGACCCGGGCGACCGCATATCCCTGCTTGCCGGAGCTGCGGTTGCCGATGAAGCGCACCGGATCGATCGGCTCGCGGGTGCCGCCCGCGGTGACCAGCAGCTTACGGCCGGCGAGGTCGTAGGGCATGGCGTCGTGCCGCTCCAGCAGCAGCTGGGCAAAAGTGGTGATCTCCTCGGCCTCGGGCAGTCGTCCCGGGCCGCTGTCACTGCCGGTGAGACGCCCGAACGCGGGTTCGAGCACCACCGCCCCGCGGCGGCGCAGAGTGGCGACATTGTCGACGGTGGCCGGATGCAACCACATCTCGGTGTGCATCGCCGGCGCGAACAGCACCGGACATCGCGCCGTGAGCAGAGTCGCGGTCAGCAGGTCGTCGGCGCGGCCGTGCACCGCCCGGGCCAGCAGGTCGGCGGTGGCCGGTGCGACGACGACGAGGTCGGCCTGCTGTCCCAGGTGGACGTGTGGGACCGCCGGGACGTCGTCGAAAACGTCGGTGCGCACCGGCTGGCCGGAGAGCGCCTCGAAGGTCGCCGCCCCGACAAAGCGCAGCGCGGATTCGGTGGGGATGACCCGGACATGGTGCCCGGCCTCGGCGAGCTGACGAACGACGGTGCACGCCTTATAGGCGGCGATACCACCGGAGACGCCGACTATGACCTGTTTGGGGATCCGCTTTCGGTCCATCCGGGCCCGGCCCTGTTACTCGCCCTCGGTGTGCTCGAGCAGGTCGGCGTGGATCTCGCGCAGGGCGATGGATAGCGGCTTTTCCTGCAACCCGGGCTCGACCAGTGGACCCACGTACTCCAGGATGCCCTCGCCGAGCTGGTTGTAGTAGTCGTTGATCTGCCGGGCACGCTTCGCCGCGTAAATCACCAGCGCGTATTTGCTCGAGACGCGGTCCAGCAACTCGTCGATGGGCGGGTTGGTGATGCCGAGCGGGGTGTCGTAGGCCCCAATTCCGGCTGATGCCGGATCGAACTGATCCGAGGCGGAACCGGCTAGCGGCGCGTCTGACTGCGGAATACTCACGAAAGACTTTCTCCTGGCGGCGTAGAGCGGTGCGAAAGCGGCAAAAATCTCGATTCTCAAATCCGGCTGGGACTCATACAGAGCCGGGCATAGCACTAACCAGCAAGGATACCAATTCGGCGCACGCAGACTCCAATCGACGGTTCACCACGACCTTGTCGAAGTCATGTTGGGCTGCCAATTCGATGCGCGCGGTGTCCAGGCGGCGGCTGATGACCTCCGGCGTTTCGGTTCCCCGACCGACCAGTCTGGCCTCCAGGTCTTGCCAGCTGGGCGGCGCCAAGAACACGGTGATGGCCTCGGGCATCGCCTTCTTGATCGCCCTGGCCCCGGCGAGGTCGACCTCGATCAGAACCGGCTCACCCGACGCGGCGGCTTGGCGCACCGGCTTGGCCAGGGTGCCCGATCGGTGCAGGCCGCCGTGGATCTCGGCCCATTCCAGCAGTTCGCCGCCGTCGATCAGTTGCTGGAAACGGGCGGGGCTGACGAAATGGTAGTCGACGCCGTCGACCTCACCCGGGCGCGGCGTCCGCGTCGTGGCCGAGACGCTGAAGTGCAGGTTCGGGATCCGCTCACGCAGGCACCGGACCACGGTCGACTTGCCGACCGCGGAGGGACCGGACAACACGACTACGCGTCCGGTGCCCGGTCCCCCGCTGGCACTGGCTGATGCCCCCGGACCGACTCCCCCTACAGGCCGCTCGGAGTGCATTCTCGGGCGTCGGGCTGGGCGGCCCGCCTCGCCCCCGCACGCGGGCGGAACACCCACCTCAGGCCCTCCGGCCTGCATTGTCTGCGGGGGGCTGGGCTAGGCGGAGCCGAATTTTTCCAGCAACGCCTTGCGCTGACGGTCGCCCAGACCACGCAGGCGGCGAGTCGGCGCGATCTCCAACTCGGTCATGATTTCCTGCGCCTTGACCTTGCCCACCTTCGGCAACGCCTCAAGCAGCGCGGACACCTTCATCTTGCCCAAGACTTCGTCGGTTTCGGCGTCCTTGAGCACCTGGGTGAGGTTGGTGCCGCCACGCTTGAGCCGGTCCTTGAGCTCTGCTCGCGCTCGACGTGCGGCAGCAGCCTTCTCCAACGCGGCCGCGCGCTGCTCGTCGGTCAACTGGGGAAGGGCCACGATTCCTCCGTCTCTCATCGATATCTTTCGGATATCTGTCGATCTTCATTTGTCTTGGCCGGGTACTCCAGCCAGCGCAGACGACCGTACTCACGCTGTCTGACGAAATCTAACCCGACCCCCTGGTTACGGCGACGAATGCCCAGCGTGGGACCAGCGTGAGACATCTGCCGGCGCCTCGACAAGTCGTGCTGAAAGCGGCTTGACATGACCTCACATTCGCGGTGACACGCCCGGTTTCTGGATCCGGATAACCCCTATCTAGCTGCGGTTTTAGTGCTGGTAAGGCAACTCGCGTGGCGCCGCATCCGGCCGCCACGAACGGCGGCAGCGGGCACCGGGAAATCCACGTGATTGGGACCACGCATTTTCGTGATGTGTCGCGCGTGTCGCGCTGCGGCATCACCAGAACAGCCGCTGCTCGTCGGTCTTTGGGAGCGGCGACAACACCGTCCGTCGATGGACCGACCGAAGACACCTTGACGGACCAACCAAGACTCGTCTGGCCGAGGGTCGTAGCTATTCCCAAGCTGTTTGCTACCGCGGCGTGGCCGCGATCGGCGACCAGCCACGTCCAATGCAGCGACCATCAAACGCGCCGATCCTTCGTTACCGAAAGGCGGGTTCGAGAAATCCCGAATTACCTTGCGCGGCTCGCGATACGATCCGGCCATCGTCGGGCTTGACTCCTCGATCGGGGCTCAAGTGTTCGGAGGTGTCAGATGTCGTTTGTGACCTCAACACCCGAGGCACTGCTAGGGGCGACGACGGATCTGGCCGGTATCGGTTCGGCCCTCAATGCAGCCAACGCGGCCGCGGCCGCCCCGACGACCACCGTGCTGGCAGCGGCCGCCGATGAGGTTTCGGCGGGCATCGCCGCGTTATTCGGGTCGCATGGCGCAGCGTATCAGGCGGTCAGCGCTCAAGCAGAGTCGTTTCATCGCTGGTTTTCCCAGGCGTTGAGCGCCGCCGCCGGCTCATATGCCAGCGCCGAGGCCGCCAACGTCCAGCAGATCCTGACGAGCGCGCTGACTGGCGGCTGGGCGCCGGCGGCCGCGCAGCCCCCCAACCTCGGGCAGGAGTTGCTTGACCTGGTAAATGCGCCCACCCAGACGCTGTTCAACCGTCCGCTGATCGGCAACGGCGCCAACGGCGCGCCGGGAACTGGGGCACCCGGCGGGCCGGGTGGGTACTTGTTCGGCAACGGCGGGGCGGGCGGGTCGGGCGCGCCAGGTATGCCGGGCGGCAACGGCGGGGACGCCGGACTGTTCGGGGCCGGGGGCACCGGCGGTACTGGCGGGCCCAATACCACGGTCGGCGGCACCGGCGGGGCCGGTGGCAACGGCGGATTCGGCGGCATGTTGTACGGCCCCGGCGGCGCCGGCGGGGTCGGCGGTGGCGCTGGGGCCACGGGCAGCGCCGGCGGGGCCGGCGGGGCGGGCGGGCTCGGTGGGCTGTTCGGCGCCGGCGGGGCCGGCGGGGCCGGCGGGCTCGGGAGCGGCACCGGCGATGGCGGGGCCGGCGGGCACGGCGGGGCCAGCCGGCTGATCGGCGACGGCGGGGCTGGCGGTGCCGGCGGCATCGGCGGCACCACCGCCGGTGACGGAGGCGCCGGCGGAGCCGGCGGCGCAGCTGGCGTGCTCTACGGCAGCGGAGGCGCCGGCGGGGACGGCGGGTTTAGCTTCAAAGGCGATGGCGGTATCGGCGGGGCCGGCGGGCACGGCGGCTCGCTGATTGGCAACGGCGGCGCCGGCGGGTACGGCGGGACCGCCGACTCCAATTTCGGTGGGGCCGGCGGTAAGGGTGGGGACGGCGGGCTTTTCGGCAACGGAGGTGGCGGCGGCAATGGCGGGCCCAGTCCTACCGGCGTCGGCGGCGTCGGGGGGAACGCAGGGTCCGCAACGCTGTTCGGTTCCGGCGGGATGGGCGGCGACGGCGGGGCCTCCTCCAAAGGCAGCGGGGGGTCGGCCGGTAATGGCGGCGACGGCGGCCTATGGTTCGGCATCGGCGGCGACGGCGGTGAAGGCGGGCATAGCGCGATGGGCACCAGCGCCGGGAACGGCGGGTCCGGCGGCAACGCCTACGGGTTCGGCTCCGCCGGTAACGGCGGCCCCGGCGCGGTCGCCGGGGCCGGTCTCGGCGGGGCCGGCGGAGCCGGCGGCAACGCCTACGGGTTTGGCGACGGCGGCCACGGCGGGACCGGCGGGTTCAGCGGCGGCGCCAGTGACAACGGCGGCAAAGGCGGGGCCGGCGGCAACGCACGTCTCAGCGGCGCGGGCGGGGCCGGCGGCGCTGGCGGGGCCAGCGCCCTGAGCACCGGCGGGGCCGGCGGTAACGGCGGATTCGGCGGACTGTTGTACGGCCCCGGCGGCGCCGGTGGGGTCGGCGGTAGCGCTGGGGCCACGGGCAGCGCCGGCGGGGCCGGCGGAGGAGGCGGGCTCGGTGGGCTGTTCGGCGCCGGCGGGGCCGGCGGGGCCGGCGGGGCTGGGGGCGGCGCCGGCGATGGCGGGGCCGGCGGGCACGGCGGGGCCAGCCGGCTGATCGGCGACGGCGGGGCTGGCGGTGCCGGCGGCCTCGGCGGCACCACCGCCGGTGACGGAGGCGCCGGCGGAGCCGGCGGCGCAGCTGGCGTGCTCTACGGCGCCGGAGGCGCCGGCGGAGCCGGCGGGTATAGCTTCAAAGGCGATGGCGGCGTCGGCGGGGCCGGCGGGCACGGCGGCTCGCTGATCGGCAGCGGCGGCGCCGGCGGATACGGTGGGGTGGCCGACTCCAATTTCGGTGGGGCCGGCGGTAAGGGTGGGGACGGCGGGGCGTTCGGCAACGGAGGTGACGGCGGCAAGGGCGGGCCCAGTCCTACCGGCGTCGGCGGCGCCGGGGGGAACGCAGGGTCCGCAACGCTGTTCGGTTCCGGCGGGATGGGCGGCGAAGGCGGGTCCACCTCCAAAGGCAGCGGGGGGTCCGCCGGTAATGGCGGCGACGGCGGCCTATTGTTCGGCTTCGGCGGCGACGGCGGTGAAGCCGGGCATAGCGCGATGGGCACCAGCGCCGGGAACGGCGGATCCGGCGGCAACGCCTACGGGTTCGGCTCCGCCGGTAACGGCGGCCCCGGCGGGTTCGCCGGGGCCGGTCTCGGCGGGGCCGGCGGAGCCGGCGGCAACGCCTACGGGTTTGGCGACGGCGGCCACGGCGGAGCCGGCGGGTTCAGCGGCGGCGCCGGTGACAACGGCGGCAAAGGCGGGGCCGGCGGCAACGCACGTCTCAGCGGCGCGGGCGGGGCCGGCGGCGCTGGCGGGGCCAGCGCCCTGAGCACCGGCGGGGCCGGCGGTAACGGCGGGTGGGCCGGCGCGTTCAGTGGCAGTGGCGGCACGGGCGGTTCCGGCGGGGCCAGCGAAGCCGCCGGTGGCACCGGCGGGGCCGGCGGCGATGGTGGCACCGCACTCGGGATTTTCGGCTCCGGCGGTAGCGGCGGGGTCGGCGGCACCGCCACCGGCACCGGCGCCACCACCGGAGGGGCCGGCGGGGCCGGCGGCAAGGCTGGGCTGATCGGCGACGGCGGGAACGGTGGTAACGGCGGTGACGTCACCAGTGCCGTCGGCACCGGTGGCGCCGGCGGTGCCGGCGGCGACGGCGGGAAGTTGATCGGCCCACCCGGCTTCGCCGGGCAAAACGGGGTGCTGTTGTAGCCGGCGGGGCGGGTGCGCTGCTCGGCTCGCAGTCACACCGCGGCGAGGTAGGCGACGACGTCGCGCATCCGTTCGGCCGCCGCGCGCAATTCCGCCACGCGAGGACCCGCCCGCAGCACCTCACGCGACACCGCGGGCAACAGCTGGTCCGGCGCCGCCCCGCCCAGTCCGCCGAGCGCTTCGGGCCGCCCACCCTGCACCCCGACACCGGGCACCAGCACCGGTCCGCCCAGGGAGCTCAGGTCGGGGGGCTGCAGGACGGTTGCCCCGACCACCACGCCGACGGATCCGGGCCCGGGTTTGGTCGCCTGGTTAGCTGCGGCGACGTGGTCGACGATCAGCTGCGCCACCGTGCGGCCGTCGGCGTCGGCACGCTGCACCGTCGCACCCTCGGGATTGGACGTCGCCGCCAACACGAACACCCCTCGGTCATGAGCCGCAGCGACCTCCAGCAGGGGCCGCAGCGACCCGAACCCCAGGTACGGCGAGGCGGTCACAGCGTCGACGGCCAACGGCGAGTCGCCGGTCCAGGCCGCGGCGTAGGCGGCCATCGTGGACCCGATGTCGCCGCGCTTGGCGTCCGCCAGCACCAGCACCCCGTTGGCTCGTAACGCGGCAATGGTGCGTTCCAGCACCGCATATCCCGCCGCACCGTAGGCCTCGAAGAACGCCACCTGGGGCTTGACCACCGCGAAACCGGCGTAGGCCTGTACGCAGATATCGCAGAACGCGGCCAAGCCGTCGGCGGTGGCCGGCAGATCCCAGGCCCGCAGCAGCTCGGGATGGGGATCGATGCCCAAACACAGCGGCCCCCGGCGCGCCTTGGCCTTGGCCAACCGCGCTCCGAAGCCGGTCACCGGTCGGTGCTCCGCGAATCGATCGCGCGGTGCAATTCTTGTAGCGACCGGACTCCGATGTCGCCGCGAATCCCGGCTTCGATGCCCTGCACGGCAGCCGAGGCGCCCTGCACCGTGGTGATGCACGGAATGTTGACGGCCACCGCGACCGAGCGGATCTCATAGCCGTCAATGCGCGGACCGGAATTGCCGTAGGGAGTGTTGATGACCATATCGACCTCGCCGGCGCGGATGGCGTCGACGGCCGACATCTCGGGGCGGCCCGGCTGCGGCGACTCGAAATGCTTGCGTACCTCGTCACACGGAATCCCGTTGCGGCGCAGCATCTCTGCGGTCCCCTCAGTGGCCAGAACGCGAAACCCCAAGTCGGCGAGTCGTTTTACCGGGAACACCAGTGAGCGCTTGTCGCGGTTGGCGACCGAGACGAACACCGTCCCGTGAGCCGGTAGCGAGCCGTAAGCCGCCGTCTGACTCTTGGCGAACGCGCTGCCGAAATCACGGTCGATGCCCATCACCTCGCCGGTGGATTTCATCTCCGGGCCCAACAGCGAATCGATGGCGGCCCCGTCGGCGCGGCGGAACCGATGAAACGGCAACACGGCTTCCTTGACCGCGATGGGGGCGTACGGGTCGGCGTTCCCGCCGTCACCCGAGGCCACTAGCATGCCTTCGGCACGCAGCTGAGAAATACTGGCGCCCAACATGATCCGGGCACAGGCCTTGGCGAGAGGCACCGCGGTGGCCTTCGAAACGAACGGCACCGTTCGGCTGGCGCGCGGGTTGGCCTCCAGGACGTAGAGGACATCGTCTTTGAGTGCGTATTGCACATTGAGCAACCCCACCACCCCGATACCGTGCGCGATGGCTTCGGTGGCCTTGCGTACCTTCTCGATGTCGCTGCGTCCCAACGTCACCGGCGGCAGCGCGCAGGCCGAATCGCCGGAGTGGACCCCGGCTTCCTCGATGTGTTCCATGATTCCGCCGATATAGACCTCGGTGCCGTCACACAGCGCATCCACGTCGATCTCGACCGCATCTTCGAGGAAACGGTCGACCAGCACCGGATGTTCGGGCGAGAGCTCGGTGGCCCGCGTGATGTAGCCCTTCAGCGTCTCCTCGTCGTAGACGATCTCCATGCCCCGGCCACCCAACACATACGATGGCCGCACCAGCACCGGATAGCCGATCTCGTCGGCGATCCGGCGGGCCTGCGCGAAAGTCGTTGCGGTGCCGTATTTCGGCGCCGG
This sequence comes from Mycobacterium kansasii ATCC 12478, assembly GCF_000157895.3. Classification (NCBI taxonomy): domain Bacteria; kingdom Bacillati; phylum Actinomycetota; class Actinomycetes; order Mycobacteriales; family Mycobacteriaceae; genus Mycobacterium; species Mycobacterium kansasii. Next base: position 5,836,976 of record NC_022663.1, on the reverse strand, counting down.
CAGGCCCGCGGTGCTCAGCAGGTCGCCGAAGGCCCCGCGGTCCTCGGCCAGGTCGATCGCTTCCGGCGGGGTGCCCACGATCGGGACGCCGGCGTCGGCAAGGCGCTGTGCCAGCCCCAGTGGGGTCTGGCCGCCGAGTTGCACGATGACCCCGGCAACTCCCGGGCCGCCAACGGCCGACTGTTGCTCGGCGCGGAACACCTCGAGGACGTCTTCGAAGGTCAGCGGCTCGAAGTAGAGCCGGTCGGCGGTGTCGTAGTCGGTGGACACCGTCTCCGGGTTGCAGTTGATCATCACGGTCTCAAAACCGGCCTGGCTCAGCGTGGTTGCCGCGTGCACGCAACTGTAGTCGAATTCGATGCCCTGCCCGATGCGGTTGGGACCCGATCCCAGGATCAGTACTTTGGGTCTTTCGGTCTGCGGCGCCACCTCGCTCTCGGCGCCCGGGTCCAGCTCGTAGCTGCTGTAGTGGTAGGGCGTCTTGGCCTCGAACTCGGCCGCGCAGGTGTCCACTGTCTTGTACACCGGGTGGACGCCCAGTCGCTCGCGCAGTGATCGGACCCCGGCCTCCCCCGCCAATTCCGGCCGCAACGACGCGATCTGGCGATCCGACAGTCCGCTGTGCTTGGCGTGTCGGAGCAGCTCCGCGTCCAGTACCGGCGCGTCGACCAGTTCAGCACGCAGCTTGACGAGTTCACCGATCTGGGCGACGAACCACGGGTCGACGCCGCTGGCCTCGGCGGCTTGTTCCACCGAAGCGCCCAGCCGCAGGGCCAGTTCGAGGTCGTAGAGCCGGCCTTCGGTGGGAGTCTGCAGCCGGGTCAACACCTGATCGATGTCGCCTTCGGGGTCCGGGGCCGTCCAGAACCCGGCGCGCTTGGTCTCCAACGAGCGCATCACCTTGCCGAGCGCCTCGACGAAGTTGCGGCCCAACGACATTGCCTCGCCCACCGATTTCATGGTGGTGGTCAGCGTCGGATCGGCGCCGGGGAATTTCTCGAACGCGAACCGCGGCGACTTGACCACGACGTAGTCGAGGGTGGGTTCGAAGCAAGCCGGAGTCTCCTTGGTGATGTCGTTGACGATCTCGTCGAGGGTGTAACCGATGGCCAGCTTCGCGGCGATCTTGGCGATCGGGAAGCCGGTGGCCTTGGACGCCAACGCACTTGACCGCGACACCCGCGGATTCATCTCGACCACGATCAGCCGGCCGTCGCGCGGGTTGACCGCGAACTGGATGTTACAGCCGCCGGTGTCCACACCGACCTCACGCAGGATCGCGATCCCCAGATCACGCATCCGCTGGTATTCGCGGTCGGTCAGCGTCATCGCCGGCGCGACGGTGACCGAGTCACCGGTGTGAACACCCATCGGGTCGACGTTCTCGATGGAGCACACCACCACCACGTTGTCGTGGCTATCGCGCATCAGCTCGAGCTCGAATTCCTTCCAGCCGTAGATGGATTCCTCGATCAGCACGTTGGCGCTGGGCGAGGCTGCCAGCCCGGCGCCGGCCATCCGGTCCACCTGGTCGGCCGAATGCGCCATCCCCGAGCCCAGTCCGCCCATGGTGAACGACGGCCGCACCACCACCGGCAGGCCGAGTTCGTCTACCGTCTCACGGACCTCGTCCATGGTGAAACACACTCGGCTACGGGCCGATTCGCCGCCGACCTTGGTGACGATGTCCTTGAACCGCTGCCGGTCCTCGCCGCGCTGGATGGCGTCGAAGTCGGCGCCGATCAACTCGACCCCGTAGCGATCCAGTACCCCGTTCTCATACAGCGCGACCGCGGTGTTGAGCGCCGTCTGGCCCCCCAACGTGGCCAGCAGCGCGTCGATCTTGTTGCCGCGCTCGGCCTGTTGGGCGATCACCCGTTCGACGAAGGCCGGGGTGATGGGCTCGACGTAGGTGAAGTCGGCGTATTCCGGGTCGGTCATGATGGTGGCCGGGTTGGAGTTGACCAGGCTGACCTGCAATCCCTCGGCGCGCAGCACCCGGCAGGCCTGTGTGCCGGAGTAGTCGAACTCGCACGCCTGTCCGATGACGATCGGCCCCGAGCCGATGACCAGGACGTGGCGCAAGTCGGAGCGACGCGGCACTAGCACTCCCCTTTCTGGGCGCGAGCGGACGCAGCTGTCCACCTGTTACGACGTGTCGCTGTATGGACACGAGCCCTCACCATCACTGGCCCTCCATCAGCTCGACAAATTGGTCGAACAGGTACTCCGCGTCGTGCGGCCCGGCTGCGGCCTCGGGGTGGTATTGGACCGAAAAGGCCCGTCCGTCAGTCAGTCTGACGCCCTCGACCACCCCGTCATTGGCGCAGGTGTGGCTGACGACGGCCGGACCGAACGGCGTGTCGAAGCGTTGCCCGGCCTCGCCTTCCAGCGCGAAGCCGTGGTTCTGCGCGGTCACCGCGACTCGCCCGGTGGCGTGGTCGATCACCGGGATGTTGATCCCGCGGTGACCGAAGACCATCTTGTAGGTTGACAGTCCCAGCGCGCGGCCCAGGATCTGATTGCCGAAACAGATACCGAACAACGGGATTCCGGCGCCCAGCACTTCGCGGGTGAGGGCGACGACGTGGTCCGCGGTCGCCGGGTCACCGGGCCCGTTGGACAGGAACACGCCGTGTGGGTTGATGTCGGCGACCTGGTCGAAACTCGCCGACGAGGGCAGCACGTAACTGCGGATCCCGCGCCGGGCGAAGTTGCGCGGCGTGTTGGTCTTGATACCTAGGTCGAATGCGACGACGGTAAACCTGGGTAGTCCAGGTGGCCCTTCGGGTTCGACGACATACGGCTGCGGGGTACTGACCTCGCCGGCGAGATCGGCGCCCAGCATGGGCGGCTGGCCCTGCACGCGCTGCAGCAACTCGGCTACGTCGGGGGCCTCAGCGAGCGCAGCACCCGAGAACACCCCTGCCTTCATCGACCCCCGGCTGCGCAGATGACGCACCACGGCCCGGGTGTCGATGCCGGCGATGCCGACGATGTGCTGGCGGATCAGCTCGTCTTCGAGGGTGCCGGTGGCGCGCCAGTTGGAGGCTCGCGGCGACGGGTCACGCACCGCGTAGCCGGCAACCCAGATCTTGTCGCCGCGACTCTCGGCGTCCTCGCCGTTCCAGCCGGTGTTGCCGATCTGCGGCGCGGTGGCCACCACGATCTGGCGGTGATAACTGGGGTCGGTCAGCGTCTCCTGGTAGCCGGACATGCCGGTGCTGAACACGGCTTCGCCCAGCGTTTGGCCGATGGCGCCGAATGGCGTTCCGGTGAAGACGCGGCCGTCCTCGAGTACCAGCAGGGCCTTGCTCACGCGGCTCCTTCCGTCCAACCGTCCACCCAACCGTCCAAGTCATCGCGGTTGTCCGCCCGGAACCCGGTGTCGATCTCGACGCCCGATGGCAGTTGCCACCGGACCGCCAAAATCCCGTCCCGGGCGGCGACCTTACCGGCGATGCCGCGCTCCGCACGCAGCGCGGTGATGGACTGCCATGGAATCCAAAGCGGCTGCGCCCCAATACGTTCCAGCAGAATTCCGTCCTGGTGGCGGGTCAGCACCGCCTTGCTGCGGTACCCGAGATCGCCGGCGTTGACCCGGTCGTTCCATGCCGGCGAGAGCGTGCAGCCGACGTAGACACCGCGGAGCGTGGCGGTCGCGGCGCCCACCTGCCCGGGAACGTCGGGCAGCTCGCCGATCCGTTCCGCCTGCTGCTGCGCGCGCCGCCGCCAGCCCCGCATCATCAACGCGAGCACCGCCGCGATCGTCACCACCAGCACCGTTGCGAAGATCAGCGAGCCCACCAGCGTGCCCGAGTTCATGCGCGCCGCTCTCCCCCGCAAGCGGGTGGTACCCCCACTGCATCGTCGCCGGCGCGGTTCATGCGGGACTCTTCCCGTCCCGGGCGGTGACCTTCCCGCGCAGCAAGGTCATCGTCACAGTGGCCGGCAATGTCATCGATTCGTAGGGGGTGTTCGCCGAGCGGCTGGCCAGCTCCGACCCGGTGACCGTCCAGGTGGCCTCGGGGTCCACCACAGTCAGATTGGCCGGCTCCCCTACCTGCAGCGGACGCCCATGGTCAGGCAGACCCACGATTCGCGCCGGATTCTCGCTCATCACCCGCGCCACGCCACGCCAATTCAACAGGCCCGGCTGCACCATCGTCTGCACCACCACCGACAGCGCGGTCTGCAACCCGAGCATGCCGGGACGCGCCGCGGCGAATTCGACACACTTCTCGTGTTCGGCGTGTGGGGCGTGGTCGGTGGCCACACAATCGATGATTCCCTCGGCCAGCGCTTGCCGCAGGGCGCTGGCGTCGGCGGCTTCGCGCAGCGGCGGGTTGACCCGGTTCACCCCGTCGTAGCCGGCAAGTCGGCCGTCGTCGAGCAGCAAGTGGTGTGGGGTGACCTCGGCCGTGATCGAAATGCCCTGTTTCTTAGCCCATTTCAGGATCTCGACGGTACCAGCGGTAGAGGCGTGGCAGATGTGCACCCGGGCACCCGCGTCGCGGGCCAGCAGCGCGTCGCGGGCAACGATGGATTCCTCGGCGGCCCTGGGCCATCCCGACAGCCCCAGCCGCGCGGCGTTCGGACCTTCGTGCGCCACGGCCCCGGCGGTCAGCCTGGGCTCCTCGGCGTGCTGGGCGATCAGCACGCCCAGACCGGTGGCATATTCCAGGGCGCGGCGCATCACCAGCGGGTCGTGCACGCAGACGCCGTCGTCGGAGAACATCCGCACCGCGGCGGCACCGGCGTTCATCATGCCCATCTCGGTGAGCTCGGCCCCGGCCAGCCCCACCGTCACCGCGCCGACCGGGTGCACGTCGACCAGACCCACCTCCTGACCGCGGCGCCACACATGGTCGGTGACCACCGGGCTGTCGGCCACCGGGTGGGTGTTGGCCATCGCGAACACCGCGGTGTATCCGCCCAAAGCCGCTGCGGCCGAGCCGGTTTCGATGTCTTCGGCGTATTCGCGGCCGGGCTCGCGAAGATGGGTGTGCAAGTCGACCAGGCCGGGCAGCAGCACCTGGCCGGTGGCGTCGATGACGTCGGCCCGGTCCGGGATGGCCAGCCCCGCGCCGATATCGGCGATCTGGCCATCATCGACCAATACGTCGACCCGCTCCCCCTCGCCGTACAGCCGGACCCCGCGGATGAACACAGTCACGCCGCACCTTCTTTCCCGGCCGACTCGGCACCCACCAACAGATGGAACAACACCGCCATCCGCACGTGGACACCGTTGGAAACCTGTTGCAGCACAGCCGATTGCGACGAGTCGGCAACCGAAAAGGCGATCTCCATGCCACGCAGCATCGGCCCGGGATGTAGCACCACGGCATGGCCGGGAAGCATCGCCTGCCGCCGGTCGGAAAGGCCGTAGCGCACCGAATACTCGCGCACGGACGGGAAGAAGCCGCCGTTCATCCGCTCGGCCTGCACCCGCAACATCAGCACCGCGTCGGCGGCCGGTAATTCGGCGTCGAAGTCGTAGGACACGGTGACCGGCCAACCTTCGGCCCCCACCGGCAGCAATGTCGGCGGCGCCACCAGCACCACCTCGGCACCCAGCGTGTGCAGCAACATGACGTTGGAGCGCGCCACCCGGCTGTGCAGGATGTCGCCGACGATCACGACGCGACGGCCCTCGATGCCGCCGAGCCGCTGCCGGATGGTCAGCGCGTCCAGCAACGCCTGGGTGGGGTGCTCGTGCGTGCCGTCGCCGGCGTTGATCACCGACGGGCCGTCCTCGCCGTTTCTGGTCCAGTCGGCCAGCAGCCGCGCCGCACCCGAGGCCGGGTGGCGGATGATCAGGGCATCGGCGCCGGCCGCACGCAGGGTCAGCGCGGTGTCGCGCAGCGACTCGCCCTTGCCCACCGAGGATCCGGCCGCGCTGACGTTGATCACGTCCGCGCTCATCCACTTGCCGGCCACCTCGAAGGACACCCGAGTTCGCGTCGAGTTCTCGTAGAACATGGTGACGATGGTGCGGCCGCGCAGCGTCGGCAGCTTGCGGACCTCGCGGCCGACCAGAGCCTGGGCGAACCGATCGGCGTCGTCGAGGATGGCGGTGGCCTGGTCGCGGCTCAGGTCGCCGGCGGCCAGCAGATGCCTACTCATGACCGGGCCTCATCGCGAGATCACCACGCCGTCGTGCCCGTCGTGTTCGCGCAGCTGCACGTGCACGCTCTCGCTGCGGGAGGTCGGCACGTTCTTGCCGACGTAGTCGGCACGCACCGGCAGTTCCCGATGGCCGCGGTCGACCAGGACTGCCAACTGCACCGCGCGCGGCCGGCCCACATCGCGCAGCGCGTCCAGGGCGGAGCGCACCGAGCGACCGGAGTACAGCACGTCATCGACCAGAATCACCAGAGCGTCATCTATACCACCGGCGGGGATCTCCGTCTCCTCCAGCGGCCGCGGCGGCTTGCTCATCAGGTCATCGCGATACAGCGTGATGTCCAGGGCGCCGTGGGCAACATCGACACCGCTGTATTCGCGGATATGGGTTGCCAGCCGCCGGGCCAGGGACACGCCGCGAGTCGGGATGCCCAACAGCACCACCCGCGGCGAGTCGGGGCTATCCAGCGCGGTTTTTTCGATGACCTGGTGCGCGATGCGGGAAATGGTGCGACCGACGTCGGCGGCGGACATCAGTTCGCGGCCGTTCGCGGCATCACTCACAGTACCCATGCGAGATGGTGACCTCCTTCTCCGCCTCTCTGGACGGATCGTTAAAGGATGTCGGCTGCCCGGGAGCGTAGCACCTGCTTCGGATACAGCAACGATGCGGGCGGCGTGGCGGATTTCGCCGTCGCGTGTCTTGTCACTTCCGCCACAGTGGCCTCTGGAGAGAAGATGTCCAGCCCACAGCGACAACGCCGCCGACTGCCGGAGTCGTCGCTCTGAGCGGTCATGGGGCTGCGCCCCGGTGTGATGGGATGAAGATCATGGGCTGGTGCGGGTGGGTGGGCACGCCAATGTCCGGCGCCGACTGTGCGCTGGGGGCGCCGATTGTGCGCTCAGGGCGCCGACTGTGCCGTCAGGGCGGCCCGATCGCGGATTTCCCGCCCTACATGCACCCTCAAAGCCGCCACTGCACACTCGATACCGCAGCATGACAGCCGACTCGGTGCGGTCGTTAGACATCCGCCAGCACAAAAGGTTTGAGCGAAGATGCGGCGTGCCGAACCAGCTCGTCGGCCAGGGCTCTATCCTGGCGAATGTGACGGATCCCAACCCTTCCGCAAACGAATCCGACCGTCCGCGCATGGATTTCGATGCGCTGTATCGCGGGGAAAGTCCCGGCCCGGGCATCCCGCCGATGACGACGCCGCCGTGGGATACCAAGGCGCCCAAGGAGAACGTGATCGCGTGGCAGACCGGTGGCTGGGTCCACGGTGAGGTGCTCGACATCGGCTGCGGGTTCGGCGACAACGCGATCTATCTGGCTCAGCACGGACACCGCGTGACCGCTATGGACATTTCTCCGACCGCACTGATCACCGCCGAACGCCGCGCCGCCGACGCCGGAGTCGACGTGAGGTTCGCGGCAGCCGACGCCACCACGCTCGACGGCTATACCGACAGATTCGACACCGTGATCGACAGCGGCATGTTCCATTGCCTCGACGACGACGGCAAGCGCAGCTATGCGGCGGCCGTGCACCGGGCCACCCGGCCGGGGGCCACCCTGCTGATCAGTTGCTTCTCGGACGCCAATCCGCCGAATGAGCAATGGCCACGACCGGCGGTATCCGAGCAGACACTGCGCGACGTGCTCGGCGGCGCCGCGTGGGATGTCGAATCACTGGAGCCCGTCACGGTGCGCCGCGAAATGGACGGGACCGAAACGGAAATGTCGTTTTGGTACGTACGAGCCCAACGGCGTACGTCGGACTGACCGTCACCGGTCCGGGTCGCACCCGCGGCGTCCCTCGTGCGCCCAGGCCAGCAGATCGGGCGGTGCGAGCTGGTTGATCCGGTGGTTGTAGCGGCGGTGCTCGTCATGGGTGAAGTACTGCTGCCAGTCGCCGCTGCGGCCGCCGCGGAAGAATTGCTCCTCGCTGTGCCAGATGCCGTCGGTGGTGTTCGGGGCGATCTCCGCCGCGCGCGATCGCATGACGTCCAGCGACGCGTGGGCGACCAGTTCGCGGGCGTGATCGCGACTCAGATCGATGCCGAGTACCGCGGCAAGCCGCCTCAGCTCGACTATCAGGTCCACCTGATAGTCGGCGTAGTGGAACAGCGCCACATTCGGCAGGTGCCGCCGCTCCCATGCCGTGCCGAAGTGGTGCAGCACGTTGGCCAGCGTTCCGATGCCTTTGGGAGGCGCGAACCCCACTCCCGGCGGTGGCAGCGCCGGACCCTCCATCCAGTGCCGGAACTCCTCGGCCGGGCCACGCCCGCCAGCCGCAGGGCCGGGCTCGGGACCCGGCGGGCCGGATCGCAGCTGCGGCGGCATCGCGGCCTCGTGCAATTCCCGCAACCGCTCGGCGTCGACATTGGCCACGTGGAACAGCATCGACACCGCGGCATCGCGCGGATCGCGGCCCACGCAGATATAGGTGACCCGATCATCAAGCACCAGGCCATCCAAAGGCGTATGGGTCTTGATGAACCGGCGGTGATCCTGCGCGTCGAGGACGGCAACCACCTCCTCGATGGGCCGGATGGTCTGGTCGAGCCACGGCGACACCGTCGACAATGGCCCCGGCAGCTCCGGTCCGTCGAAGACCAGCAAGGACACCAGCCGCTGAGTCCAGGTCATCCCGCACTTCGACGGCGTCGAGATGACGATGTCTCCGGCGCGCAGTTGCAGTGCGTCCCAGCGCGTACTGTCGGTCATCAACGACCGGTACAGGACTCGGTCGGCCGTCAGCGCATTGGCGTTCGGCGGCTCAGGGGCATTGGTCATGTGCCACCTCCCTTCGGATATCACGGTCGCGGTCACCGTCGCACGATGTCGAACAGCATGCCTTCAACGGTGACCCCGGGCGCGAACGCGAACGCCACGCCGGTCGAGAGAGGTTTCTCCGACTCCGCCTGCTGCACCATCATTTCCAGCACGAAGATCAGCGAGACACTCAGCATGTTGCCGTAGCGGGCCAACACGTCCCAGCTGGGCGCCGCGCATTCGACTCCGATGCCCAACGAGCGCACCGACTGTTCGATGATCTTGGGCCCACCCGGATGGATCGCCCACAGGTCAATATCGGATTGTTGTAATCCATTGTCGTACAATACGTTTGCGACAACCGGCGCGACACCGCGGTAAATGTAGTCGGGCAGGTTCTCCGACAGCTCGCAGGTGATGCCGTCATGATTGACGCCCAGCACGATGCCGTCTTCGGCGTCGTCGAGGAGCTGGCTGAAGTTGCTGCGGATCACCACACTGCCCGCCGGCAACTGCTGTTGTACCTGGCTGGCGCCGATCACCAGCGCTGCGCAACCATCGCCGAACAGGCTGTGAATCACCACATCTTTGACGTTGTCGGCGAACACGGCGTTGACCGAGCACAATTCGATGCACACCACCAACGCCTTCATCGCCGGGTGGGCGCGGACGTAGTTGGTGGCGGTGCGAATGGCGTTCATCGCGGCCGCGCATCCCATGAAATTGACCACGACTCGCGAAATCGCCCGCGACAGGCCGAGTTCCTTGACGATTGCCACGTCGACGCCCGGAGCGACGAACCCGGTGCTGGTGACGAACACCAACAGCCCGATCTCGTCGGCACCATAGGAAAGCCCGGCGAGCGCACGCCGGGTCACCTCGACCGCCAGCGGCACCGCATGCCGATAGAACAGGCTCATCCGGTCCCGGATGGTCGCGGGTTCGCGCCGGAACGCGTCGAACTCGGCGTCCAGCGGGTTGACGGCCATCCTGCGGGTGTCGATGCGTGTCTTCGCGTAGACCCGCGAAACCCGTTCCCGCTGTTGCGGGTCGACGAACATCTGGGCCACCCGCGCCGCGGCGTCGGACTGACGGACCACCCGTTGCGGCACACCGGTCGCCATACCTTCGATGACGGCCACCGTCGTCGGCGGAGCCGGCGGCAACTGGGCGAGGTCATAGTGGGGTTCGTAACCGGGCACGTCGGCCACCGGAGCACCACCGTCGGCTGCGCTGCTCATACCGACCCGATTCCGACGAAGCCGGCGACCACGTAGCCGGCACTGGCTTTCCAGGCCGTCGGCGAGCAGTGTTCCCGCAGGAAACCCCACTTGTGCTCGCTGGCTTGGCGTGACGGCGAGAGCAGGTAGGTCCGGCAGAGCTTCGGCAGCCGATCGATCACGAAACTCTTCGCCGGAACCCACTCGACGCCGGACTTCGCGGCTTCTTCCCGCAATACGTCTTCGGTGACGATGTTGGCGAAACCGCTGCGCTGGAACGGCAATACATGGTGGACGCGGTGGGAACTCAGGCCCGCCGACAGGAAGCAGTCGACGTAGCGATTCCCGACCACCACCAGGTCGTTGGCATGCACCACCTGATCCACGCCCCAGTCTTCACCGGTCGCGGCAGTGTCGTCGACGTCGTCCTCGAACTCGTGGCTCGCCACCACCAGGAAGGTGCTGACCCACAGGGTGACGACGAATTGCAGTGCCCAGGCCCAGAAGTCACCGGCGAGTACGAAAACCACCATCTCGGTGACCAGGAGCAGCCGCACCCCGGACGACCCCAGGAAATGCGGCAGCGCGTTGCGCCAGCTTCCGTAGCCCTCCTCGACACCCACCTTGCGCGTCATGTTCCATACGTCGGCGATGCGGATGGCCATGCCGGTGAGCAAGTGGCCGAACTTGTGAACCGTATGCACCGGAACCCGATACAGCCGCGGCAACTGCATCATCATCGTGAAGACGTTCTTCTTGATGTCGACGTCGCTTTGCGTGTACGGGTGATGCAGCAACGTGTGCCCGTCGGCGACCACCAACGACAACGCCACATAGTTCAAGTCGAAGGCATTGGCCAAGAACCGATTAGGACCCCGTTGCGCCCGATGCAACGCGTAATGGCCGTACCCGACCAACGAACTGCGCAGCAGCACCATCGCAATGACGAAGGCCCACAACGGCATCCACCGTGGTTCGGCCAACCGCACGGCCTGGACCGCCAGATAGCCGGCGGCCAGCAATGCCACCACGATGTTGAACAGCCGGTCCATCCGTTTGATTCGGGCGGCCAGCACCGGCTCGGCCAGGCGTGCTTTGACGCGGTGCATCAAGTCGTTCGGGTTGTCGAAACGGTACTTCGGGGTGTCGCGCCAGCTGTTGAAGTCTTCTTTGAAGAGAAAAGGCGGCGCGTTGTGTTTGGGATGGATGTCGCGCGGCGTTGCGTCGCGGCCCAATGCATAGCGCCGCTCCAAGATTCGTTCGACCTTGGCCGGGTCACGATGGTAGGAGGCGATGATCGCGGTGATGTCGCGGTTCTTGGTGCGCCCGATGAAGAAGGCGCCGCCGGGGTGCTTGGATATCCAGTCGCTGAGGTCGTATGCCCTGCCGTTGTAGACCCACACGTCCGACAGCGGTGGCCCGCCCGGAGGAGGAGCGGGGTGCAGGCCGGGGCCACGCTCCTGCACGTCTGGGACATCGTTCGTCATTCGTATTCCTCCAGGTCTGATCGGGTGAGATCGGGCGCTAGCCGTCGTATCCGGCGAAGTGCCCCAATGTTGGAGGTACGGCCTTGGCGAATTCTCAACGGAATCCCGGGCCGCGCGACCTGCTCTTACGGTGCACCAAATCGGTTGCGCCCAAAGTGGCCAACCGCGGGCGGGAACCGGCCCGGAGACTGCCGGCAGCGCTAGCCGCCAGGTGGCAGTTGCGGGCCGGTTCCCAATCCGGAATGCACCCGCGCCGGTTATCCCGTCGGGTTGGGAATGGTGACCGGCGCGCCCCAGGCGGACAGGTTGATGGTGACGTGGCCCTGGTCCTTGTCGACGACCATGCGCACCAAGTTGGGGCTGGGCGCCGGCCCTCCGGGCGTGGTGCTGGTGCCCGCGGCCTTCACATCGACGATGTACAACGTGATCGGCAGCGTGCCCCCGCCCTTACCCAGCTGAGGCACCAGTGGATCGATCACTGCGGCGTCGATGGTTCCCGTCACCTTGACGGTGGCGATGCCGTCGATCGTTTCGTTTCCGGCGATCTGCGGACTTTGGACCTTGGCGATAACGTTGCCTAGTCCCTTGTCCTTGTCGAGAACGATGCCCGGGTCGTAGATCTTCTCTGCCGGCCCCATCGAGGTGTACTTTCCGGCGTCGTCCTTCGTGTACATGGTCTTATTAGTGACCAGGAACTGCTTGGAGACCGTGGGGGCCTTCGGCTGCAACCTGATCATGGCATCACCGACGGCCTGACCGTTGCCCTCGGGCTGGTTGGTCACGTCGGCATTGACGCTCTCCATGGGAAGCGTCGTGATGTTGGTTGTCTGCAGACTCACATGAATCGAATGCAGGCCTTTGGTCGCTTTGGAGCTGTCCTGCAGGAGTTGCTGGGCTTCGGGTGACGGGGCGCCGGATGACCCGGATGCGCTGGTGGTGGCGGAGCTTCCGGATGCCCCGGAGGTTTGAGAGGTGCTGGTGGCCGATTTGTGGCCGCATCCGGTGATGACCGTCGCGATCAGTGCCGCCGCGAACAGCATCGCGGCCGACACCCGAAGCGAGGGTCGATGGGTGACACGTCGGCGGGAGGTTTGCGTTTGGGAGATCAAGCCATTCATGGCCAACCTTTGCTGAGTTATCCAACCGGTGGTAAAGAGCAGCGGGTCGCTAGCTCCATACGGCATGGACGGAGGCCAGCGAACCGCCCCCCGTCAACTGTTGCGGGTCTCGGTGACTGCTTCCCCACACCCTGGTTCACCGCAACGGTTCGATTGTCAACCGCATGCCGTTGCTCCCACAGCCTGTTCCCCAGATCACATTGCCGGAGAGCGCGACAGTAACACGCCATGGCCAGGTCGGACGGCTTTTCGCACAAGTAACAACCGCCCGCGACGAGCCCGGCCCACGGTCGATCGCGATGACGCGACAGGCGGTCCCACCGCCGGGCCCGCCCACGGCCGGCGACTAACCTAGGGCCGGTGAAGCTCGACGGCAATCAGACATCCATTCGCGAGGTCTGCGACGCCGGCTTGCTCTCCGGCGCGGTGACCGTGGTCTGGCAACGCGGAGAGGTGTTGCAGGTCAACGAGATCGGCTACCGAGACGTCGATGCGGGGCTGCCGATGCAACGGGACACGCTGTTTCGGATCGCGTCGATGACCAAGCCGGTGACCGTTGCCGCGGCCATGAGCCTGGTCGACGAGGGCAAGCTGGCATTGCGGGACCCCGTCGCGCGCTGGGCGCCGGAGCTGGACGACCCGCAGGTGCTGGACGACCCGCATGGCCCGCTGGACCGGACCCATCCGGCCCGGCGGGCCATCCTGGTCGAGGATCTGCTGACCCATACCAGCGGCCTGGCCTACAGCTTCTCGGTCTCCGGGCCCATCTCCCGGGCCTACATGCGACTGCCCTTCGGCAAGGGCTCGGACACCTGGCTGGCCGAACTGGCCGCCCTGCCGCTGGTGCACCAGCCCGGCGAGCGGGTGACCTATAGCCACGCGATCGACGTGCTGGGCGTCATCGTTTCTCGCGTCGAGGACAAGCCGTTCCATCAGGTGCTCGACGAGCGAGTGCTGGGTCCGGCGGGCATGACCGACACGGGCTTTTTCGTCGCGGCCGAGGCGCGGGGGCGGGCCGCCACGATGTACCGGCTCGATGAGGACGACAAGTTGCGCCACGACGTGATGGGGCCGCCGCAGGTCCGGCCGCCGTCGTTTCCCAACGCCGGCGGCGGACTGTGGTCGACCGCCGACGACTACCTGCGGTTCGTGCGGATGCTGCTGGGCGAGGGGACGGTCGACGGAGTCCGAGTGCTGTCGGCGGAATCGGCACGCCTGATGCGCACCGACCGGCTGACCGACGAGCACAAGCGCCACAACTTCTTGGGAGCGCCATTCTGGGTGGGCCGCGGCTTCGGTTTGAATCTGTCGGTGGTGACCGACCCGGCGAAGTCGGCGCCGCTGTTCGGTCCGGGCGGGACAGGAACGTTCAGCTGGCCCGGCGCATACGGGACATGGTGGCAGGCCGACCCGTCCGCCGACCTGATCCTGCTGTATCTGATCCAGCATTGTCCCGATTTGTCCGTGGATGCCGCGTCGGCGGTGGCGGGCAACCCCGCGCTGGCCAAGCTGCGGACGGCCCAACCACGATTCGTCCGCCACACCTATCGAGCCCTCGGACTGTAGCGGGGCGTCATGGCCCGGTTCCCGTCCGAATACCTCGAAGGCTCACGACTGCTGCTGCGCCCACCCGTGCTCGACGACGCCGAGGCGTTGTTCGACGGGATTGCCCACGATCCCGAGGTAACCCGCTACCTGTTGTGGACGCCGCATCCCGATGTCGGCGAGACGCGACGGGTAATCACCGAGCATTTCAACGTCGGCGACGACGAGCGGACCTGGCTGCTCGTGCCCCGTGACAGCGGCGACATCGTCGGCCTGATCAGCTGCCGAAGCCGGGCGCGCCACTCCGTCGAAATCGGCTACTGTCTGGGCCGGCGTTGGTGGGGTCTCGGTCTGATGTCTGAAGCGCTGGGTGTGCTGCTGGCCGAGCTGGCTGCCGACCCCCGCGTGTACCGTGTCTGGGCCACCTGTCACGTCGACAACACGCGCTCGGCGCGGTTACTGCAGCGGGCCGGTTTCGTGTTCGAGGGCCGGCTGCGCCGCCACTCCGTCTACCCGAACCTCGGGCCCGAACCGCACGACAGCCTGCTCTACGCCAAGATCCTGCGCTGAGCGCGAAGCCTGGGCGGCCAGTGTGAAACCTGAGCGGCCAGTGTGAGACCTGGGCGGCCAGTGTGAAACCTGGGCGGCCAGTGTGAGACCTGGGCGGCCAGTGTGAAACCTGGGCGGAAACCGGCGAAAATTCGCGCCCTCAGCGCACATTCAAAGCCACACTTGCACACTCAAGCGGAGTCGTCGGCGCCGCATGACGCCTGACACCTCTAACCCGTTGAGCTGCTGATCGCCGCCAACCCCGACACCGGTTCCCGAAGCGGGACTTCGCAGCTCGGTTCTGTGGCCGCGGACCAAGGCGCTGTATTGCCATCGGCTCGACATCGCCCACTGCCCCGCCGACTCCGTCATCATCGACCGCGTCGAGCTGCGCGAGTCCAGCCGCCGCGGCGGGGCCATCGACGTTGTCGCGGCGCCGCCCCGGATAACCAATCCCAACTGGTGCACACCATGGCCCGTGGGCGTCAGTTTTGGCAGAACGCCAAGACCCGCAAGCAGTCCCGGCCGGGTGTGCGCACCCTGACAGCACGTGCCGCCGACATCCCGGAACTCGACGTCATCGTCGACGCTCACGAACGCTATCCCTAACCTTTGCCGACCAACCCGCGCGGGCAGCTCATCACGCCAGCCGGGCGAAAAGCACTGTCGGACTTGTCTTCTCACCTACTCAACGGCCAGGTGGAATACCAACTCACCGAACTGGCTGCACTACCGCGTGCCGTCGTCATCGTCGAGGAGCGGTATTCGGAGATCTTCGCGATGAGCTATGCGCGCCCGGCAGCGGTCGCCGACGGGCTTGCCGAGTTACAGATCAGCTTGCCGGCGGGTGCCGATCGTGTGCTGACACACCTACCGCTATTTCGCCGCAGCACGCAGCAGAGGTTTTCGAGCCGACTCCGGCCACACCCGAGCCCAGTCGTGCCGACCTGCGCGCGTGGGCGAAAACCGTGGGCCTGGAAGTGCCCGACCGCGGCTGCGCCCGGAGATTCGCATGCCTGGCATGACAGGCATCGCAGTTGAGCTACAGCATCGCGATCACTCCGGCCGATGCCGAATCGGCGAGTGCGGCATCGAAGGTGATCAGCCCGCCCCCCATATCGGGTGGCCAGGGCAATCAAGTGACGGTCTGCAACGAGGCCATGAGTCGACACAACTCCGCGATCGCCGTCCACACCGACCACCAAGGGCACGTCGTCGGGCCAAAACTCGTGTCCTGGAAGGCTGCTTAGCGCCTCCAGTTGCGCGACACCCGTCGACACCTGAGTCAGCCTGCGATTGCTCGAAATGCGAACAAAACAGATCTCGGTGACGGGCGTCGTAGCCCATCCTTTCGACGGTGGTTTCGCCAGCCCCACGCGATCAGCACATTGACACCGAGCAGTGCTGTCACACGTCTTTCTCGAGGGCGCGGGCGACATCTTCAGCGGTGATGGTCGGCGCATCCGGAGACATCGAATACCGGGAGTCCATCGACCACAACGATCCACCACCGGCCGCGGCGACCTACGCGCCAGCTCAGAAATGACCGCACCCACCGACCGATCCGCTGCCCGTGCGATGCTACGCGCATCTTCTAGGACATCGTCTTCAATATCCAAGGCGATGCGCAGTGCATCACGTCGCGTCTCACGCGTCCTCGGCGATAGCCCCCACGACACCGTCGCCGTTCAGAGCCGAGGCGTCCGGCGGCACTTCGAACGACGGCAGCGCGGCTCCGGCCGAGGCAATCGCGTTGCGCGCGGCCTCCATCCGCTTCAGCGCAGCGTCGGTGAACACCGACAACCCGAGTTCGTGGTTGTAGCCGTGGATTTCCTTGACGTCGAGCTGGGCCAGGAAGTAGACGATCTCCTTGGACACCACCTGGCCGGGCACCAGCACCGGAAAGCCCGGCGGGTAGGGCACCACAAACGTCGTCGACACCAGTGTCCGTCCCTCGGCCAGCCGCCGCCCGGCCATGCCGATCTGCACGTACTCGCGGTCGGACTCTTCATAACCGGCGTAGAAGGCCGACCGGGTGTCGCCGTAGACACTGTTGTCGTCGGGGCGGAAGGCCACGTCGAACTCGCTGAAATCGGGTAGGTGCGGCAGATCCTGGGTGATCTCCTCGACGCGGCGCTGGTGCAGCGCCCAGTCGGCGGCGCTGGCCGCCTTCTGGGTCCGGTCGAAGTCGGTGGCAATCCGGCGCAGCACGTCGAGCAGATAGTGCACGCTCGACCATGTCACGCCGATGGTGAAGATCAGCAGCACACTGTTGATCGAGGTCTTGTTGATCTGGATGCCGAACCGCTCCATCAGGATCTTCTCGCGGAAGTCGTAGCCGTTCATCCCCGTCGCACCGATGAACAGGGTGACCCGGGTGGCGTCCAGCACAAACTGGTCGGAGCGCCACGCCTCGTTCCATTCGGCCAGCGCGCCCTGCCGGACCTGCCGGTAGGAGCTGACCGAGGAGGCCCGGTATTCTTCGGGCACCAGGTCGGATTCGTCGAGGATGCGGAACCACCTGCTGATCAGCCGGTCCTTGCGGACCCGATGCCGAAAGACCAGCGCCATGTCGTAGACCTGGCGGACCAATTGGAATCCCTCGATGTCGACCTGCCGGCGCGCCAGGTCCAGCGAGGCCAGCAGTTGCTGGTTCGGCGATGTCGAGGTGTGGGTCAAGAACGCCTCACCGAACGCGTCCCGGGCCAGTGCGTTGAAGTCCTGATCGCGGACGTGGATCATCGACGCCTGCCGCAGCGCCGACAACGACTTGTGGGTGGAGTGCGTCGCATACACCCTTACCCGCGCGCGAGCAGGGTCGGGCAGCAGCCGGCGATCCAGCCACTCCGACCGGTCGACCCCTTGCATCGACGCCGACCATTGCCGGTATTCCTTGGCGTATTCGTCCGACGCCAGCATCTCTTCGAGGTGCTCGGCAGCCACCATCGCGGTCCGCTGCCGCGCCCACGGCACGGCGGTGGCGAATGCGTACCAGGCTTCGTCCCACAGGAAGCAGATGTCCGGCTTGATCGCCAGCACCTCCTCCATGACCCGCCGCGGGTTGTAGACGACGCCGTCGAAGGTGCAGTTGGTCAACAGCAGCATGCGGACCTTGTGCAGCTGCCCGGCCGCTTCCAGGTCCAGCAGCGCCTTCTTGATGGTGCGCAACGACACCGCACCGTAGATGGCGAACTGAGGCAGCGGATAGGCGTCCAGGTACAGCGGATACGCGCCCGCCAGTACCAGCCCGTAGTGGTGCGACTTGTGACAGTTGCGGTCGATCAGCACGATGTCGCCGGGGCGGGTCAGCGACTGGACGACGATCTTGTTGGCCGTCGACGTTCCGTTGGTGACGAAGTAGGTGTGGTTGGCGTTCCAGGTGACCGCGGCCTTGTCCATCGCCTTCTTGATGTTGCCGTGCGGGTCCAGCAACGAGTCCAGGCCGCCGGAGGTGGTCGAGGTCTCGGCCATGAAGATGTTGCGGCCGTAGAACTCGCCCATGTCCTGCAGCGACTTGGAGTTGAAGATGCTGGCGCCGCGCGCGACCGGCAGCGCGTGGAATTGGCCGACGGGTGCGGCCGCGTAGGCCCGCAGCGCGTCGAAAAACGGTGTGGCGAAACGGTTCCGCAGCCCGGCGAGCACCGTGCTGTGCAGGTCGGTCACGTCGTTGAGCCGGTAGAACGTCCGGTCGTAGACGTCGGGCTCGTCGCCATCGCCCGCCGCGATCGACTCGTCGGTGAGCAGGTAGAGGTCGATGTGTGGCCGCAGCTCTCTGATCCACTCGCCACATTCGATCCAGTCGTGCGGACGATCGGGAATGACCATCGCGCCGTCGGCGTCATTGGGCCCCAGCAGCGTGTTCATCAGCGGCAACCGGTCACGGGAGCGCAGCGGCAGGTCGTGGCGGATGATGGCGGCCTGGATCTCGCCGTTGAGCGCGACCGCGGTGATCGCGTCCTCGACGCTGGGGGCCACCAGGATCTCGAACTGGACATCGTCGGCGGGGTTGCGCAGCGCCCGCAGGCACTCGGCCAGGCTCTCCGGCGCCGTGGGCGGCGCGTCGTCGGCGAGCAACACCGTGTAGAACTGCTGCTGTTTGGCCTGGGCCACCAGCTCCTGGTCGGCCAGCGGCGCGGAGATGTCGAACAACGCTGTGCGGTCGCCGTATTCGCTGAGCAGGCGCACCGCCAGCGACACCTCTTCGGTGAGCCGCACGGTGGACTTGCTCTCCAGGTGAGCACGGAAGGTCGCCAGGTTCTCCGCGCCGGGATACAGCCAGTACCGCTCGTAGGCGCCGATGCGGTCCATCAGCCGCTTGACCTTGGCCATGTCGTGGGTGATGTCCAGCCCGGCAAGGTCCACCTCGGCCAGGTGCCGGCATGCGTCGTCGAGCAGGTTCCACGTGTCGATGCGTGCATACGACGGGTTGGCGACTGCCGCGAGCGCGGAGACACGAAGTCGTCGGGGGCGGGAACTGTCTCGATACATGTCGTCACCTGTTCTTGTGGTGCGGTAGCGCCATTCAGTGCAACTGGTAATTATCGCGCGCAGGACGGAAATGACGGAAATGACGGAAATACGGGCCGGTACGAACACGCCGGCAGTTCGACGGTGTCCGAATGCGGCAGCGCATGCCGCGAGGTTACGCCGTCGGCCCGACCGCCGGCAGAGGTGTTCCTGCCAGGCGAGTCCACGAATCAAATCCCGAGGCCACGGTAGTCCCCGCGGCGTGACCGCCGCCGCCCGGCGGATCCCCGGTGCTCGCGTGCCGGAGTATCGTAATCACCTGAGTTGTAGGCTGTTTGGCGACGACGATATTCCTGCTTCAGGTGGCCCCGGCCATGTGGACGCCGTATGGGACGGCGCTCACGAGCGTGACCGTCAAGTTGGCGCCACCGGGCAGGGTGAAGCTGCGTTGCTCACCGGGGATCGCGCCGATGACCGCGGCGCCCAGCGGTGAGCGGGGCGAGTAGACCTCCACGTCGCAGTGCTCGGCGCCGCGGGCACCCAGCAGGAATGTCTCGGTGTCGCCCGTGTCGTGGTAGCGGACCGTCAAAACCATGCCGGGTTCGGCGATCCCGTCGTCGGGCGGGTCCTCGCCGACGTCGGCCCTGACCAACAGGTCGTGAATCCGGCGAATCCGTGTTTGCCACGCTCGCTGCACATCAGGGGCGCTGTTGTCGAAATCGCTGTCGGCCGGTTCGCGGGCACTCCGCTGACGCAGGTCAGCGAGCTTGCGCTGCAGCCGTTCATATGCCTGCGACGAGATCCAATCACGTTGTCCGCCAGGCTGTTTCTTAATTTCCATCTCGCCTCGCCCGACCGTCGCGATAGGGCACCGCCTCGATCAGCGTCACCACCAGGTCCGCTCCCTGCGGAATCGAGTACACCCGCTGTTCTCCCAGACGTGCGCCGGTGATCGCCCGGCCCAGCGGCGACAGCGTGGAGTAGACCGGGATGTCGGCGTTCTGGGCGCCACGCCTGCCCAGCAGGAAAGTCTCGGTCTGACCCGTGGCCTCGTAGCTGATGGTGACGACCATGCCCGGCTGGGCGATGACGTCGCCGCCGGTGTCGACGCCCACGATCGCACTGCTGAGCAACTGCTCGATCTCGCGGATGCGCGCCTTTCGGGCGCAATAGCGCGCGATGACATTCGCGTGGTAATCGAGGAAGTCGTCCGGGGCTTCGACGGCGTGCTGCGAGCGCAGCGCGATGAGCTCGGAAAGCAGTCGACTGTGATCCTGTTGAGTCATCCGAATGCGTTCAGTAGTGGTCATTTCCGGTGGTGTTCTTCCTTTGGTAGAGGTCGGGGGTGTCGGGGGTTGTCGTCAGGGGCGGGCCGCGGCGGGGCAACCGCCCCTGACGACTCGGGGCCCGTAGTGGGCAAGACGTGATCTGGTGCGCTAGCGGCCGGTTCTGCGCAACGGATCGAACTCGCGTAGGGCTTGGGGTTGCTTGCCGGTGGTGATCTGCTCGGCCAGCAGCCGACCGGTCACCGGTCCGTGCGCCAGTCCCCACATGCCGTGGCCGCCGGCCACGAAGACGCCCGGGGACACCGCACCGATGACGGGACGGCCGTCGGCAGCGATCGGTCGCGCGCCCACCCACACGTTGCTGCGTTCGGCCCATCGCACGCCATCCAGCAGCGGACCGGCCGAGGCCACAATGGTCGCCACCCGTTGGGGCATGACCGGGGCGTGCGGGTGGCGAAATTCCATGGTGCCCGAAACACGCATCGCGCCGTGGTGCGGCGTAGCCGCGACCCGCACGCTCGGCAGGTAGATGGGCCAGGGCATCGGGCGCTCGACCGGCACGGTGAACGAGTAACCGCGACCGGCCCGCACCGGTACGCCCAGCCGGTGGCCGGCCAGTTGCGGCAATTGTGCGCCGGTGGCGATCACGGCGGCTTCGGTAATCAGCGGTGCGCCGCGGCGCGGCCGCACCGCAATACCGTTGGCCGCGTTGACAATTTCGGCTACTTCCAGCGTGCGCAGCGTCGCCCCGCGGTTCACCACCGCGCGACCCAGAGCCGTCACGAAGCGGGCCGGGTCGACGAAACGCTGTCCGTTGACGCTGAGCCCGACCCGGATCGCCCGGGACGCCAGCGGCACTTGCTCCCGCAGCGCCGCACTCGTCAATACCGTGATATCCATTGTCTGGCCTGCCTTTCCGAGCTCCTGCAGGTCCTCCTGGAATTGTTTTGCCGCGGCGGTGGAGTCGAACACCGCGGTGATGGGTGCATCGGTCACCGGTGCGTCGACCCCGTTGGCTATGAGCACGTCAAAAGCTTCGATGCAGTCCTCGTTGAGGATTGCGTTGGCGCGCACCGCGCGCTGCCAGGATGATCGCCGGCAGTGACCGGCGAATCGCACCAGGAACATCCCGAGGCCCATGTCGGCGGTCAACGGAATGTGTAGTGGGGCTTTCGAGTCGAGCAGGGAACGTAATCCATAGCGCAGCACTGCCGGCGAGTTGAGCGGCAGCGCCAGTCCCGGCGCAATCCACCCGGCGTTGCCGCCGGAAGCGCCGGCGCCCACGCCGTCGCGATCCACCACCGTGACATCGACGCCACGCTCCTGAAGGAACCATGCCGTCGACAATCCGACGATCCCGGCACCGACGACAACCACGGAACGAGGCCCACCGTCAATCCGCTCGACGCCGGCCATCACACACCTCCATGAACTGAACTCCTGCTTGGTATTTCCTATGCTGCGCGGAACGGGCGCCGCGGTGCTTGGCTTAGCCGGCCAATCACGCGAAAGGCCATTGTGGTTCTGCGACAACACCCCTCAACGAGGTGCGGCCCTCGGACCGATCCCGCGACAGCTCCTTGCGGACGGCTGCAATCGGCCGGCGCTTGCGCGGTCGGCAACCGTCCAGACGCCGGCCAGCAGGACGGCTGTCACGGCGGAAATCATCAGCCACGCCGACAATCCGGCCGCCACCGCATCGTCCAGCGCGGTCCTGAGTGGCGGGCCGGCGTGGTAACCATTCTCATCTACCCAGATATCAACGGAATCACCGGCTTTCACGCCCCGCGGCGCATCCACGGGACCCGCGTGCTCGACTCCCCCGACAACCCAGCGGGCCGGCACGCTGACCGTCTGCGGATCGGCAAGCTCTTGATGGCCGGCCTTGTCACCGGTGACCACCGCGGTGACCGACTGACGGGTTTGCGCCTGCTCGGCGTAGAAACGGCTACGGGATTCGTGCTCTTTGGTGCCCAGGGCGACAGCGATCGGCAGGCCGGCCAGTACCACCACAGCGACCCACATCGCAAGCAGCATCTGGAATCCGCGGGTGGTAGGCATACGGGATAGCCACGCCACAAGCGGGTGCGGCCGGCGCAGCGTGTTGATGTCCATCGAGGCGTCGTCGCCTGATGTGCGGCCGGTGCGTCGGCGCCGGTCGGAACACGGGGTGGTCATCGGACATTCCTATCGACGGGTGTGCCGGAGGCTGACATCCTCCAGGGTGGCGTCGACAGGCGCCGCACTGTTTGCCGAAGTTCGACAACCCGGCCGTCGCGTGTTGTCGGGTTACTACAGCGCCTCGTCAGGATCAGTGGCCGCCAGCTCGATCGTCATGGCCAACCGCTTCTTGGCGTCGTCCAGAGACAAGGTGGTGATCTCGGCCATCTTCCGCAGCCGGTAGCGCACGGTGTTCTCGTGCACCCCCAGACGCTCACCGGCCCGCGCCGGGTCGCCCTGCTCCTCCAGCCAGGCCCGCAGCGTGGGCACGTACTCGGTGGCGTTGGCTCGGTCGTGGCGGCGCAACTCGGCCACCGGCCCACGGTCTGGCAACCGGCCGGACCTGGCCGCGGTGCGCAACCGTTGCAGCAGGATGTCATCCCAGGACTGGTCGTATGCCGGTGGGGCGGCGCTGTCCGGGCACAGCTGGTGCAGCGCCAGACACTCGTCGGCCTCCTGACGCGCCGCGACGAGGTCGGCCACCTCGGCCGGTCCGCTGATGCCGGCCCACACCCGCATCCCCTCGGGCAGGGCCGCCCGGACACCACTGACCCAGCGGCGCGCCGCTGCCGTCTGATCGCCGGGCAGCACGGTGTAGACGGTGTTGCCCGCCAACGCGCTGCGGCCCGGCCGTGACCAACCGAACCCCGTGGTTGCCCGCTCGAAAGCCAACAGCAGCGCGGCATCACGGTCGGCACCGACGAACGCCCGCAACGCAATCACCCGCAGCGCACCGCGCGGCAATCCCAGCCTGCTGGCGACGGTGGCGGCGTCAATGGTGCCCTCCAGCAGCTGAATCACCAGTTCGGATTCGACCTGGCGCTCCAAGTCGGCGCTGGCTCGAGACCGCAGCAGATGCAAGGCCACGGTATGCGCGCCGTCGGTCAACGCGGTGCGCTCGGCGCCGCTCAGCGGAGCCGAACACGCCACCCATACCGACCCCAGGACTTCGCGTCCGGAACGCACGGCCACCACCATGCGCCCGGTCAGGCCGTGTTCGCCATCTGCGGCAACGTAGAGCGGATCCTCGGACGTGGCCAGGTGAGCCGAAACTCCGTGCTCGTCCAAGAGCACGCGCAGCTGCTCCGGCGTCTGGCGCCCCAGGATGGTGGCGACCCGCGCGGGATCGGCGCCTTGCTGCAGCCGCGAGTACGCCAGTACCCGCAACAGCCGATCTTCGATGGTCACCGCTCCACCGGTGGCCTCGGCCAAGCTGTCGGCCAGCGCGAACAGATCCGTGGGACCACGACCGGACTCCGTCTCGCGGCCCTCCAACACCAGCCCGTAGACAACCGCGGCGACCTCGCTCCAGGACAGCGACTCGTCGAGCACCATGACCGCTCCCGCTTCGAGGTCGCCCTGCGACGTGATGGGCCGTTCGCCGTCACGCATCAACACCACCACAGCCCGGGCCGACGCCGCCCACTGAACCGCTTCCCGGACGGAACTCGCGCCGATCGCCAGCAACACATCTCCGACTAGCGGACGGGTCGCGGCTGCCTCGTGGATCACCACACTGCGCAATTCCGTCGACCTGGGTAACGACGACCACCGCAGCCGGACCCCGTAACCACCCAACACATTCACCAAGCGGTCCAACGTGATCACGAGCCGCTCCCAAAATCCGAACTGTTCACCCAGCGTAATTCGGAATCGAGCGGATCCCGAAAATGGCCTGCACATAGGATTTCGGCCATGGCGGCCGACCAACAGGAACAGACATACGACCAGACATTCGACGTAGTGGTGCTTGGGGCGGGTCCGGTGGGCCAGAATGTCGCGGACCGCGCACGGGCGGCCGGCCTGGACGTCGCAGTGGTCGAACGTGAGCTCGTAGGGGGCGAGTGTTCGTATTGGGCCTGCGTGCCCAGCAAGTCGCTGCTGCGTCCAGTCCTCGCGGTTTCTGACGTCCGCCGGGTCGACGGGGCGCGCGAGGCGGTCACCGGTTCGATAGACCCGGCCGGTGTCTTCGGCCGCCGCGACCGCTATGTGAACGACTGGGACGACACCAGCCGGGTCGACTGGGTGGCCGGGATCGGAGCGACGCTGGTCCGTGGACATGGACGGTTGGACGGTCCGCGACGAGTAGTCGTCACCACACCCAGCGGAAGGGAGGTGGTGCTGGCCGTCCGGCACGCGGTTGTCATCTGCACCGGAAGCCGGTCCGCGATCCCCGACTTGCCCGGCCTGGCCGAAGCTCGACCCTGGACCAACCGCGAAGCCAACGACAGTAGCGATGTCCCGAACCGGCTCGCAGTTGTCGGGGCCGGCGGAGTGGGTGTCGAAATGGCAACGGCCTGGCAAGGATTGGGCTCAAAGGTGACCTTGCTGGCCAGAGGCTCGCGCCTACTGCCACGGATGGAGCCTTTTGTGGGAGAGCTTGTCGGCAGAGGTCTGGCGGAGGCTGGTGTGGACGTGCGCACGGGTGTGACAGTCCGCGAACTCAGCCGGGCATACCCCTACTGCCCGCTGGCGCTCGCCTTGACCGACGGCACCGAGCTCGAGGTCGACGAAATACTGTTTGCCACCGGCCGAAAGCCCCTCACCGACCACATCGGCTTGGAAACAGTCGGATTGACCCCCGGCAGCTGGCTCGATGTCGACGACACCTGCTGCGTGCGCGCCGTCGACGATGGTTGGCTCTACGCGGCCGGCGATGTCAATCACCGTGCGCTGCTGACCCATCAGGGCAAATACCAAGCGCGCATAGCCGGTGCGGCTATCGGCGCCCGTGCGGCGGGCACGCCGCTGGACACCGCGCCGTGGGGCGTTCATGCGACCACCGCAGACCATCACGCCGTGCCGCAGGCCCTCTTCACCGACCCCGAAGTCGCCGCGGTCGGGCTCACGGAGGAACAGGCGGTGCAGGCCGGGCACCGGATCAAGACCATCGATGTCGAAATCGGAGACGTCGTCATGGGAGCCAAGCTCTATGCCGACGGGTACACGGGCCGGGCGCGGATGGTGGTCGACGTCGATCGCGGCCACCTGCTCGGCGTGACCATGGTCGGCCCGGGTGTCACTGAGCTTTTGCACTCGGCCACCATCGCCGTCGCCGGCCAGGTGCCCATCGACCGGTTGTGGCACGCCGTGCCGTGCTTCCCGACCGTCAGCGAATTATGGCTGAGACTTCTTGAGGCCTACCGCGATTCGTTTTTCGTGGTCGTTTAGGAGCCGCGCCGAAATCCGGTGGGGTCAGCCGTCCACCTCGTCGTCGCTGTCGATGATCCGCCGGTTACCCAACGTGCTGTCGACCCAGCGCAGCATCGGAAGCTGCGGGAATTGCGGAAATTCCCAGCGCCGAGCGGGCAGGTCGGTGACGTCGCCGAGAGATCGCACGACCGCCTGAGTCAGGCCCATGATGGCCGCCATCACCGGCAGCAGCGGCTGCAGCGGCTTCGCGGCCGAGCGGACCGTGCTGATGCGGCGGGCCAGGATCAGGCGCTCGATGCTGTGATACAGCCAGGCGCCCACGCCCAGCGCATAGATCGACAGCGCCGAGGCGACGATGGCCCAGCCGTAGGCAGCGCAGATCACAGCGCCCAGCACCACCGCCGCGGCCATCCAGGCGGCGATCACGACACGCAATTCGAGTCTGCTCATGAACACGATCCTTGGTTTTCCGGCAGGCGTTCCGCATCTCCAGGTACCGCCTGGCGGACCGCGTGAGCGGCCGCGCGGATCTGCGGCGTCACCAGCATGACTTGGCCCAGCACTCCGTTGACGAAGCCGGGCGACTCGTCGGTGGACAGTTCCTTGGCCAGCTCGACGGCCTCGTCGACGGCTACCGGTTCGGGGACGTCGTCGGCATGCAGCAATTCCCACACCGAGACCCGCAGAATGGCGCGATCCACCGCGGGCAGCCGATCCAGCGTCCAGCCCTGCAGATGCGCGGCGATCAGATCATCGATGTGGGCGGCATCCTCACTGACGCCGCGCGCCACCGCGGCCGTGTAGGGATGCAACGGCGCGACTTCCGGCTTGGCTGCCGCTAGTGCGGTACGGGACTCGACCACCTCGAGCGGGCTCATGCCCCGCGCCTCGGCCTCGAACAACACGTCCACCGCCCGCTTGCGGGCCTGATGGCGTCCTTTAACCGGCTTGCCCGGTTTTCCCTCGGGCATGCTCAGGCGTTGACCCTGCCCAGGTAGCTGCCGTCGCGCGAATCGACCTTCAGCTTGTCCCCGGTGTTGATGAACAGCGGCACCTGGATCTGGGCGCCGGTCTCCAGCGTGGCCGGCTTGGTGCCGGCGCTGGACCGGTCACCCTGCAGGCCCGGCTCGGTGTGGGTGACTTCGAGCTCGACGGTCACCGGCAGCTCGATGTACAGTGGCGCCCCGTCGTGGAAGGCCACCTGTACCGGCATGCCCTCCAACAGAAACCGCGCGGCGTCGCCGACCAGGGACTCCGGCAGCGGGTGCTGCTCGTAGTCCTGGCTGTCCATGAACACGAAGTCCGAGCCGTCGCGGTACAGGTAGGTGGTGTCGCGGCGGTCCACGGTGGCGGTCTCCACCTTCACCCCGGCGTTGTAGGTCTTGTCGACGACCTTGCCCGACAGCACGTTCTTGAGCTTGGTGCGCACGAATGCCGGGCCCTTGCCCGGCTTGACGTGCTGAAACTCGACGATCTGCCACAGCTGCCCATCGATATTCAGGACAAGTCCGTTCTTGAAGTCAGCGGTGGTCGCCACGGTCTGCTAAATCTCCTACAAAATGGCCAGTTCCTTGGGGAACCGGGTCAACAATTCCGGGGTCTGTCCGGCGCTTTCTGAGGCGCCGGGCGTCTCAGAGGGCACCACCAATGTGTCCTCGATGCGGACACCGCCGCGGCCGGGTAGATAGACGCCGGGCTCCACGGTCACCACGGAGCCCGCAAGTAGTGTACCGGCGGATGTCGCCCCGATGCCCGGCGCTTCGTGTATCTGCAGGCCAACGCCGTGTCCCAGACCGTGGCCGAAATTGTCGCCGTAGCCCGCGTCGGTGATCAACTGGCGCGCCGCGGCGTCGACCTCACGCAGCTCGGCACCCGGGCGCAATGCCTCGCGACCGGCCTGTTGCGCCCGGGAAACCAGCTGGTAGAGCTCCAGCTGCCAGTCGGCCGCCTTACCCAGCACGAAGGTGCGGGTCATGTCGGAGTGATAGCCGGCGACCAGGGCACCGAAGTCGATCTTGACGAAGTCGCCCGTGGCCAGCACCGCGTCGGTGGGCCGGTGGTGCGGGATGGCCGAATTCGGTCCGGCCGCCACGATCGTCTCGAACGACACCGCGTCGGCGCCGTGATCGAACATCAACCCTTCCAGGTCGCGGGCCACCTCCCGCTCGGTGCGTCCCGGGCGCAGACCGCCGCGCCGCACCAGGTCGGTCAGCGCGGCGTCGGCCGCTTCGCAGGCCAGCCGCAGCAATGCGAGCTCACCGGCATCCTTGACCTCCCGCAGCGTCTCCACCGTCCCGGAAGCCCGGACCAGCTCGGTGCCGGTGTCCTGCAGGCCGGCCGTCAGGGCATCCAAACCGTCCACGGTGACGACATGGCTCTCGAAACCCAGCCTGCCGACGCCGCATTCGGCCGCCCGGCAGCTCAAGTGACGGCCGAGCGCCCGCTCGATGACAACCTCGAGGTCGGGGGCCTGCTGCGCGGCCTGAGTACGGTACCGGCCGTCGGTGGCCAGCACCGCTTCGCGTTCGTCGGCGAACACCAGCAACGCGCCGTTGGACCCGCTGAAACCGGATAGATATCGGACATTTATCAGGTCGGTGACCAGCATCGCATCCAGTCCGGCGGCACCAATTTTGGCTTTGAGGTTGTGTCGACGCTGGGAATGTGTCACGACCGTTGACGGTACAGCTACGCTGAACTCCCATGACTAACTGGATGCTGCGCGGACTGGTGTTCGCCGCCGCGATGGTCGTTGTGCGCCTATTTCAGGGGGCGCTGATCAACGCCTGGCAGACTCAGGCCGGATTGATCAGCCTGGCGCTTCTCGCGTTGTACATCATAGCCGTCGTGGTGTGGGGGCTCATCGACGGAAACGCCGACGCCAAAGCCAATCCAGACCCCGACCGCCGCGAAGACCTGGCCATGACCTGGCTGCTGGCCGGCCTGGCAGCCGGAGTGCTCAGCGGTGCGGTGACCTGGCTCATCGCCGTTTTCTACAACGGCGTCTACGCCGGCGGGCTGATCAGCGAGCTGACGACGTTTGCGGCCTTCACCGCGCTCATCGTGTTCCTGTTCGCGATCACCGGGGTGGCCGTCGCCCGGTGGCGTATCGACCGCAACGCTCCCCCGCCGCCCACTCACGACGGATCCAGAGGTCGTGGCGATACCGACGTATTTTCCGCCGTTCGCGCCGACGAGACGCCGACCGGGGAGATCCATGCCCCCCGGTCCGAGTCCCAAGCCACCGCACCCACCGCGGTTGCCACCGTCGAACGCGAAGCACCCACCGAGACGATCGCCACCGCGGAGCAGGAGTCCCCGACCGAGGTGATCCGCACCGGCGAGTCCGAGGCGCCCACCGAGACGATCCCCACCAGCGACTCCGAGGCACGCACCGAGGCGATCCGCCTCGACCACGACGAAACCAAGCCGGATCACAAGCCCAAACAGGATTAGCGTTCGGCGGCGTTCGCCAGGTAG
The DNA here is from genome assembly GCF_000157895.3 of Mycobacterium kansasii ATCC 12478. Taxonomy (NCBI): domain Bacteria; kingdom Bacillati; phylum Actinomycetota; class Actinomycetes; order Mycobacteriales; family Mycobacteriaceae; genus Mycobacterium; species Mycobacterium kansasii. The sequence continues at coordinate 5,807,546 of NC_022663.1, read as the reverse complement.
CGCAGGGCGAGCAGGTAGCCCTGGACGCCGAGGCCGACGATCACTCCGGTGGCGACCGGGCTGAGGTAGGAGTGCCGCCGGAACTCCTCGCGGGCATGGACATTGGAGATATGTACCTCGATCAGGGGCGCGCTCAATTCCGCGCAGGCGTCGCGTAACGCCACCGAGGTGTGCGTCAGTCCGCCGGCATTGAGAATCACCGGCTCTGCGGCGTCGGCTGCCCGATGAATCCATTCCAACAGTTGAGCTTCGCTATCGCTTTGCCGCACAACGGCTTTGAGTCCGAGTTCGGCGGCCTCCCGCTCGACCAGGGCGGCCAGTTCAGCATGGGTGGTGCTGCCGTAGACGGCGGGCTCGCGCTGGCCCAGCCGGCCCAGGTTCGGACCGTTGATCACGTTGACCGTCACACTCATTCGGCGCAGACTCCGGCGTAGGCGCTCACCAGCAGTCCGGGGTCCGGCCCCACCAACCGCCCCGGCCTGCCCAATCCGTCCAGGACCACGAACCGAAGGACACCGGCCCGTGTCTTCTTGTCGCCGGCCATGATCTCCAGCAGCTGGGGCAGTGCGTCGGGGTCGTAGCTGACCGGCAGGCCCAGCGACGACAGGATCGTGCGATGGCGTTGCGCGGTGGCCTCATCCAGCCGTCCGGCGAGTCTGGCGAGCTCGGCCGCGAACACCAACCCGACCGACACGGCGGCGCCATGCCGCCACCGGTAGCGCTCGCGCCGCTCGATCGCGTGCCCCAAAGTGTGGCCGTAGTTGAGGATTTCGCGCAGCTCGGATTCCTTCTCGTCGGCCGCGACGACTTCGGCCTTGACGACGACCGCCCGGCGGATCAGCTCCGGCAGCACATCGCCCTTCGGGTTCAGGGCAGCCTCTGGGTCGGCTTCGATGAGATCCAGGATCACCGGGTCCGCGATGAACCCGGCCTTGACGACTTCGGCCATCCCGCAAGCGAGTTCGTTGTGCGGCAAGGTCTGCAGTGTCGCCAGGTCGGCGAGCACGGCGAGCGGCTGGTGAAACGCACCGACCAGGTTCTTGCCCGCATCGGTGTTGATGCCCGTCTTGCCGCCGATGGCCGCGTCCACCATGCCCAGCAGCGTGGTGGGCACATGCACGATCGACACGCCGCGCAACCAGGTGGCCGCCGCGAAGCCGGCGACGTCGGTGGCGGCTCCCCCGCCGAGGCTGACCAGAGCGTCTTTGCGGCCGAGTCCGATGCGGCCCAACACTTCCCAGATGAATCCGACGACCGGCAGGTCCTTGCCGGCCTCGGCGTCGGGTATTTCGATGCGGTGTGCGTCGATACCCTTGTCGGCCAGGCGTTTGCGGGCGGTCTCGGCGGTTTCGGCCAGCACGGGCTGATGCAGGATGGCGACCTTGTGCCGGCCGGCCAGCAGTTCGTCCAACTGCGTCAACACACCGCTGCCGATCACCACCGGATAGGGCGGGTCGACGGCAACGTGCACCGTCGCGGGTGCGCCGGTTCCAGTCATGTTGCCGCCTGAGTGGGTGTCTGGCTGGGCGTCTGCAGGCGCGACATGATGTAGCGCACCACCGCGCCGGGATTGCGGCGGTTGGTGTCGACCCGGATGGTCGCGACCCGGCGGTACAGCGGAATCCGTTTGGCCATCAGCGAACGGTACTTCTCGGCGCGGTCGGGCCCGGCCAGCAACGGCCGCGCGGTGTTACCGCCGGTGCGCCGCACCCCCTCGGCAGCATTGATCTCCAGGTAGACGACGGTCTGACCGGCCAGCGCCGCGCACACGCCCGGACTGGTGACCGCGCCGCCGCCCAGCGACAGCACTCCGTCGTGGTCGGCGAGTGCCGCGCGCACCACGTCTTCCTCGATGCGCCGGAACTCCTGCTCCCCGTCGGTGGCGAAGATGTCGGCGATGCTGCGCCCGGTCTGTTGCTCGATGGCTGCGTCGGTGTCGAGGAGACCGACCCCGAGGGCTTTGGCCAACCGCCGGCCGATGGTGGACTTGCCGGATCCCGGCAGTCCCACGAGTACCGCTAGTGGTGCCATCTGATTGCTTACCCGGCTATCCCGACACCCGCGCGGCCGGTGACTGGCGGTCAGCGACCGCGCGCTGGTAGGCCTCGATGTTGCGGCGCGTCTCGGTCAGCGAATCGCCGCCGAATTTCTCCAGGGCCGCGCGCGCCAGCACCAGCGCCACCATCGCCTCGGCCACCACTCCGGCGGCCGGTACCGCGCACACGTCGGAGCGCTGGTGGATGGCGACGGCCTCGTCGCCGGTGGCCAGGTCGACGGTGGCCAGCGCCCGCGGCACGGTGGAGATGGGCTTCATCGCGGCGCGCACCCGCAGCGGCTGGCCGTTGGTCATCCCGCCTTCGAGCCCACCGGCCCGGTTGGTGGAGCGGACCACACCGTCGGACCCGGGGTACATCTCGTCGTGGGCGCGGCTGCCGCGACGGCGTGCGGTCTCGAACCCGTCACCGATCTCCACACCCTTGATCGCCTGGATGCCCATCACGGCCGCGGCCAGTTGGCTATCGAGCCGGTTGTCGCCGCTGGTGAACGACCCCAACCCCACCGGCAGGCCCAGCGCCACCACCTCCACCACGCCGCCCAGGGTGTCACCGTCTTTCTTGGCCGCTTCGATCTCGGCGATCATCGCTTGCTCGGCAGCCTTGCCGAACGCGCGGACCGGGCTGGCATCGATGGCGGGCAGGTGTTCGGCCCCGGGCGGCGGGCCGTCGTAGGGCGCCGACGGGCCGATCGAAATCACATGGGACAACACGTCGACACCCAGCGCCTGTTTGAGGAACTGCCGCGCGACGGTTGCGGCTGCCACGCGAGCGGCGGTCTCGCGGGCACTGGCCCGCTCGAGCACCGGCCGGGCGTCGTCGAAGCCGAACTTGAGCATGCCGGCGTAGTCGGCGTGGCCCGGACGCGGCCGGGTGAGCGGCGCGTTGCGGGCCCCATCCTGCAGTTGTGCCGGGTCGACGGGATCGGCGGCCATCACGGTTTCCCACTTCGGCCATTCGGTGTTGCCGATCTCGATGGCGATGGGCCCGCCGAGCGTGCTGCCGTGGCGCACGCCCGACAACACGGTCACCGCGTCGCGCTCGAAGGTCATCCGCGCACCGCGGCCGTAGCCCAACCGGCGACGGGCCAACTGGTCGGCGATCTCGGTCGAGGTGACGTCCACTCCGGCGACCATGCCTTCGACCACGGCCACCAACGCCCGGCCATGGGACTCACCCGCGGTGATCCAGCGCAACACCCGAACATCTTCCCATGGCGGCTGGCGGCCTGGGCTCGCTGACCGGCTTGAGCCGTATGTCGCCGACGAAGCGCCACCCGCGTTGTGCAAACCTGCCATGCCGACGCCTTGTCCGTCGGTTCCGATGACTAGCGGACTGCGCCGGGCGATGCGGTCACCAGCCCGACCTCGAGGCAGCCGGCCAACAAACGGTGGTCATAGGTCACAAACGCGGTCAGCTCCCGCTTGATCTGCGTTGCCGCTGCGAGGTGAATCGCGTCGAGCGTGCGCAGGGTAGCCGGGCCGATCGTTTCGGCGAGATTGATCACCGGCGCGGTGAGCGGGAGAATGTCGAGCCCGTCCAGTAGGTAACGCGCGCGTTCAGCTTGGCCGGATTCCCCTTGCCGCGCAACAACTCTCATCAACTCGACCCGGCTGAGCGCGCTCGTCGCCGCGAATTCGCCCTGGTCTGTGTGCACGGTAAGCCAGTTGCGCAGTTCGTCCGTCTCCGGTTCAGCGATGAGCAACTTAGTCAGAGCCGACGTGTCCAGATAAATCACTGCTCGTCGCGCATCTCGTCGAGAACATCGGAGAGAGTGCGCTTGCGGTCTGGCGCCGGTGTCGCCGTCACGTCGAGAAGGTTCTGCGGGCATGGGGCCGGAATCAGGGTGCCTGATTCGATCAGGGCTTCGCGAGAACGCTCTGCCGCCTGAACCGGCACGAGCCGGGCGACGAGCCGCCCGTTGTTGGTGATGCCGAGTTCCTCGCCGGCTTCAACCCGGGCGAGATACCGCGATGCATGCTGCCGCAGCTCTCGGACCCCAATCGCTTCCACCGCCCCCATGGTAGCACTCAATGTGCTACATCGCTGCCTCATCGCGCGCACGCAACCCGAGCTCACATCACTACCATTGCCAGCGCGCCGGCGGTGGCCAGACACATCGACGGGCCGTGCGGCATGGTGGCGGCGCCGTCGGCGCCGCCGATAAGCCGGGCAACCACGCCGCACACCGCCGTGAACAGCGGCGCCGCCAGCGCCGCCAGAAACCACACGTCGGCACCGAAGCAGCCGGTTAACCCGCCCACGCCGATCGCCAGCTTGACGTCACCGGCGCCCATCGCCGCCGGAGTCACCAGGTGCACCAGCAGGTACACGCCGGCCAACGCGGCCGCGCCGGCCAGCGCCGGCACCCCGCGGCCCGCGGCCAGCGCGCCGAAAAGGATCACCGCGGCCCCGGGCACGGTCAACGCGTTAGGTAACCGGCGCTGCCGCACGTCGTAGACGCACAGCGCCCCCATCCACAGCAATACCGCAACCGCCAGCATGCCGGGGCACGCTAGTCCAGCTCCGCCAATGCGCAAGTCATCGCGTCACGGGGCGCGGGCATCCCGGTGAATTGCTCCACCTGAGCGAACGCCTGATGCAGTAGCATCTGCAGTCCACTGATCGCCCGGCCGCCGGCGTCCGTCACCGCAGCGGCCAGCGGTGTGGGCCACGGATGATAGATCGCGTCCAGCAGCACCGGGACGCCGGCCAACGCCTGGATGTAGCGCGCCGCCACGTCCGCCGGCAGCGTGCTGATCAGCACTTGCGCGGCGGCGACCTGGTCGGGCAATCCGGCATCGTCCAGGGCGCAGAACCGGCTCGCCACACCGGCCTGGGTTCCCAGGTCGACCAACCGGGCCGCCTTCCCGGGATTGCGTGCCACCACGGTGATGCCGGTGACGCCGAGTTGGGCCAGCCCGATGACCGCGGCCGGCGCGGTGCCGCCGGACCCCAGCACCACCGCGTCTCCGGACGCCGCGCCGAGGGCGCCGGTCACCCCGTCGATGTCGGTGTTGTCGGCCCGCCACCCCCGCGGCGTGCGCACCAGCGTGTTGGCCGAACCAACCTGCTCGGCGCGGGCGGTTCGCTCGTCGGCGAACCGCAGGGCGGCGAACTTGCCCGGCATGGTCACCGACACACCGACCCACTCCGGCCCGAATCCGCCGACGACGGCCGGCAACTGCTCTGCCGTGCACTCGATGCGCTCATAGGTCCAGTCGTCCAGGCCCAGCGCGCGATAGGCGGCCAGGTGCAGCTGGGGGGACCGGGAGTGGGCGATCGGCGAACCGAGAACCCCGGCTTTCCTGGCTTTTCTAGCGGGTGCTGTCGAGGACACCGTTGTGTTTAGCCAGCTCGATGTTGGCCAGATGCTGCTGATAATCCCGGGTGAACAGCGTCGTGCCCTGAGAGTCGATGGTGACGAAATACAGCCAGTCCCCGGGCGCGGGATGTTCGGCAGCGTGCAGCGCGTCCACCCCGGGCGAGCAGATCGCGGTCGCCGGCAGCCCCTCGGCCATGTAGGTGTTCCACGGCGTCCGCAGGGCACGGTCGGCGTCGCTGGTAGCCACTTCCCGCCGGTCCAGCGAGTAGTTCACGGTCGAGTCGAACTCCAGCGTGCGGTGTTCGTGCAGGCGGTTGTAGATGACCTGCGCCACCTTCGGGAAATCCTGGACGTTGGCTTCCTGCTGCACCAGCGACGCCACCACCAGGATGTCGTAGGGCGACAGGCCCAGCGACGTGGCAGTGTCCACCAAACCCGCCTTGGCGTATTCCACGGCGCCCGCGCTGATCAGCGCCGACAGGACGGCGCCCGCCGAGGCCGACGGATCGACATTGAAGGTGCCCGGCGCAATCAGCCCCTCGATGCGGCGATGGTCATCGCCGAGCTCGATCACCGGCTCAACCGCCCACGGCGGCACCGAGAGCATCGCCGGGGTGTTCTTGCTTGCCGCGGCACGCAGGTCGGCCACCGCAACGCAGTGCTTGTTCCCATCAAGATCCACACACGTCGCCCGCGAAATCAACGTGAGGATTCCGGGCGTCACCACGTTGGTCTTCATGTCGGTGGTGTCGTCGAGCTGACGTCCTTCCGGGATGACCAGCCTGCCCACCCTGCTTTTCGGGTCGGCCAGCCGGGCGACCGCATTGGCTGCCGGAATCTCGGTGCGCATCCGGTAGTAGCCGGGCTGAATCGACGAAATGGCCTCGTTGCCGTGCGCGGCATCGACGAACGCCCGAACCGTCTTCACCACGCCGTGTTTGTACAGCGTCTCGCCGACAGCCGTGGTCGAGTCGCCCGCCTCGATCTGAATCACAAGGTCGTGCTTGCCGGTGCCGGTGTAGTCGTTACCGGCGCCCAGCATCAGGTGCCAGAGCTTCCCGCCGAAGACGACGGCCGTCGCCACGACCGCGACCAGCACGGTGAAGGCCAATCCGCCCAGGACGCGCCGCCGTCTTCTGCGGCTCTGGCTGCGCTTGCGCCGGTCCGCTCTGCTCATCCGGTGTCGGTGCGGCCCGACCGCCACCGGCTCGGCCCGCGGACGGTCGACATCCTCAGCCATCGGCCACGTTCCCGGTTACCGGTCCGGGCGCTGTACTGCGGCGTTGATCCAGCCACGTCTGCAGGATTGCCACGGCAGCGGCCTGGTCGATCACCGCACGTTGTTCTTTGGCCCGGATGCCCGCCTGACGCAGTGATCGCTGGGCGCTCACGGTGGTCAACCGCTCGTCGACAAGCCGCACCGGTGTCGGGCCGATGCGCTGTGCCAGCGCATCGGCCAGGTCGATCGCGTCCTGGGCCGCCGGGCCGATGCGGTCGGCCAGCGTGCGCGGCAGTCCGACCACCACCTCGACGGCCTGCAGTTCGGCGGCCAGCGCGACCAGCCGGCGCAGATGCTTGCCGGAGCGGTCGCGGCGCACCGTTTCCACCGGAGTGGCCAAGATGCCGTCGGGGTCGCTGCACGCCACGCCGATCCGCACGCTTCCCACATCAATACCGAGGCGTCGTCCCGGTCCGGGGTCTGAGTCGCCGGGCCGGTCGGGCTGGCGTTGAAGTGGAGCGCTCACTCAACCGACCCGCGCTATCGCGGCGATCTCGGAGCGGACCGCGTCGAGCGCGGCGTCGATGCCGGCCGGTTTCTTTCCGGACCCCTGCGCCAGGTCGGCCTTGCCGCCGCCGCGGCCGTCGACGGCCGCAGCCAGCGGTTTGATCAGCTCGTTAGCGCGGATCCCCAGGTCCTGGGCGGCCGGGTTGGCGGCGACGGCATACGGCACGCTGTCGTTCTCGCCTTCGGCGATCAGCGCGATCACCGCCGGATCGCTACCCAGCCGGCCGCGGATATCGCCGACCAGGGAACGTAAATCGGCTGATGTGATGCCGCCCGAGATGCGCTGTGCCACCACCCGGACGTTACCGATGCGTTCGGCGCCGGCGGCGGCGTTGACCGCGGCTGCCCGCGCATTCGCCAGCCGGACGCGTTCCAGCTCCTTCTCGGCGGCCTTGAGCCGATCCACCAGGTTTGCCACCCGCGTGGGGACTTCGTCGGAGGGCACCTTCAGCGACGAAGCAAGCCCCGCCATCAGGGCGCGCTCCTTGGCCAGGTGACGGAAGGAGTCCAGCCCGACGTAGGCCTCCACCCGGCGCACCCCGGACCCGATCGACGATTCGCCCAAGATGGTCACCGGCCCGATCTGCGCCGAGCTCTCGACGTGGGTGCCCCCGCACAGCTCCAGTGAGAACGGCCCACCGATTTCGACGACCCGGACTTCGTCGGGGTAGCTTTCGCCGAACAGCGCCATCGCACCCATCGCCTTGGCTTTTTCGAGCTGCTCGGTGAAAGTGTGAACTTCGAAATCGGCCTGCACCGCTTCGTTGGTCACCTCTTCGATGTGGGTCCGCTGGTCTTCGGTGAGCGGCCCCTGCCAGCTGAAATCGAACCGCAGATAGCCCGGTCGGTTCAGCGAGCCGGCCTGAACCGCGTTGGGCCCCAGCACTTGCCGCAATGCGGCGTGCACCATGTGGGTCCCCGAGTGACCTTGCGTGGCGCCTCTGCGCCAGCCCGGGTCCACCGCGGCGATAACGGTGTCGCCCTCGACGAATTCGCCGGACTCGACGTTGACCCGGTGCACCCAAAGGGTTTTGGCGATCTTCTGCACGTCGGTGACCGCCGCTCGGGCGCTGCCGCCCGATCCGGTTCCGCTGATGGTTCCCTCGTCGGCGATCTGTCCGCCCGACTCGGCGTACAGCGGGGTGCGGTCCAGCACCAGCTCCACCCGATCGCCGTTGGCCGCCTGTCCTTCCGAGCCGTGAGCCACCACCGGCACCCGCTTGCCGTCGACGAAGATGCCCAGGATTCGTGCTTCCGAGGCGAGTTCGTCGAATCCGGTGAATTCGGTGGGTCCCGCGTCGACCAGTTCCCGATATGCGGTGAGGTCGGTGTGTGCATGTTTGCGTGCGGCGGCGTCGGCCTTGGCTCGGCGGCGCTGCTCCGCCATCAACTCCCGGAACCCGGCCTCGTCGACCCGGAGCCCGGATTCGGCGGCCATCTCCAAGGTGAGCTCGATCGGGAACCCGTAGGTGTCGTGCAGGGTGAAGGCGTCCGAACCGGAAACCACGGTGGCGCCCTTGGCTTTGGTGGTGCCGGCGACCTCGTCGAACAGTCTGGAGCCCGAGGCCAGAGTGCGGTTGAACGCCGTCTCCTCGGCGACTGCGATGCGGTTGATCCGGTCGAAGTCGCTGACCAGCTCGGGATAGGACGGGCCCATCGCGTCGCGCACGGTGGCCATCAGGTCGCCGACGATCGGGGTGTCGATGTTGAGCAGCTTGGCCGACCGGATGACGCGGCGCAGCAGCCGGCGCAACACGTATCCGCGGCCGTCGTTGCCGGGGCTCACGCCGTCGCCGATCAGGATCGCTGCGGTGCGGCTGTGGTCGGCGATGATGCGGTACCGCACGTCGTCGGCGTGATTTCCGGCGTCATAGGGGCGCGCGGCGACCAAGGCCACAGCATCCACGACCGGTCGTAGGAGGTCGGTCTCGTAGACGTTGTGCACGTCTTGCAGAACCAGCGCGACCCGCTCGACCCCCATGCCGGTGTCGATGTTCTTGCGGGGCAGCGGACCCAGGATCTCGTAGTCCTCTTTGGTGGTTCCCTCGCCGCGCTCGTTCTGCATGAAGACGAGGTTCCACACCTCGAGGTAGCGGTCTTCGTTGACGATGGGCCCACCTTCGGGGCCGTAGTCGGGGCCGCGGTCGTAGTAGATCTCCGATGACGGCCCGCACGGCCCGGGAATGCCCATCGACCAGTAGTTGTCGGCCATGCCGCGGCGCTGGATCCGCTCGGGCGGCAGACCGGCGACGTCCTGCCACAGGCCGGCGGCCTCGTCGTCGTCGAGATAGACTGTGGCCCAAAGCCTTTCCGGGTCCAGCCCGTATCCGCCGGCGGCAACGCCGTTGGTCAGAAGCGACCAGGCCAGTTCGATTGCCCCGCGCTTGAAGTAGTCGCCGAAGGAGAAATTGCCGGCCATCTGGAAGAAGGTGTTGTGCCGGGTGGTGATGCCCACCTCGTCGATGTCGGGCGTACGGATGCACTTCTGGATGCTGGTGGCCGTCGGGTACGGCGGTGTGCGCTGTCCCAGGAAGTAGGGCACGAATTGGACCATGCCGGCGTTGACGAACAACAGGTTGGGGTCGTCGAGGATCACCGATGCGCTGGGCACCTCGGTGTGACCGGCCTTCACGAAATGATCGAGGAACCGTTTCCTGATCTCGTGTGTCTGCACTGTCGTCGCTTCCCTAAGTTTCCTCGGTCAGATTTAATACCAGCCTATTCGCCGGTCTATTAGACGGCTTTCCAAAGGACGCTTTGTGTCCGGCTTAGCCTTCCACAAAACTCAAACGCACCGAGCGTCGCGGATTGTCCCGGTTCAAGTCGACCAGAACGACGCTTTGCCACGTGCCCAGCAGCGGCTCGCCGCCCGAGACCGGCACCGTCACCGACGGGGCGACCAGGGCCGGGAGCACGTGGTCGGCGCCGTGACCGGGAGAGCCATGCGCATGCCGATAGCGGTCGTCACGCGGCAGCAGTCTCTCCAGGGTGTCAACCAGGTCATGGTCGGAGCCGGCGCCGGTCTCGATGATCGCGACCCCGGCCGTCGCATGGGGGACGAACACGTTGCACAGCCCGTCACCGTGGGATGCGCAGAAGCCGCGCACCGCGTCGGTGAGATCGACAATGCGGCGACGCGCGGTGTCAACGTCGAGCACATCGGTATCCACCCGCCCAGCCTACCGGGACGCATTTCACGGCCCGGCGGTCCAAGTGCCGGTCCAGGAGCGGCCCAAGAATTTATTGCCAGGGCTGTTCGGTAGGAGGAAGGTATTCGGTGAGACCGGTGGCGCCACCGGGGCGCCGCCCCGACATAGGAGGGGCCGATCGTGTACGCACGCTCTACCACCATCCAGGCACAACCCTTGTCGGTCGACATTGGAATCGCGCACGTTCGCGATGTCGTGATGCCCGCTCTGCAGGCGATCAACGGATACGTCGGGCTGTCGCTGCTGGTCGACCGGCAGTCCGGTACCTGCATCGCCACCAGCGCCTGGGAGACCCTGGAGGCGATGCGCGCCAGCGCCGAGCGGGTCGCGCCCGTCCGGGATCGGGCCGCGATGATGTTCTCCGGCAACGCGCGGGTCGAGGAATGGAATATCGCCATGCTGCACCGCGACCACCACTCCCATCCCGGGGCATGCGTGCGGGCCACCTGGCTCAAGGTGGTACCGGATCAGATCGAGCGATCGCTCGACTTTTACGGCATGCATGTGTTGCCCGAGATGGAGGGGTTGGACGGGTTCTGCAGTGCCAGCCTGATGATTGACCATCCCGCATGCCGGCGCGCGGTGTCATGCACCACGTTCGACACCATGGATGCAATGGCCCGTAATCGCGACCAGGCGACCGAGTTGCGCAGCAGGCGGGTCCGCGAATTGGGCGCCGAGGTACTTGACGTGGCCGAGTTCGAGCTGGCGATAGCGCACTTACGCGTGCCTGAGCTGGTCTGACCCGGCTTGGATTCGGGCGGTCGCAGCGCGCCGCGTAGCGGTGCGTGCACTGGTGGCGGCGAGCGTGCACTGGTGGCAGCGAGCGTGCACTGGTGGCAGCGAGCGTGCACTGGTGGCGGCGAGCGTGCATCGGTGGCGGCGAGTGTGCACTGGTGGCGGCGAGCGTGCACCGGTGGCGGCGAGCGTGCACTGGTGGCGGCGAGTGTGCACTGGTGGCGGCGAGCGTGCACTGGTGGCGGCGAGCGTGCACCGGTGGCGGCGAGCGTGCACCGGTGGCGGCGAGCGTGCACTGGTGGCGAGTTCAGGGCCCGTCGGCCGCCGTAGTTACACTCTGAAAACCGTAGGCGCGCACTCGAAGCCGCGAATGCACATTCAATGCCTCAGCTCGGCACCTAGCGCTGCCTGCTCGATGCCCCGCTCGCTGCCTGCTCGCTGCCAGGTCGACGCCGGAGTCGCCGGAGTAGCCGGGTCCGTCGAAGCGCCAAGCGGCACGGGACTCCCGGTTGCAGAGGGACAGCCGCGCTGCCGTCAAGGCAGGGCGTCACCGGGAAAGCCTCGGCAAGGGTGTACGTCGTAGGTGAATACGCCCGCGGCGACGCCCGGGTCGTCATTCATGATCGCCGCGGTGTCGTCAACCGTCGCCGCGAATACTCCGATGCCACAGACGTCGGACCCGTCGGTGACCGGCAGGACGACCGCCAGCACACCCTCGTCGCGCAGCCCGAAGTTGCGGCGCCCGTGCTCCCAGACGATGGCCGGCGCCGCCTCGTCACCGAACTTCGGTCCCTGCTTGAGGATGACGACGCTGTAGGGCCTGGCGGTGGGCAGCAGCTGGTTCATCTCGTCGTCGGTAAAGGTCTTCATGCCCGTCCCCGTTTCTTGCGGATGATCGCCCGTAGCCGGTCCAGCCGGCCGGCCATGTCACGTTCGCCGCCGCGACCGGTGGGCCGATAGTAGTTCACGCCCACCAGCTCGTCCGGCGGATACTGTTGAGCCACAACACCATCCGGGTTGTCGTGAGAGTACTTGTAGCCCTGCGCATTGCCCAGGGCCGCGGCACCGGAGTAGTGCCCGTCGCGCAGCTGAGCCGGGACCAAGCCGGCTTTGCCCGCCTTGATGTCGGCCATCGCCGCGGCCAGGGCCGTGGTGACCGCGTTGGACTTGGGCGCAGTGGCCAGATGAATCGTGGCGTGAGCCAACGTCAGCTGGGCCTCCGGCATGCCGATCAGCGCCACGGTCTGGGCGGCGGCGACCGCGGTCTGCAGCGCGGTCGGGTCGGCCATGCCGATGTCCTCGCTGGCCAGAATCATCAGCCGCCGCGCGATGAACCGGGGGTCCTCACCGGCGACCAGCATGCGGGCCAGATAGTGCAGTGCGGCGTCGACGTCGGAGCCACGCACCGATTTGATGAAGGCACTGACGACGTCGTAGTGCTGGTCACCGTTGCGGTCGTAGCGGACCGCGGCCCGGTCCAAGGATTGCTCGATCGCCTCGACGGTAACCTGCTCGGCGACTTCAGCAGCCACCTCCAGCGCGGTCAGCGCCCGGCGCGCATCCCCGGCGGCCAATTGCACCAGCAGCTCGACGGCCTCGGGCGTCACCACCACGCGCCCGCCGAACCCGCGGGGATCCTCGATCGCGCGCTGCACGACGATCCGAATGTCGTCGGAGGTCAGCGGCCTCAGCTGCAGAATCAACGACCGCGACAGCAGCGGGGCCACCACCGCAAAGGATGGATTCTCGGTAGTCGCGGCGACCAACAACACCACCCGGTTCTCCACCGCCGACAGCAGCGCATCCTGCTGGGTCTTGGAAAACCGGTGCACCTCGTCGATGAACAGCACCGTTTGCTCACCGGCAAGAAGCCCCCGCCGTGCCCCCTCGATGACGGCTCGGACGTCTTTCACCCCCGCCGACAACGCCGACAGGGCTTCAAACCGGCGTCCGGTGGCCTGTGAGACCAGCGCTGCCAACGTCGTCTTGCCGCTTCCGGGCGGACCGTAGAGGATCACGGACGCCACGCCCGACCCCTCGACCAGCCGGCGCAGCGGCGACCCCGCCGCAAGCAGGTGGTCCTGCCCGACCACTTCATCGAGCGACGCCGGGCGCATCCGCACCGCCAGCGGCGCGCCGGCTGACACGTCGAGGCCATGATCGGTCGGCTTCGGTGCGCCGGGCAGGTCGAAAAGACCGTCGGACACGCTTCAGACATACCACGCGAGCCCTAAGGGGGCCGAGGCGTCGCACGCTCCGGGGTCGCCACCCGAAAAAGGAGCACCACCAATCCGCGCGCCTCCGGCCCACATTTGCTAAGTTCCGGTTTGCTAATTCCACGCGCATACCAGGCGAGAGCGAACGACCAGCCACTTAGGACAGCGATGAGCCAGCCGCCAGAACACCCAGGCACACCGGCCGACCCCCAGGGCGGCGATCACAGCACCTCGGGCTACCCGCCGCCTCCCCCGCCACCGGGTTACGGGACCACGCCTCCGCCGCCGGGTTACGGCGCGCCGCCGCCTCCCCCGCCCGGTTACGGCGCACCTCCACCCGGTTACGGCGCACCGCCTCCCCCACCGCCCGGTTACGGCCCGCCGCCCGGCGGCTACTCGGCTCCCGGCTACAACGCCCCGCCCCCGCCTCCCGGCTATGGCCCGCCGGGAGCACCTGCGCCGGGCTACCCGCCTCAGCCGGGTTTCGGCGGACAGCCGAAGTCGGGCTTCAACGTGGGCGAAGCGATCAGTTGGGCGTGGAACAAGTTCACCAAGAACGTCGCGGCGCTGGTCGTGCCGCTGGTCATCTACGGGCTGACGATGGCCGCGGTGATCGGTATCCCGCTGGCGATCGCCTTTGCGACCGCGCAAACCACCACGACTACCGTTGTCGAGTACGACTACAGCTACCACACCACGTCCGCAGAGTTTTCCGCGATCGGCTGGATCCTCACGATCATCGGCTACATCGCCCTGTTCTTCGTGGTGGCCTACATGCATGCCGGCCTGCTCACCGGATGCCTCGACATTGCCGATGGCAAGCCGGTCAGCATCGGGACGTTCTTCAAGCCGCGCAATGTGGGCGCTGTGGTGCTCACCTCATTCCTGCTCGCTGTCGGTGCCATGATTCTGTCGTGCACCATTGTCGGGCCGTTGGTCTTGGCTTTCTTCGCCCAATTCGCGATTGCGTTCGTCGTCGACAAATCCCTGTCGCCGATCGAGTCGATCAAGGCCAGCATCGCGACCGTTCGCGGCGAACTCGGAAGCAGCGCGCTGTCCTGGCTGGTTCAGTATGCGGCCGTGCTGATCGGCGAACTCGCATGCTTGGTCGGCATGGTCGTCGGCGTTCCGGTCGCCGCGCTGGTCCAGGTCTACACCTACCGCAAGCTGACGGGTGGCCAGGTGGTGCCGGTCGAGCAAACGGCGCCCCCTGGCGGCTATCCGCCGGGACCGCCGCCAGGGCAGCAGTACGCATAAGCCCGGCCGGAACCAGCGGGTTCGGCGCAGCGAACGCTGTGTAGGCGAGGGCAGTCCCTGATGTTGCGGCAGTAATGGCGCCCGCCGACGTGACGTGGGGAACGGGTCGAGCAATGGCCGATGCTGACCACCTCCTGGACGGTTACCGCACCGCGCGAGCCCAGCAAGCTCTCTTCGACCTGCGTAACGGCCCGGGAACCGGCTACGACGAGTTCGTCGACGCCGACGGAAAGGTGCGGCCCGCCTGGACGGAGCTGGCCGACGCCGTCGCCGAGCGCGGTAGAGCGGGTCTGGACCGGCTGCGCACGGTCGTGCACAGCCTGATCGACCACGACGGCATCAGCTACACCGGGGCCGATCCCACGCGCGACGAGCACAGCGCCCACGGCCTGGAGCCCGGACCCTGGCGACTGGACACGCTGCCGCTGGTGGTGTCAGCCGAAGACTGGGCCGTCCTGGAGGCCGGCCTGGTGCAGCGGTCACGCCTACTCGATGCCATGCTGGCGGACCTCTACGGAGCCCGTAGCCTGCTCACCGAGGGCGTGCTGCCCGCCGAGCTGGTATTCGCCCATCCCGGTTATGTGCGCCGCGCCAAGGGGATCACGGTGCCGGGGCGCCAACTTTTCCTGCACGCCTGCGACCTCAGCCGGATACCCGACGGCAGCTATCAGGTCAACGCCGACTGGACGCAGGCGCCATCGGGGGCGGGTTATGCGCTGGCCGACCGGCGGGTGATCGCCCACGCGATCCCGGACCTGTACGAAAGGATTGCGCCGCGGCCCACGACACCGTTTGCCCAAGCGTTGCGGTTGGCGTTGATCGACGCGGCTCCCGACGTCGCCCAAGACCCGGTGGTGGTGGTGCTCAGCCCCGGCATCTATTCGGAGACGGCCTTCGATCAGGCGTATCTGGCGACGCTGCTGGGTTTCCCGCTGGTGGAAAGCGCGGACCTGGTGGTGCGCGACGGCAAGCTGTGGATGCGCTCGCTGGGCACTCTCAAACGCGTGGACGTGGTGTTGCGCCGCGTGGACGCCGACTACGCCGACCCGCTGGATTTGCGCGCCGATTCCCGGCTCGGCGTGGTCGGTTTGGTGGAGGCCCAGCACCGCGGAACGGTGACCGTGGTCAACACACTGGGCAGCGGCATCCTGGAAAGCCCGGGGCTGCTGCGGTTTCTGCCGGAGCTGGCCCGGCGCTTACTGGGCGAAGAACCATTGTTGCCGACCGCTGCTGTCTACTGGGGCGGCATCGCCAGTGAACGCTCGCATCTGCTGGCCAATCTGCCGTCGCTGCTGATCAGATCCACGGTTGGCAGGAAAACCCTTGCCGGGCCGACACTTTCGTCTCGGCAGCTGGCGGATTTGGCGGCGCGGATCGAGGCGATGCCATGGCAGTGGGCCGGCCAGGAGTTGCCGACGTTCTCCTCCGCGCCCACCGACCACGCCGGGATGCTGACCTCAGCCGGCGTCGGCATGCGGTTGTTCACCGTCGCCCAACGCGGCGGCTATGCGCCGATGATCGGCGGCCTGGGCTACGTACTGGCGCCCGGCGCGGCCGCATACATGCTGAAATCCGTTGCGGCAAAGGATGTCTGGGTGCGCCCCACGGAGCGGGCGATTGCCGAGGCGGTGACGGTCACGACCTTGCCGCCGGCGCTCAAGACCGGCGCGGGCACCCGCGCGGTCAGTTCCCCGCGGGTGCTGTCGGACCTGTTCTGGATGGGACGCTACGGCGAACGCGCCGAGAACATGGCCCGGTTGCTGATCGTGGCCCGCGAGCGCTACCACGTCTTCCGTCACCAACAGCACACCGAGGAAAGCGAATGTGTGCCGGTACTCATGGCCGCGCTCGGCCAGATCACCGGAACCGACACCGGAGCCGCTCACGATCACGCCGAGATGATCGCCGTCGCCCCCTCGATGCTGTGGTCGATGACCGTGGACCTGGAGCGGCCAGGATCCCTGGTCCAGTCGGTCGAAGGGCTGGCGCTGTGCGCCAGGGCGGTGCGCGACCAATTGTCCAACGACACCTGGATGGTGCTGGCCGGCGTCGAGCGCGCCGTCGCCTTGCGGTCGGACCCGCCGCAGTCACTCGCCGAGGCCGATGCCCTGCTCGCCGAGGCTCAGGCGCAGACCCTGGCCGGGATGTTGACGCTGGCCGGGGTGGCCGCCGAGTCGATGGTGCGCGACGCGGGCTGGACGATGATGGACATCGGCAAGCGGATCGAGCGTGGCCTGTGGCTGACCGCACTGTTGGCGGACACGCTGACCGCGGTTCGTGGCGTGGCCGCCGAACAAACCATCATCGAGTCGACGCTGGAGGCTTGTGAGTCCTCGGTCAGCTACCGGCGCCGTACCGTGGGCAAGGTCAGCGTCGCCGCCGTGACCGACCTGATGCTGTTCGACCCGCAGAACCCGCGCTCGCTGGTGTATCAGCTGGAGCGGCTGCGGGCCGACCTCAAGGACCTTCCCGGCTCGTCGGGGTCGTCGCGTCCCGAGCGGATGGTGGACGAGATCAACACTCGATTGCGCCGCTCGGATCCTGCCGAGCTGGAGGGCGTCGTCGACGGACGCCGGACGGAGCTGGCCGACCTGCTGACCGCGATACATGCCGCGCTGCGCGACGTCGCCGACGTGATCACCGCGACACAGTTGAAGCTGCCCGGGGGCATGCAGCCGCTGTGGGGGCCCGAGGAACGGCGGACGATGCCGGCCTGACCGCTTAGACCGGCGTGCCGGGCTTTCCGAAGAGCAAACCACCGGCACCGGCGAGGCCACCAGGGCCGTCGGCCTCGCCATCCCCGCCGGTGCCGGCATTGCCGCCATCACCGATCAGCTGCGCATCCCCGCCGTTACCGCCGGAACCCCCGTTCCCGACGGCGCCCCAGCTGGCCTGACTACCACCGGCGCCGCCTTGCCCACCGCCCCCACCGGGTCCGGCCAGCAATCCACCGTCCCCGCCGTCGCCACCAGCTCCGCCGGTTCCACCGGCGTGCAGTCCGCTGAGGCCGCCGGTTCCACCGACGCCACCGACACCACCGGCACCGATCAGCCCAGCATCACCACCGGAACCGCCAACCCCACCTGTCCCACCGGTCGTATCGAAGTAGCTGCGGGATCCGGTCCCGTCCGGGTTAAAGACCGTTGCTGCTCCACCGGTTCCACCGTGGCCCCCGGCCCCGCCGTCGCCGTAGAGCAAGCCGCCGCGACCGCCATCACCGCCGCTACCGCCGGTCCCGCCAACGCTGGCCTTTCCCGCGGAAACACCGCCCGTCCCGCCGGTGCCGCCTGCCCCACCTGCGCCGAACAACCCGGCATTGCCGCCAGCGCCACCGTCGCCGCTGAGACCGACGTTCGGGAAGTCAGTTTGGGGCGAAGTTTCCCACTTGTGGGTGTCTCCGGCGGCCCCACCACTTCCGCCGTCGCCGCCGTTGCCGAACACCAGTCCCCCGCGGCCCCCATGGCCTCCGGTGCCGCCACTTCCGGTAAAGCTCGTCGCGTCCGGCCTGTCGGAGAACCCGCCGTGGCCGCCGGCGCCACCAGCACCGCCGGCGCCGAACAGTCCCGCCGCGCCGCCGGCGCCACCCGCTCCCCCATTGCCGGCGCTGACAGTTGCGGTGGCTGCCGGCCCCGCCCCGCCTGGCCCACCGGCGCCACCGTTGCCGCATAGCCATCCGCCGCGACCGCCGGCGCCGCCGGCAGCGCTCGGCCCGCCGGCGCCGCCCGCTCCGCCGTTGCCGATCAGCCCTGCGGCGCCGCCGGCACCACCGGCCGCACCTGCCTTAGTTTGCGAAAAGCCGTTGCCGCCATTGCCGTACAGCAACCCACCGGCGCCGCCGTTCGGATTCGCGGCGGTGCCGTCGGCGCCGTTGCCGATCAGCGGGCGGCCCAGCGCCGCCTGGACGGGTGCATTGATCCCGTTGAGCAGGTTCTGTTCGGCGTTAGCGAGCTCGGTCTGTAGATAGGCACCCGCGCCTGTGCTGACAGCCTGCACAAACTGCTCGTGAAATGCCGTCGCCTGGACGCTCAGCGCCTGATACTGCTGCGCATACCCGGCGAACAACGCCGCAATCGCCCCCGACACCTCATCGGCACCGGCCGCCAACACCGTCGTGGTCGAAGCGCCGGCCGACGCATTGGCCGCATTCAGCGCTGAGCCCACGCCAGCCAGATCCGCTGCGGCCGCGGCCAGCATGTCCGGCGCCGCTACCAAATACGACATCGCTTCCTCCGTGCGCATGAAGCGACCGTGAATAGTCGGTGGCAACGATCATATGCCCGCGTGGCACCGCAAGTGCCCCAATCGAGTTGGCCGCCGGTCACGCAGATCTCAGGGCACTTCGTCGATGACGGCATGGATGAACTGCATCTTCGCCAAGACCGCGGGCGGCAGCACAAAGGGGTACAGGTCGTCGTGGCCCATCGAGCGGTTCACCATGTTCAGCGACCACGACAACGGCAGCCACATGTCGATGATCGCGGGAAAAGCGCTGGGGCCCAGCGCCGGCCGGTCGAAGGTTGCCGACGCCGGCGCGAAACCGCACCATGCCGCGGTGTCCAGGGTGTCACGGATATGCAGGTAGTGGGCGAACGTCTCGGCCCAGTCCTCGGCGGGGTGCATGGTCGCATACGACGACACGAATCTGTCCTGCCAGCCCTGAGGGGCGCCGTCGCGGTAGTGCCGGTCCAGCGCCTGCTGGTAGTCGGCGTCCGGGTCGCCGAACAACTCGGTGAAGCGTGCCCGGTGGTCGCCGGACGGGTCGATCAGCCGGTAGAAGTAGTAGTGCCCGATCTCGTGACGGAAGTGGCCGAGCAGGGTCCGGTACGGCTCGTCCATCTCCACCCGCAGCTGTTCGCGGTGGACGTCGTCGCCCTCGGCCAGGTCCAGGGTGATGACGCCGTCGGCGTGTCCGGTGATCACCTGCTCGTGCGCACTGGACAAGAGCCGGAATGCCAGCCCGTGGTCGGGATCCTGGTCGCGTCCGACGATCGGCAGCTTCAGCTCGTGCAACTCGGCGATCAGCCGCCGCTTGGCCGCCTCGGCTCGGGCGAACCCCGCCAGACCCACGGTGTCGACGTCGTTGGGCCGCTCGACGGTCAGCGCACACGACGTGCACAACCCATTGGCGTGGTTCACCGGAACCAGCCAATTACATTGGGCCAGATGCAGATTGGCACACAGTTGGTATTCGTCGGCGGGCACCGCTCCGGCGTGCCCGACGCCGCGCTCGGCGATCACCAGCAGCGCCATCCGGTCCAGAGAAAAACCCAGCGCACTGCCGCACGACAGGCACACGGAGTTCTCGAAGGTCAGGCGCTGGCCACAGCTGGGACAGTGGAAATCACGCATCGAGCGCATCACCGCCGAACGGCACGACGTCGACCCCGACGTCGATCACGGTGTGCTCGGAGTTGGTGTAGATGATGCCGCGCAACGGCGGCACGTCCGCATAATCACGGCCACGGCCGACCACGATGTAACGCTCGTCGATCAGTTGGTCGTTGGTGGGATCGAGGCCCAGCCATTCGAACTGGCCCGGCTGTTGGGGCGTCCACACCGCGGCCCAGGCATGGGTGGCGTCAGTACCGATCATCCGATCCTTTCCCGGCGGCGGGTCGGTAGCCAGATAGCCGGACACGTAGCAGGCTGCCAGCCCGTTGGCGCGCAGGCAGGCGATCGCCAGCCTGGCAAAGTCTTGGCATACCCCTTCCCGGGCGGTCAGCACCTCGTCGACTTTGGTGGAGACGGTGGTCGATCCGGAACGGTAGGTGAAGTCGGTATAGATCCGCGTCGTCAGCTCGCGCAGCACCTCGACCAACGGGCGGCCGGGAACAAAGCTGGGAGCGGCGTACTTTCGCACCTCTTCGGTGATCTCCGGCGGGTTCAAGTCCAGCACGAAGTCGACTGCCAGGGCACCACGCGGCGCAACCGGCCTGGCGGCCTCCCACGGCTGCAGCGCCGGACCGCTGGTGTAGAGCCCGGAAGCCGGTGGCGCCACGTCGACGATGGAGTCGCCGGTGATGGTCAGGGCCCGGTGCGGTTCGGTGACATGGAAATAGGAGCTGATGTTGCCGTAGGTGTCGCGGCTGGTGGAGCTGTCGGCGGGGACGGGATCGATGGTCAGCCGGTGTGCGACACACCGCTGGCGCGGCGAGCTGCGCGGGGTGAGAAACCCGCGGCCGTAGGAGCTGGTCACCACGTCGGAGTAGCGGTATTCGGTGCGGTGCGTGACTCGATAACGCTTGACGGCCGGCGAGTCGAACCGTGCGTCAGAAGGCCCATCAAATGGCAGGGACAACCACTCACTCCTGACTTCTCGACGCCCAACCCACGGCCGCCACGCCGGCCGCGGGACGAATCCCGCACCACGGGCACCCTATCGTCGAACACATCACGTCGTCCCGAAGGAGCTGGCAGAGCTTACTTTGCCGGGCTGGGGAGATCGATCAGCTCTTGTAAGTCGTCGGCGCAGACGCAGACGATGTCGGCCAGCACCACCTGATTCTTGTCGCGGGCCCCGGCTTCCAGTTCCCATGCGCGGTCTCTGGCCGCGGTGGCATGTGCGCTGGCTGCCGCGGGTTCGTCGTCGGCAACGGCCATGCCGGCGGCGAGTTCGGTCAGGGCGATGTGCAGCGGACGCGGGACTTGCCCCCGGTGAAGCCGGGTGACCGCGCGAGATAGCTGCAGTACGCCGCTGACCAGCATCGCCAATCGCGCCGACTGTTGTTCGATGCCGAGCAAGGTGTTGCGCGCAGTCCAGCGGCGCGGAGCCCTGGTGGCCACGACCGCGGTGGTGCGCGCCTCGGCCAGCCTGGTGAGCTGGTCATGTAGCCGGTCGAAGGCTGACATCGGCCAGTCCGAAGCGGCCCGGGAAGGATCTTCCAGCATGTCGGCCACCTCGACCAGCGTCTCGCGCAGTGCCGCCAACACGTCGGCGCGGGCATCGCACAGGATCTGCACCGGGTCGGGCGGAAACAACAGCACGGCGAACACCAGAGCCAACCCGCCGCCGATGACGGCGTCGAACAGACGCTCGGCCACTACACCGGCGGTATCGGCGAATACCAGCACCAGCACCGACGACACCGCGGTCTGGTTGACGAACATCAGGCCCTGGGCAATGAAGCCGCGTCCGCTCAGCACCGCGACACACAGCGCGACGAAGACCGCCACCGCCATGGTGGTCGGTCCGGTGCCCAGAAGCGCGTGTACCCCGGCTCCCAGCACGATCCCCAGAGCCACCCCGATGATCATCTGCGCAGCGCGTCGGGCCCGCAGAACATTGGTCGCCGACATGCACACCACGGCCGAGATCGGTGCGAAGAACGGCTGCCGGTGGTGCAGCACGTCATGGGTCAGATACCAGGCCAGGCCGGCCGCCACCGAGGTCTGGGTGATCGGCCACACAACGGCGCGCAGCCGCTGCACTGCCGCGGGGCCGCCGTCAGCCACCAGGGCAAGCCGCGAAGTCCTCATCAGGCTTACTTACCGCAGGACGGGATGCGCCGTGCACCCGCCCAGGGCGTGTCTCCTAGGCCCTCCTAGGCCGCTCCTAGGCCCGGTCAACCGGTTTGGGCTTGGCGTCGATTCCGGATTCCTTGCGCTGCTGGGCGGTGATCGGCGCGGGCGCGTTGGTCAGCGGGTCGACGCCGCCGCCGGTCTTGGGGAACGCTATCACCTCACGGATCGAGTCGGCCCCGGCCAGCAGCGCCGTGATCCGGTCCCAACCGAACGCGATCCCGCCATGAGGCGGGGCACCAAACATGAAGGCTTCCAACAGGAAACCGAACTTCTCCTCCGCCTCCGCCTTGTCCAGACCCATCACCGCGAACACCCGCTCCTGGACGTCGCGGCGGTGGATACGCACCGAGCCGCCTCCGATCTCGTGGCCGTTGCAGACGATGTCGTAGGCGTCGGCCAGCACGCTGCCCGGATCGGAGTCGATGCGGTCCTCGAACTCGGGCTTGGGCGCGGTGAACGCGTGGTGCACCGCCGTCCACGCCCCCGATCCGACAGCGACGTCACCGGCGGCCGTGGCCTCGTCGGCGGGCTCGAACAGCGGCGGATCGACCACCCACACGAAGGCCCAGGCATCGGGATCGACGAGGTCGAGCCGGTGGGCGATCTCGCTGCGAGCCGCCCCCAGCAGGGCCCGCGACGACTTCGGCGGGCCCGCCGAGAAGAAGATGCAGTCGCCGGGTTCGGCTCCGACATGGGCGGCCAGACCGTCGCGCTCGCTGTCGGACAGATTCTTGGCTACCGGGCCACCCAGCGTGCCGTCCTCGCCGACCAGCACGTAAGCCAGCCCGCGGTGACCACGCTGCTTGGCCCACTCCTGCCAGCCGTCCAGCGTCCGCCGCGGCTGCGACGCTCCGCCGGGCATCACCACGGAGCCGACGTAGGGTGCCTGGAAGACCCGAAATGTGGTGTCTTTGAAGAACTCCGTGCACTCGACAAGCTCGACACCGAACCGCATGTCGGGTTTGTCGGAGCCGAAGCGTCGCATGGCGTCGGCGTAGCTGATCCGCGGGATCGGCGTCGAAATCCGGTAACCGATCAACTCCCATAGCGCGGTCAGGATCTCCTCGGAGATGGCGATGATGTCCTCGGCGTCGACGAAACTCAGCTCCATGTCGAGCTGGGTGAATTCGGGCTGGCGGTCGGCGCGGAAATCCTCGTCCCGGTAGCAGCGGGCGATCTGGTAGTAGCGCTCCATCCCGGCCACCATCAGCAGCTGCTTGAACAGCTGCGGGCTCTGCGGCAATGCGTAGAACGAGCCGGGGTGCAGTCGGGCCGGCACCAGGAAGTCGCGCGCCCCTTCCGGAGTGGAGCGGGTGATCGTCGGGGTTTCGATCTCGACGAAGTCGTGCCGCGCCAGCACGTCGCGTGCTGCGGCATTGACCTTGGAGCGCAACCGAATTGCCGACGCCGGGCCGTCGCGGCGCAGGTCGAGGTAGCGGTACTTCAACCGCAGCTCCTCCCCCGCGGGCTCGTCGAGCTGGAACGGCAGCGGCGCGCATTCGCCCAGCACCGTCAGGGCGGTGGCGTTGACCTCCACGTCGCCAGTGGCGATCTCCGGGTTGGCGTTGCCTTCCGGGCGGAGTTCGACGACACCGCAGACCGTCACACAGAATTCCGCGCGCAGCCGGTGCGCCTGGGCCAGCACCTGGGGGTCGCGGAAGACGACCTGCGCCACGCCGGAGGCATCGCGCAGATCGATGAAGATGACACCGCCGTGGTCGCGGCGCCGAGCCACCCAGCCGGCCAACGTCACGTGCTGCCCGGCGTCGCGATCCCGTAGTGAACCAGCGCCGTGGCTGCGCAGCACAAGACTCCCTTTCACGCGGTCGGAATGACTGCCCAGTCTAAGGTCCGGCCCGGTCGCCGGATGAACCCGGTACTTTTGGCTCATCGCACCCAACATCGCTGTGGTCGGCCCCGGCGCCGTCGGCACGACGGTGGCCGCGCTGCTGCACGCGGCCGGCCACCGGGTGCTGCTGTGCGGCCACACCCCTCGGGACGGCATCGAACTGCGGCCCGACGGCGCGGACCCCATCGTGGTGCCCGGCCCGGTGCACACAGATCCCGACGACGTCGCCGGCCCGGTCGAGGTGGTGATCCTGGCGGTCAAAGCCACCCAGAACGACTCCACCCGCGGCTGGCTGGCCCGGCTGTGCGGCGAGCACACCGTGGTGGCCGTCCTGCAAAACGGGGTCGAACAGGTCGAGCAGGTACAGCCGCACTGCCCCTCGTCGACCGTCGTACCCGGCAGTGTGTGGTTTTCCGCGGAGACCCAACCGGACGGTTGGGTGCGGTTGCGCGGCGAGGCCGCACTGGTGCTGCCGACCGGAGCGGCTGCGGAAGCCGTGGCCGAACTGCTGCGCGGCGCGGGCGCCCGGGTGGACTGCGATCCGGATTTCACCACCGTGCTGTGGCGCAAGCTGGTGCTCAACGCGCTGGCCGGATTGATGGCGCTGTCCGGGAGACGGTCCGGAATGTTTCGCCGCGACGACGTCGCCGCATTGTCGCGCCGCTACGTCGCCGAATGCCTGGCGGTGGCGCGCGCGGAGGGCGCCCGGCTCGGCGACGACGCGGTCGAGGAGATGGTGAATCTGTTCCGGTCGGCCCCCGAGGACATGGGCACCTCAATCTTGGCCGACCGGGAAGCCCATCGGCGCCTGGAATGGGACCTGCGCAACGGAGTGATCATCCGCAAGGCGCGCGCCCACGGCCTGGCGACCCCGATCAGCGATGTCGTGGTGCCGCTGTTGGCCGCGGCCAGCGACGGCCCGGGCTGACCGGTCGGCAGTTGGCGATCGTGAGGGCGCACCGCCGTAGCCTGACGACCTGGGGCAATAAGTTCCAGTTATCGTCCGAGTCAAAGAAGCGATTGTCGCTGTCGCCGTGACAGCTGGTGCATATCGGCGGGTTTCGGGCACCATCGAAGCTCGATTACATCGGCTACGCGAACAGGAGTTCCATATGACGGATCGCAAGATCGGACTCAAGCCGGTCGGCGCCGGGATCGCCATTGCCGCCATGGGCGTCGCGGCCGGTGCTGTCCTCGGTCACGACGAGGGCGGCCGCACACACGCGATAACGCACGAGGTCTTGTTTCAAGAGACGCACGCCTCGATCCACTCGGCGTGCTTCACGATTGTCGCCGACAACATCCCCGACTAGGGCAGGTGGCAGTATTCGCCGCTAGGCAGGCTACGGCGATCCGTTCTGTCCCGGCGTACCGAGCGTGCCGGCGCTGCCACCTTTGCCGCCGCTTCCGCCGTTGACGCCGTTGCCGCCGTTGCCGCCGTTGCCGTATATGGACGGTGTGAACTGGCCGTTGTTCGTGATCCCAGCGTTGCCCCCGTTGCCGCCATTAGCAGCCCCGACGCCGCTACCCGCGTCACCGCCGTTGCCGCCCGAGCCGATGATGCCGCCGCCGTCGCCGCCGGCACCGCCATCGCCGCCGGTACCGGTGGGAGCCGCGCCGCCGTCTCCGCCGGACCCGCCCACCCCGGCCCCAAGCCCTGCAGCAAAGCCGCCGTTGCCCCCGTTGCCGCCGGTGCCGCCGGTTCCGGTGGCGGACCCACCCTCCCCGCCGGCACCGCCGCCGTATATGCCCCAGAGCGCGGTGATGCTACTGCCATTACCACCCGCCCCGCCGATGCCACCGGCCCCGGTGGCGGCTCCACCATCCCCGCCGGCGCCACCGTGAAACAGGCCAAACCCAAGGAAGTCCACGGCCAAGGTGAGACCGCCGCCACCGCCGGCCCCGCCGGTTCCGGTGGTAGCTGCGCCACCCGCGCCGCCGTCGCCCGCCAGCACGAAGTCGATTGCAGCGACGCCGTAAGAAGCGCCGGCACCGCCGAAACCACCGTCGCCACCACTGGTACCGGCGCCGCCGTCCCCACCGGCGCCGCCGATGCCGATGCCGGTTACCAGGGGGCTGTAGGCGATGCCCAGGCCGCCGTTACCGCCGCCTCCGCCGCCTCCCGTGGAAGCATCGCCGCCGTGTCCGCCGGCCCCGCCCACCGCGGCAAACAGACTCTCGGCGTTGCCGCCGCCGCCACCACCACCGCCAAACCCACTGGTGCCCGGACCGCCGGTGCCGCCGGCCCCGGCAAAGGCGGCGATCGCGCCGGAGGCGCTGCCGCCGTCACCGCCCTGGCCGCCGTTGACCCCGGCACCGGTGCCGGCGTGCCCGCCGGCACCGCCCAACGCAACGAACAGACTTCCACCGCCGCCGCCGTCGCCGCCGGACCCGCTGGTACCCGGGCCGGCGGCGCCTCCCTGCCCACCGATGGCTGCGAGTACTCCGTAAGCGCTGCCGCCGGAACCTCCGTTGCCGCCGCCGACCGCGAGGCCGGTGCCGGCGTCACCACCGCTCCCAGCCGTACCGATGAACCCGAAGCCGGCACCGCCGACACCGCCACTGCCGCCGCTGCCGGTGGGGGCCGCACCGCCGTGCCCGCCGGTACCCCCAGCACCGGCCAGCAGCCCGACACCATCGGCACCGGCGCCGCCGGCGCCGCCGTTACCGAGGGCAGCCGCACCGCCATCCCCACCGGCACCGCCGCCGCCAGCGCCCACGGCCGCGAAGCCGAAGCCACCATTGCCGCCGGCTCCGCCGCTGCCGCCGGACCCGGTGGCGGCCCCGCCGACCCCGCCGGCGCCGGCGTGGGCCACGCTGAACCCGAGCAAGTTGAAAGCCAAAGCGTCGCCACCCGCGCCGCCGGCGCCCGCGGTCCCGGTGGTAGCTGCGCCGCCCATGCCGCCGGCACCGCCCAGCTCCAAGAGGATTCCAATGGGGCCGTCGTAACCGGCAATGCCGCCGGCACCGCCGGCACCGCCGGTCACACCGGCGCCGCCGGCCCCACCGACCCCGCCGATGCCCACGTTGATCCCGATGTAGCTGGCGGAGGCGGCGCCGCCGCCGGCACCACCGGCTCCGCCGGTTCCCGCGGAAGCGTCCCCGCCGTGCCCGCCGGCCCCGCCCAGGCTGAAGAACAGGGCGTCTGCGACAGCGCCGGCGCCGCCAGCTCCGCCCGTTCCACTGGTGGCGGCGCCGCCGGCGCCGCCCGCCCCGCCGATGGCGATGAGCGAACCGCCGCCGCCGCCGGCCCCGCCTGCCCCGCCGTTACCAGATCCGCTTGCAACCCCGCCAGGGCCGCCGTTGCCACCAAAGCCTAAGAACAGCGCGTTGCCACCTGCGCCACCGGCGCCGCCGCCGGTGCCGCCGGCCCCCCGGCGCCGCCGTTACCCCACAGCCACCCACCGGTGCCGCCTTTGCCGCCCGACGCGCCGGTACCACCGACGCCGCCAGCCCCGCCGTTGCCGAGCAATCCGGCGGCCCCGCCGGCCCCCCCGGCCTGCCCTGGGGCACCCGAGCCGCCATTGCCGCCGTTACCCATTAGATATCCACCAGGCCCACCGGGTTCCCCTGTCCCTGGGGCCCCGTTGGTGCCGTTGCCGATCAGCGGGCGGCCGGCGATGGTAGGGGCAGTGATCGCACCAAGCAGGAATTGTTCGAGGGTCTGCAACGGAGAGACATTTGCCGCCTCAGCGGCCGCGTACGCGTTCCCGGCATCCGTCAGCGTCCGCACGAACTGGCCCTGCAACGTCGCCACCTGGGCGCTCAGCGCCTGGTACTGCTGGGCGTAGCTGGAAAATACCGCCGCAATTGCCTTCGACACCTCATCGGCGGCGGCGGCCGCCAACCCACTTGTCGGGACCGCGGCCGCGGCATTGGCCGCGGTCAGCGTCGAGCCGATATCCGCGAGGTCTGCCGCCGCCAGCGCCACCACGTCGGGCGTCGCAATGACAAACGACATCTCGCACCTCCGTCAATCCGCGTGATCTGACTGTCGTCGGCATGCATTACCAGCCAGCAGAGCGTACGCTTCGGCGGCGCATTTTCGAGGCAATCTTTCGGATACGCGCGGGATTGTCTCAAAACTGGTGCGGCCCCTGTCGTCGCCAGTCTGGGCGATTACCGGCGTCCCAGCCGCCGAAGGCGCCGGAATTTCGTCGTTGAACACAACCCCGGCCACAGGCGGCCACCCGGCGCCGACGGCGTGTCAAGAAGCGTTTCCACA